>JBCDGY010000437.1:0-1554 GCA_039414375.1 Bacteroidota bacterium | reverse complement strand
TTTTTTTCATCTTAAAAAGACCTGTCTTTATGCATTTTTATGTTACCTTAAAACTTATCTATACTTTTTTTAATAAAAGAAAAAACGACCGCTCTGTGATTAGGAAATAAAACCTCTAATTTTGGAATAAGAATTTTTTAATTTCTTGAGTAGCTTGTTGACGATAGGATAAGTCAGAACTACATAAGGTAGCAGATACAACAGGCTCTAGTAAATCTTTGGGGATTGGGTTTTCGCAATAGAACTTAAGAAGACTTTGTACTTCATCTGCACGAATAAAATCAATAACCTTATATCCTTTTTCTTCAAGTTCCTGATTCATGCCAAGCTTAGAACTAAGCTGTTCTCCGTTGTTATTTGTTTTTTCCTTTTCACATTCTGCTCGATCTAAGCAGGTACTTAATTTTTCTGCTAAAACATGAACATTAGGTTCTTTGGTCATCGATAAGTGATCTCCGGGAACCTCATAAACTTCAACTCCGTTGATAACCCAACGATTCCAAGCATCAGGTTGCAATAGCTCAGAAATGAAAGAATCTTTACTCTTCTCCTGAGCAGCAAAGTAAACCACCCGTCCTGAGTATATCTGTGGTACATGATTGGCTGGAATCTGGAGGTTATACTCAAAAACTTTGGGGTTGAAGTCAATCTCAATTGATCTGAAATCGAAGTTGTTGTTTATCAACTTTCCTCTCCACCTCATTTGTACGCGGGCTACTGCGTTCTGATACTCAACTTTCTCTTCTTCTGTGAGCAATGGTTTTGGACTATCTACCATAACCACTAACAAAACTTTCTGACCGCGTTTCTTTAGCTGTTGAGCCATTTCAAGAGCAATATTCCCACCCATACAGCGACCGCCTAAAAGATAGGGACCTTCAGGCTGAACGGTTTGTATTTCTTGAATGTAGTAAGCCGCCATCTCTTCTATATAAGTATGGGGAACTCCTTGTCCATCTCCTCCTACTGCTCGTATTCCATAAAAGGGACGTTGGGGATCGATACATCGTCCCAACGCAGTATCTATAGTGTGGCCATCCGCACCATGTATGTAAAAGAAAGGTCGCTTGTATCCGCTAGGTTTTACTGAGACGAGGGAGCAAGAGCCTCCTTTTCCAATGTGCGAATTTTTTTTCATCATACAAATTATTTTGCGTGAGTACTTAAATGATTGTATAGTATCTTACTATTTTGCTGAGATGCCCACATTGCAAGCCTTCTCAAAAGCTTCTTGGTTTACCGAATTTGTAAAAATGCAAGCAATAATCATTCAACACTTACTCCGAAACCTCAAAAATGTCTATAAATTAGTCAATGATTCATTTGAAAAAAAATAATTTAAGATTCTTTATATTTAAAATACCTAGTATATATACTGATGCCACCGTTGAATTGTGTGAATACGCTTAGAAAAGTATTAGGTTTAATAACTTTATCGCAGTTACACGAGGTGCGCTACTGTGGAAAATACCAAGATTTCGGCAACTCAAGTCTCCTTACCTAAAGGTGGCGGAGCGATTCAGGGTATTGGAGAATCCTTTCAGGCTAATGAGT
>JBCDGY010000436.1:0-1570 GCA_039414375.1 Bacteroidota bacterium | reverse complement strand
ATTCCATTGGTTACGGATTGTGTTTTGGTCAAAATGAAACCAAAGGCATTTGTATGGGAATTTTGGACAGGGCCATGCGTATACCAGGAAACAATGCACCGGCCAATGACCAAGAGTTCGTGTTGTACCACACTGAGGGTGTTGAATCATTAGGATTTACAAATCACCTAAAATTACCGCACTATGTTACCTTCCAATCTGGGCTTAGCAATCTGCGTAAAGCTGTAAAACGAGATAAAGCATCCGAGGAGGAAAAAAAGGAAGCAGTGAAAGCCAATGGTGTTTTGCAACAAGTTAACGACGATCTTATTTAATCATGGTAGAAGAAAAAAAATTCCACAGACAGTTTAACTACGCGTTTATTGATGAAAGAACGAAAAAAGAAATTCGGCGCAAACTCTTAAAGGCGGTCTGTATTCCGGGGTATCAAGTACCTTACTCCTCTCCTGAAATGCCCATCGCCCGTGGTTGGGGCACTGGGGGACTGCACATTACCCTCTCATTAATAGGAAAAGAGGATACATTTAAGATTATCGACCAAGGTAGTGATGCCAGTGTAAATGCTTGCAACCTCAGGGATTTCGTAAAAAACACCACCGATTGTGATACCACTTTTGAGACCTCAAAGGCAACGCTAATTCAAACACGTCATCGGATTACAGAAGAAGAGTTGAAAGCCCACCAAATCATGATTTTTCAGGTACCCCAACCGGAACCTTTACGTGGTGTGGAGCGCTACGAGAAGAAAACACGAGAAATGCACGCCGAGGCTGATTATGCCAAAATGTGGGTTTCCCTGTATGAATCGTTCGTACGTTTTGGAGATATCATGCGAGGTGCAGGTTATCCCGTAAAAGTGAACGGACGTTATGTAATGTCGCCATCGCCCATTCCACGTTGTGACATCCCCAACCTAAGTGACGCTGAATGCCTATATCTATTTGGTGCAGGTCGGGAAAAGCGTTTGTATGCCGTGCCACCACACACCACCGTCGAGCCGTTGGAGTTTGAAGACGTCAAATTTAAGATTGAGCAGTTCGAGGGATTGAAATGTGAGATCACTGGGGAACAGATTGCCTTTTTAGATGAGCTGTATGGCTCTGATGGAAAAACAACCCATGTGGTCAATGACAGTGATTTTATGAATCAAATCAAGGAGAAAGAAAGGCCTATACAATGGGTGAATCGATACCTCACCGAAAAAATTGAAAAAACCTTTAACAAGAATTAATGATGGATAACAAAGAATGGCTTTTAAAGGTTGAGAACCTGACCAAGATTTATGGTGAGCATTCCGTTAACACTTTGGATAAAACAGGCCCATTATTCAATTCTAACCAGTGCCCGGAAACAGGTGCCATTGTCGCCTGTGCCAATATTGATTTCACGTTACACCCTGGAGAAGTGTTGGGTATTGTGGGTGAAAGTGGTTCAGGTCAAAGTACAGCAGTTTTACCAACGTACTTTTACCTGAACCACTTTCACCCACAATACCCAACACTTCTCCAGGGTGTAACGTGAAATCAATATTGGCACAGGCGACAATGGCACCTGTTTCCGGGCACTGGTT
>JBCDGY010000435.1:0-1582 GCA_039414375.1 Bacteroidota bacterium | reverse complement strand
ATGGCAGGGGATAGACCGATTCGTCCGGCTTATAGTTCGGATGATAGGGGAAAGGACAAGTGGAAGGTTTTAAGAAGTTGCCGCGTAGTAATTGCAATGGCTCAAACGATTGAAGCTAGAAAAACTTTACCCTTCTCCCCATCCTTAATAATGTGGGATGAAGGACATTTAACATTGTTTCGGGAAGATACCGAAAAAGTAATTAAAGAAAATGCCTCAAATGCTCAACAAGTGGCATTAACTGCAACACCCTGGAGAATGGATGGTCAAAGGTTTGGTGGCAAGTGGAAATTGCATCAAGTTTGTACAACACGAGAATTAATTGAGGCTGGATATCTTACACCATATAAAGTTTTTTGTTTAGAAAGTCTACCTACAGGAAAAATTAGACAACAAATCAGCGAAGATAAAAAAATAAAAGACTATAGTGTTACACAATGCGAATTAATTGTAGACATTGCGACACCTCAAAAGGTGTGGGAGGAATGGCAAAAATACAAACATTTACATACTATAGGCTTTGTTCCTTCCAGAAAAGTAGGTAAAATCTATGCTGATTATTTTGAGTCGCAAGGACAAGAATGCGCGGTAATTACGGATAAAACGAGTAGAAAGCAACGGGCAGAATACTATAAAAAATTTAGAGAGCAAAAAATTGTATTATGGTCAATTGATGTTTTGGCTATCGGCTTTGATCAGCCGTGCGCGACTGTAGCAATATTGTTGCGTAAAACTGATTCTTTGGCTTTATTCATTCAAATTTTTGGAAGGATATTAAGAAAATTTGCAGGTAAAGAGTGGGCTTATTTTTTGGATTTTACTGGAACTGCCGTAGATATGCCTGCACCCGGAGATATTGAAGATTGGGAAAATATACCAGAAAACAATGGTAAAGAATGCGGTAACTGTGGATATGTAAACAGTAATACGGCTGAGAAATGTAAGGAGTGCGGAGCGGACTTACCAAAGCAAGCGCGGGAAGTGTCAGAAATCGTGACAGAAGAAAATGTAATAGATATGCCGTTAGAAGATGTTTTTGCAGTGTTAGCAAAAAAAATGGATGAGCGGAAGATGATACAAGTTAAGGCACTTGGGAAAAATCCCAAAGATAACTATCAAGCACTTAAGCAACGTGCTTTTTTGAAAAACAACGCACCCGGTAAAGCGTATTTTGATTATTATCAGAAGTACAATGAAAAGCCCGACCCAGCATGGTTAAGAGGTGCTGTATTCGGAGACGATCCGACTTTTGAAGATGCTTGTTTATTTTATGGTTATCTTACAGCCCATAAAAGGACTAAGAATAAAACGGAAGGCTGGTTAGTAACAGAAATGTATCGGGAATTTGGTAAGCAACGTGTAGATCAGTGGATGCCTAAGATAAAAGGTGTATTTGCAGGTTGCGACGACGTAAAAAGTAGTGCTAGAGTAGCTTAGAGAGGTAACAGGAGATGTTTGCAGCAATGGCGTATAAGTTAAATGATTTAATCCTCATTCTTGTAGAAGAAGGGGGAGCGGACGAGGAGTATTTAAGCCATAAAGCCCCAAAAGGGGTTTTAGTGGGTAATAAGAAAGGTTATTT
>JBCDGY010000434.1:0-1618 GCA_039414375.1 Bacteroidota bacterium | reverse complement strand
TTCAAACCTCAACTGTCCTTTCCACACCCGTAAATTGGCTTCCTCCGTCCAATAGGTTTTAAACAAGCCCTTGCGCATTAAATGAACCAGCTCTTCCAAAAAAAGGGCGAAATACAAATCCAGAATAGAATTTTGATGCAATTGGAGATAGGCCGTTCCAGGATTTTCTACCCGAAGCAATTTACAAATCCGCAACATGCGAATCAGCACCCCCTGCCACTGTGAGGTATCCGCCTCCTGCTCCACCTTGGGCAGTACCTCAATGACTAATGAACCAATTTGAATCGCACCTACATAATGAGAAAAGCGAACGGCCCGATGTTGTAATTGATAATAACGCTGTTGATGCTGCGCCGCATAAGTGGCCAGGCGATTAAAATGATTCCACTCAAAACGAACACCATCCACCTCATCCCCTACCCTAATGACTTGGTGCTCAAAAACCCGCATCCGCTTTACTTTTGACTTAGATGTATAGTAAAAAAATCGACGATTCATGCCATCCGTTTATTGAGCTAAGATAAATAAAGTCCTTTTTTTTTGTGACAAATTAAGTTTTTCCCCGTCACAAAAACGAATTTATTTTTAGACCAGCCTATTTCGAACAAACCTAAAACCTTATTCATCATGGAAGTACTAAGTACTCACCTGAATGTATTGATTCAGCATCTTATTGCGTGGGCGCCAAAGTTGGTTGGGGCTATACTCGTTTTGCTCATTGGGCTTTGGATTATTGGAGGGATCAATAAAATGGTAAGCAGAACGATGGATCGCTCTGGCATCGATAAAGACGTGATTCCCTTTTTATCCTCTCTAGTTAGTGTGCTGTTAAAAGTCATGTTGGTCCTTAGTGTAGCAGGTATGGTCGGTATCGAAACGACCTCTTTTGTCGCCTTAATTGGTATGGCGGGATTGGCTATTGGTATGGCGCTTCAGGGAACACTTGGACATTTTGCCGCAGGCGTTATGATACTGATTTTCAAGCCTTACCGAGTCGGTGATTTGGTCGATTTGCAAGGACAGATCGGATATGTAGACGAAATTCAGGTCTTTAATACTGTCATTACTACGCTTGACAATAAAAAAGTCATTATTCCCAATGGCATCGCTACCAGCGGCATCATGACCAATTTGTCCACCAATGAAATCCTCCGCGTAGACCTTAATGTGGCCATGCCCTATGAGTCTGATTTTGACGAAGTACAAGGCATTATTCACAATGCCTTGAAAAATACGCCTAAGGTATTGGTCAGTCCAAGTCCGGTAGTAGAGATCGAAAAATTTGACGAACACAACATTCTGTTGGCTGTGCGCCCCTATGCAACGACTGCCGATTACTGGGATGTCTATTTTAACAGTTACAAAAATATCAAAGCAGCTTTGGGTAAGGCTGGTGTTCCGGTGGCTTATCCCAAGCGCAAGGTGTGGATGGAGTCCGCAACAAATAATAGTAATCACTTAAGTACAACAACTGCAGCTTAGCCCCCGAGGGCTAGGTCCGTGCAGAGCTGTGAATACACATTGACAAGAGTGCAACTGAGTAACCTTATCGCTGAACTATGGCGATAAGGTTTTTTTCTTTAATTTTCGAGCTGTTTGAAGACCTAATGGCCCATCG
>JBCDGY010000433.1:0-1637 GCA_039414375.1 Bacteroidota bacterium | reverse complement strand
GGTCACTTGACCCAAATTATATTGTTTGAAATCGGAAACATTTAGCTCCAATGTCTTCCATTCCCCATCTGTTTCCGGCAATAATAATTTATAATAAGGCCTAAAGAATTGTTCACTATTTTCTAAGCTTATTGAGATTGATTGTCCTTCTGTTCTGTATCTTACAATTACTTTTTTCAATCCTGACAAGTTATAATCTCCAAAAGGACTTTTGACAGAGGTAAAACCACCATAATTGTCAAGGGAGACTTCGCCGTAAAAGTTTAGCGTGTTTTCCGTAAGGTTTACATTTCCTTTTGAAAGTCCACCCATTACTCCATCATTTATTGGCTTCCAATCTGTTCCATCTTTTTTAGAACCGAAATCGAAGTTGGTGTCAACTGGTACTATGGTCAAAATGATTGCTGTCAGGACAAATAGTGCTATTTTCATCTTTTAATGTTTTGTTTTTAATATTACCCAGTTCTATCGGAATAATTCACATTTCTCATCATTTTTAATGGCATCTTTACACGTACAGATTAAAGATACTAGTTGTCAATGATATCTACTGCAGTCCCATTATGAAGGTCATTCACCCAAGTCACAAACTTAACTCCATTGACCTCTGCTGTTGTATAATCCTGAGCTGGAAGTAAGGTGTGATTCTCGGTTTGACGGTAGTAAACTTTCCAATTGGACAGTGAGCTTAACAAATTGGTTTGTTGAGCCAATATACCTTGCTTAAATATTTCAGCATCAATTAATCCGACCTGATAACTACATTCGTTCTGGCCCAAACTTAAAAGCGTCCGACTCGTAAGATCGGAGTAAGACCCGTAAAAGCCAAAGTTGGCATCAGGGTACTTATTATTCAAATATTCATAAATACCCAAGAATTGAAAATCATAAGAGGTAGTTGTGAACTGAGAAAGGTCATCAGGTACTTGAATATTAAATGTCTCCTGCCAATCGGTATTGAGGCATGATGGAACAACGGACTCATCTAAGAGTAAATAGCCCGCATCGTTGATCAACGTAAATTGTACCTCATCATATACTCCGGACACGATGGAAACCATCTGGTCAAAGTTCCCCAATACTCCGTATCCACCGGCGCTAGATCCTGCCAAAACGACATCCGTTACCTCTATATTTTGCCCATTTAAAAAGTCGATTATCTCGGAAAGTGCAGCAGCAAAATTTTGAAATCCTTTGAACGTCTGATTTTGGTCCCCTCCATTTTTTACATTCACATTTTCGTTATCGCCAGAATATACATCCCCAGAACTGTAGGCAATGAAAACCTGATGCCAGTCTTTGAATAAATTTTCTTGGTTGTCAGCTCTAACACTTCGATTAAAAATTGCTCGGCTTCCGTCATTGTTGTTGAAGAACTTTTCTTCGGAGTAGTTAGGTTCGTTTCCGCCACAACTAAATGCATCGAAGCAAGCTCGGCCACCTGGTAAGTAAATCAAGAGTTTGGTAGAGCTCGTATTGAAGTTCACAGCGTATCCGCCTGTAGACCCATCTCTTGAAATAATATTCTCGTTGTCGATCCAAGTCCATTCCGTTGGAGCTGCTAAAGCTGCCTGGAGTTGCGAATTTTGTTCTATATCTTCTTGTACTTCATTAGTTTCATCGCTGCATCCTGCAAT
>JBCDGY010000432.1:0-1645 GCA_039414375.1 Bacteroidota bacterium | reverse complement strand
ATACAAAGTATGCAGAAATGTCTACTCGGCCTCCTATGTGCGCCTATGATGACTTGTGTACACATTCGGCCCAAATAAAGCTTTACTGATGATTTTATGGAGTATTTCGATTAACATTTGGAAAATTAACAATTTACGTTTTATGTACAGCCTTGACTACGATTATATAATGATTTTTTCATCTAGTAAAATTGTACATAATACAGACAATACACCGGCAGAGTAGTTCTACTTTGTGGGTGAGTGGGCGAGCAATCGATTTTTTGTCTACATCTTTGCAGTCACAGGTAGAACATTCCTTTCGCCAGAATATTCCCAATACATGGCCCTTTCACCTGGTAACAATTTCAGCCTGGCTTATTGTGCAAACTTCTCCATAAATCGAGGGTGAATTCTTCGTTCCGTTGTGCAAAACAAACTGCAGTGTACGATTCACAACAGTCAAAACAGGGGTAGATTAGTTCCATAAACATGCCAGTAAAAGGGTTAAATGAATGCCTTTGGTTATTAAGAGCGTCTTGCTGTAAATCCCACCTATACCCATGCAGGATAGAAAAAGCCGATTTTCTCATACTTTGTAAGAATAAAGGTATCTGGTAGCTTGTTTCAAAAATCTAACTCTAAGGTTGTTTGGGTTTTTATTTTTTAGTCGAGGCGGATTTTTGTGTTTGGCCCTCCCAAGGCCCCGAAACCCACCTCAAAAACTACCATTTTTAACGGGTTCCCAATTTAAATCTAAACTTGTCACTCAAAAATCTTAACCCCCTCACCGACGTATCAACCTTGGCAGCTGCTCTCGTGGTATCAGGTTAAAAAATAACGCTAACCCGAATTTATTTCCGATTTTTCTAATTTATGATCTGTGACGACCATGAGTCACGCATATATTTATGGCAAATTCGAGGGCCAAAATTGTCATCTGGTACACGGATTATTCCAAAAAGAAAAGTTTTCCAATTATAAGCATTATTTCAACTTCACTATATCAAAAATTCAGCTTGGGTAAACACAATGTAAACATTTGGGAACGGTTTTAACACGGGTCACTTTACTTCATCTATCAACTCGTTGACCTTTCGTGTACGAAACAATCGATCAACTTTTGTTCAATAATTTCAATAACTGAGCTGGTATTTTTTAAACAATGCTTCTTAAGGCATATTAAGATCATAATGAAGTCCGTAATCCAAGTTTGAAAATAAACGGCTAGTAAATATTGAGCTTAAAAGACAAGAATTCTCACTGTTTACTAGCCGTTTATTTTCAAAGTTGACAGCCGAATTACATAATTTTGATAATGTACCGTTACGATGTTTACAAAGCGGAATAACAAAACAATCTTTCAAAGAAATGACTTTAAAAGACTTTAAATAGCATGTATTGAATTATTCTAACCTTGATAAAACCTTTTCCTGGCGAGAATCTCTTTTTCCAGTGCTCAGTTGTGACTATATGATTCAAAACACAACTCGACTGTGTGTTGTGTCGGGTAGTTACACAACCGAATAACACAGGGATCCCACAAAATGTGTTACTTTTTCACTCGTAGTCTTCATGACCGTAATGGAAAACATATTCAGTTTAAAAAATTCTAAACCAGTCAAAACAAGAAGAATACGAGGAAAATAAAAACATTTATTCATCT
>JBCDGY010000431.1:0-1657 GCA_039414375.1 Bacteroidota bacterium | reverse complement strand
GTACAATTTTTACAATAATTATGATACGCACCTTAAGCTTTGTTTTACTTATTTTTCTGGCCACTACGGCTTTCACCACAAACTATGAACTTGTAAAGGGATATGATATTGGCGACATAGCGGCTGATTTTACCCTAAAAAATGTAGATGGTACAACGGTATCCTTGGCCAATTTTAAAGACGCTAAAGGCTTTTTGGTGGTTTTTACCTGCAATACCTGTCCCTACTCCGTGGCCTACCAGGACCGTATTCAAGCATTGGATACCAAATACAAAGCGCTGGGGGTGCCTGTTATTGCCATTAATCCAAATAACCCAGCGATCAAACCAGGGGATAGCTACCAAGCCATGCAGGATCGTGCTAAAGATAAAGGCTTCACTTTTCCGTATTTATGGGATCAAGATCAAAAAGTATTTCCAAAATTTGGTGCTACCAAAACGCCACATGTTTTTCTTTTAGAACGCACTAGTAAGGGTAATGTAGTGCGCTACATTGGTGCTATCGACGATAACTATCAAGATGCGAGTCAGGTAGAAGACAAGTATGTTGAAAATGCTGTGGATGCTATGCTTGCTGGAAAAACCATTGAAGTTACTACAACCAGGGCTATAGGTTGTTCTATTAAAGTTTAGGGTAATTCCTCCCCAGATTCTTGGGCTGTTCGATAAGAAACCTATTTTTACTGCTTTTTAAATATAAATTGATGGATTTAAGTCAAGAAGAATGGGCTGAAAAGCTTCAACAAGATACCAACGCCTTTATACTGGATGTAAGAACTGCCGAAGAAGTAGAAGATGGTTATATTCCAGGTTCCGTAAATATTGATATTTATTTAGGGCAAGGTTTCGTGGATGAAATTGAAAAGCTCGATCCCTCCAAAAACTATTATGTTTACTGCCGCTCAGGAAATAGAAGTGGTCAGGCTTGTGCCATTCTAAATAGCAAAGGCTTTGATAATGCCTTCAATTTACAGGGTGGTTTTATGAATTGGGATGGGGACATTGCCGAGTAGCCTAACCCCACAATTTATTGTAGATCAACTACGAGGGCACAAACTACTATTTAAGCAATTGCTGTTGTGCGAGGCCGAACAGGAATTGTTCAAGCCCGACGCTAACACCTGGTGCTTGCTGCAGGTTGCCTGCCATTTATTGGATGAGGAAACCAAAGATTTTAAAGTGCGTATTCAAAAAGCGCTTTTTGAGCCTGGGCAACTGTTAGTCCCTATTCATCCCGAATTATGGCCGGTCCAACACACTTACATGGACCAAGATTACAAGACTACGGTAGCAGCATTTCTAAACGCAAGGCAACAATCGGTTGACTGGTTACAAAGTTTAAAAGATCCGCAATGGACCCAAACTGCCATTCATCCCGATTTGGGGTCAGTTAGTGCGCAACGATTTTTGAGTAATTGGTTGGCGCATGACTATCTTCATATTCGTCAGATTAATGCTATCAAACGGGCTTATCTTGCACAGGGGAGTGGGGAAGACCTGAGCTATGCCGGTAGTTGGTGAGTAATTTGATGTTATTAATTCGTCCTTCAATAGCAACATTTCTTGTTTAAGTTTTTTGATGGTAGTTTAAAAATGATATTGAGCCAATGCTGTCCTAAACAATTTTAGGAATTAAGATTTATAATGAATTTACTGGG
>JBCDGY010000430.1:0-1672 GCA_039414375.1 Bacteroidota bacterium | reverse complement strand
TTGCTTGTGATCCCACAATTACCAAAGACGGAAAGACAATGTATTTTCTCGGTGTAGACCCTGAACTTTATAAAAATGACGTTACTCGAGATGAACTTTACACAATACCACCGGACATTTATAAGAGTAAAAAAGTGAATGGTAAATGGGAATTGGCCTCTAAAGTGGATTTTTCAATTTCCACGGAATATTTAGAAACCTATCCTGTGGTTACTGCGGATGGGAGTTTATATTTTCGATCAAATAGACCAAGTGATAAAGGAGGAATGAACACCTATCGCGCACAATATTTAGGAAATGAAAAATTTGAAAGACCTGTTATCATAAGCACCCAGGCAGAAAAAAATGAACTAATAACCTATGTCTCACCAGATGAACGTTATGCGATAACCAATGGCCAAGGTAAATTTCAAATAACGTTTAATGATAGTGGCGAATGGACAATACCTAAAGAAGTACCTTTAAAATATGAAGATAATTGGCGCTATTATTGTCCATATATGTCTTCTGATGGGAAATATTTTATCTTCTCCAGAAGATATAATACGCCTGAAAAAAAGGGATGGGCGGGTGTTGAAAAGGGAGAAGTTTATTGGGTAAACGCCGACGTACTTTTCAATACAGAATAGAATAAAACATTTGGTAAGACGGTGTACAAGGTAATAGATCGATTTAAGTGGTAAGCTTCCTACTGGTTTATATGCCTTTGACTTGCAGGCAGGAACCAAGGTATGCACATAGGGCAAAGGGGTGGTGCAACACCCAAAGGGCTGTCGGCAAAAGTAAGCTACTGCCCATATACGAAACCTTGTATATCATTTACCAAAAGAATAGGAAGTAATGATAAAGGGACTTTATGAAACGCATTTATTCGTTGAAAATCTTGAACGATCGATTGCGTTTTATTCAAAAGCACTGGGACTAAAACAATGTCGTTTTGGCGCTGAGCGAAGAACTGCCTTTTTCTGGATTGGAGAAGACAAACAGTTTATGCTGGGCTTGTGGGAAAAACCAAAAGAAGAGATTGATATTCGACATTTTGCCTTTGAATGTGACCCTAAATGGGTATTAAATGAATCTGTTCATTTTCTAAAATCCAGAAATATCAAATTCTGGAATTTTTTGGACCATGAAAATGAAAAACCGATGGTTTTTTGTTGGATGCCCGCAATATCCATTTACTTCAATGACCCAGATGGACACGAACTCGAATTTATTGGAATTTTGCCTGGACAGCCTAAACCCGACGAAGAAAAGCGGGTAGTTACATATGAGGACTGGATTAAAATAAAAGATGAATAAAAAACGCCATACTACAAAGAACTGGGTTAAAAAGGGGAGTTCTTTTGGTTGAATCTTGACCTATAGTTCCCATCATCGGGCAAACCTGATTTTGCCATAGCCGAAACCGTTGTGCAACAGTGTTGAAAGTGGAAATAATTAGGAAACAACTTCCTTTGTTCATTGACCGACCTCAATGGGAATATAGAGAAAATCCGAGAAGAATTTAACCCGGTCCAATTCGAACTGGTTCCAGCCCATGTTACACTTTGCCGAGAAGATGAAATAGAACCCATTGAAAAATTATTGCACGGATAGAATTCATTCCTAGCCTACGGCAAACTCCAAAATAAAATTTGCTTTAAAAGACTTCATTTCTTTGTGAACGATT
>JBCDGY010000429.1:0-1673 GCA_039414375.1 Bacteroidota bacterium | reverse complement strand
GAAATTTGATTCATCATATGTTGTTGGTTGTTGACAATGTGCTGAAGCTGAGCAATGTATCTTGCCTGATGAAATATGGTTGTGTCCAACGAATTGTTATGATCGAAGGATCCATTTTCGGCGAATGCAGGATTTGCAGCGGGATTGACTGGGAAACCTGGCGTGACTGATGGTTGTGGCACTGGAGGGTTAGTTGGTAGTGTAACTGAAGTTCTCGTTGATGGTTATCAATTGAAACTTGAAAAGCACCAAGTTGTCTTTTGCACGCCATTAAACATTATGGAGTTGAAGCGGGATGCAGGTTTTACTGCATTGGTGTTTAATCGGGAATTCTACTGTATTCGAGACCATGATGCCGAAGTTTCATGCAATGGTTATTTATTCTTTGGCTCGTCTTTACCACCTGTAATAGCACTATCTGATAAAAATATAAGGAGTTTTGAGGCGATGTTTTTGATTTTGAAGGAAGAGTTTGAAACCAAAGACCCCATACAGGGTGAGATGTTGCGTTCTATTCTTAAAAGGGTGCTTATTACAGCTACAAGACTTATCAAGGAGACTACCCATCAAGCCAAGATGCCCAAATCACAATACGATTTGGTGCGCCAGTATCATATTTTAGTGGAACAGCATTTTAGAGAAAAGCACCACGTGGCGGATTATGCTGAAATGCTCTTTAAATCCCCAAAGACCTTATCTAATCTTTTTAGGAAATCGGGTGATCAATCGCCCTTGAAAGTAATCAATGAACGGATTATTCTAGAAGCTAAGCGGTTGCTGTTATATTCCGATAAAAATGCAGAAGAGATCGGACTGGAATTGGGGTTTTCGGAACCAGCACATTTTTCGAAGTTTTTCAAAAATAGTGTAGGTGCCCCACCCAATACTTTTAAAAAGAATTCAAGGCGAACTAATCCTTAATTGAAAGGGCTCTTAAAGAGATTTTGATTAGATGATTTCCAACCAGGATATTTAATAAAAGAAGAGCAGCCTAAGGGTGGACTGCTCTTCTGCTTATTGTTAGCGATCACCTATACGACTTCCAGTGCTAATGGTCTCACTTCTGGGAAATCTACCGGTACCTTTGTGGTGTTATGAAGGTAGTTTGAAATCGTCTTTTCCCCGACCAATACAATGGCGTCAATGAGGTTTTCTTTGGTATACCCTGCATTAAAGAAGCCTTTCAAAATCTCTTCATCAGTATCTCCTCTATTGATAGTGGTGTTTCTAGCTAGTTTTGCTAAGGCATCTAGTTTATCGTCAAAAGAAGCTCCTCCGGAACGCAGTTCTAGAATTTCATCTTCTGTAAAGCCGTTTAACTTTGCAATAGCGGTATGAGCCGCCAAACAGTATTCGCAATTGTTCACCTGGCTTACAGCAAGGTTTACAACTTCCTTTTCTTTCGCTTTTAGCGAAGTTTTTGCACTTGAAAATTCCAAATAGTTTTTTAAGGCATTTTCAGAGTGTGCATAGGTGGCGTAAAGGTTAGGAACAAATCCTAGGGCTTTTTTCAAATTGTCAAAAAGTGCTTGATTGGTTTCACTTACTTCGGCTCTTGTGGGTACATTAAATGTGCTCATAATTTCCGTTTTTAAAATTGTTATTAAATAATTAGTGAATTGCTATAAATGGTTTTTCGGAATCACAGTAATAATCGTGGTGGTGGTGTTCGT
>JBCDGY010000428.1:0-1688 GCA_039414375.1 Bacteroidota bacterium | reverse complement strand
AACCAAGTTCCTTGGAACTCTTCCGAAAGCATCCAATTTAAATATAGTTTTGCCGCTGCCTTATGCTTTGCCTGTGTCGGAATTGCAGCGGTCTGAAACCACGTCAAAAAGAAATCATTTTTAGGTAACAAAAACGCTGTTTTCTGCCCAGGAAATGCCTCAAAAGCCCAAAAGGTGGTAAAACTTGCGGCATACCATCCTTTGTTAATGGCTACATACGGCCAGGCCGTTCCACGAATCCATGTGGGTTCATTGGCCACCAATTTCTCGAGATATTCCCATCCGTATTGTTCTTTCAAATGCCAAAACTGATACAGCACGGCATCATCATCATGAGGATAGGTCAGGATAATTTTTCCTTTTAATTCCGGATTCAGATAGTCCAATGCATCTCTAGGAGCTTCTATATTTCCCAAAACTTCAGGATTTACGTAGTTGCTAAACGTTACTCCGTACACGCTCGTCCAATACCCATTTGGGTCTTTATGGTCTGGAAATACCTTATCCCAATGTTTGGGTTTGTACGGCTCAATCAACCTTCGTTCCTTATAGTATTCAAAATCATGCAGGGTTTGAAACTGAATCACATCCGGCACGTTCTTTTTTCCTCCTGCCTCTCTTGCGTTGTCGTAACGGGGCGCATGATTAATGCTCACATCCACGGTATGTGTCACTTTTAATTTTGGAAATCGCTTTTTGAACTTATCCAAATAATAGTCTATCTGGTCTGGCTTATCCCCTCCAGCTCTAAGCACAAACTCACCACCTTCTTCCAAGGCATCTTTATAAAGTTCGTCCAATGACTTTGTTTCAATCTCCACACGATTCGTCTTGACCATTTCTTGTGCCTGAAGATGTAACCCAAGCGCTAATAGCCCTATGGTAAGTGCGGTTTTTCCTTTCAATTTCATAGTATTTCTATTTTAAATTATTCAACAATGCCTTTTGCGAATTGGTAAGACCGTTCTACAATGCGTTTGGCAACCTCCAATTCCTCTTGATTTCGTGGCGCATATAGCATTATCATCGTGGGTGGCAAGTAGCCTCTTTTAATCAGAGGATGCCATTCACCCCAACCCTTATCAATAATGGTTTCCGCATCTTTGGTAGGAAGTCCCAAATGCATGCTCAAATCAGGTTTTGGATGAAAATGGGCAAACTCGGTCCCGACCATAAAGGCATCACAAGCTGTACAAGCGTGCTCTTGTTTCATCCATAGGGCAATGGAACCCGGAACCGAAATTGCGCTGGGCTTTACATCAATATCGGAGAGCGTGAAGGCCCAAGTTTTTAGGTCTTCAACAAAAGAAAAATCCTCCGGTTGTTGATTGAGCTGCTGGTGGGGGTTGGTGTCTGTTGTTGAAGGACGGTCGCCATCTCTTTTTGGCATATTGTCCCATGTTATTTGTGCGTTCATTTGTTTTCCTTCCTTTTTGGTGTTGAATTTTTTTGAAGCAGATGCCATTAGAAAGAATGAAATAACCAGAATGATAGCGGTGCTATTTTTCCCTTTCCAACTCATCGCTTTTTGTTTGTCACGCAAAGGTTGGAAGTCTATTATCCAAAAAAATTAATGTAGTTTAAGAAAAGTGAGCGCTTGAATATGAAGTACTTGCAAGCTTATTTTTTCCTTCGTAGCATGCTTAAAAACTCGGGGGTTATCCCCAAATAGCTTGCGATATGTTTTT
>JBCDGY010000427.1:0-1748 GCA_039414375.1 Bacteroidota bacterium | reverse complement strand
GTCCCACAATGGTCATTATTTAATGGTGATTTTTTGTGCCCTAGGCTTGGGTGAATTATGTGAATTAGTTGTAAAAATATAGTTCTCTCGGGCCTCAAAGTCCGGGAGTTTTTGTATCTGATATTCAGCAAGCCCGGACGCCACATTGTTCGAGCTTTTTTTATTCCCTCATGTTTTGGCTATTCCTTAAAGCATAAAAGGTTTGAAACTGCGAACAGTATTAAAAAATAACTAAAGATTTCAGCGCTGATAAATGTGTTGCAAATCAATTAAACAAAGGTATATCATGGCAAAAGATAAAATTAGAGGGAATGAGCTTTTAAAGTTAGGAGTCCCTCAAGGCAGAGCAATAAGTCTATTGCTCGAAGTACTAGGTAAATATTATAAACGAGAGAAGAAGAATAAAAAAATTGAAATAGTAAAAGCTGTATTAAAACAACCTGAAAAATTTGTGAATGATGAGGTATTTAGTGTTTTTGTAAAAGAACTGTTGTCGCCAAAAGCAAAGCACAGGGAAGTAGTATTAAGAACCAAGCGCCTTGGGTATGCAGTTTTTGGAGCTACCGAAATTGAACAAGGTGCTATGCACCAAATGGAGGTAGCAACTAAATTACCCATTGCGTTAAAAGCTGCATTAATGCCCGACGCTCACCATGGTTATGGCTTACCTATTGGTGGCGTTTTGGCAACAGAAAGTGCAGTTATTCCCTATGGAGTGGGTGTGGATATAGGCTGCAGAATGTGTATGACAATCTACAATATGCCTGAAAATTATTTGGCAAGGCATAGGCAAAATTTAAAGCAGCATTTGCTTGATCATACTCGGTTTGGCGGAGGTACCGGATTTAAAAAGCCTACGGATGATCCTATTTTCGAAAGGAAAGAATTTAAAGAAATAGGGATAGTAAGCAAGCAAAAAGACAAAGCTTATATACAAATTGGGTCATCAGGTTCGGGAAACCATTTTGTGGAATTTGGTGAAGTAGAAATACTTGTAGAAGATAATGAATGGGGATTGCCTTTAGGAAAATACCTAGGTATACTATCACATTCAGGTTCTAGGGCTTTAGGTGCTAACATAGCGCGGTATTTTACACAGTTGGCTATGGCTAACTGTAAGCTACCTAATGAAGCAAAACACCTTGCTTGGTTAGATCTTAACACTGAAGCAGGTCAAGAATATTGGTTAGCCATGAATTTGGCTGGAGATTATGCTTCGGCGTGTCATCACCAAATTCATAAAAAGCTAGCAAAAGCTATGGGAGAAAAACCGATAGCACAGATTGAAAACCACCATAACTTTGCTTGGAAAGAGCAAATAGAGGGAAAAGAAATGATCGTGCATCGCAAAGGGGCAACACCTGCCGGGAAGGGTGTACTGGGTATTATTCCAGGGTCAATGGTAACGCCGGGGTTTATTGTGAGAGGCAAAGGAGCTGTAACAGCCCTCAACTCAGCTTCACATGGCGCTGGAAGGTTAATGTCTAGAAAGCAGGCTAAAGAAACTATTAACAAAAAAGATTGGCAACAGCTTTTGAAAAAGCACAATGTAAATTTAATAGGAGGCGGTTTGGACGAAGCACCAGCAGCTTATAAAAACATCCATACAGTAATGGAAGCTCAAAGAGAACTGGTGGAAGTATTAGGAACATTCTATCCGAAAATTGTGAGGATGGATGGTGCATAAACACAGTAAAAATGGGTTTTAATGTGAAGTTTAATACTTCAAAAAAAACTAAGACTGAGTG
>JBCDGY010000426.1:0-1753 GCA_039414375.1 Bacteroidota bacterium | reverse complement strand
GTTGATATTTCTTTATCAATCAACTCTGCGGTTTGTTCACTATAAGGCTTGGTGAAACCATATTCTGACTGTCCCGAGGAATCATAATAAGTTAAATTACCAACTTCTGTGCTTAATCCATAAATGGTAACCATTGCTCTGGCCTGTTTCGTGACTTTTTCCAAATCACTCAAAGCACCCGTTGAAATTTTATCGAAAATTACTTTCTCAGCAGCTCGACCACCAAGTGCTGCGCACATCTCATCCAACATTTGTTCAGGTCTTACTATTAACCTCTCTTCAGGCAAATACCAAGCCGCGCCCAAAGATCGTCCTCTTGGTACAATTGTTACTTTCACTAATGGCGCTGCGTGCTCTAGCATCCAACTAACGGTAGCATGACCCGCTTCATGGAATGCAATTGCTCGTTTTTCTTCTGGAGTAATAATTTTATTTTTCTTTTCAAGTCCACCAACAATTCTGTCAACAGCATCTAAGAAATCTTGTTTGTTAACTGACTTTTTCCCTTTCCTAGCAGCAATTAATGCGGCCTCATTACAGACATTTGCGATATCTGCTCCAGAAAAACCAGGTGTTTGTTTAGCTAAGAAATCTATATCTAAAGCCTCATCCTTTTTCAGCGGTCGTAGATGAACTTCAAAAATTTCTTTTCTTTCTCTAACATCAGGGAGATCAACATAAATCTGTCTATCGAACCTACCAGCACGCATTAAAGCACCATCCAATACATCGGCGCGGTTAGTTGCCGCCAATACAATAACATTGGTGTTTGTGCCAAAACCATCCATTTCCGTTAAAAGTTGATTCAATGTATTTTCCCTTTCGTCATTAGAGCCTGAGAAATTGGCTTTACCTCTTGCCCTACCTATGGCGTCTATCTCGTCGATAAAAATGATTGAAGGGGATTTTTCTTTAGCCTGTTTGAATAAGTCTCTTACCCTAGAAGCCCCAACACCTACAAACATTTCAACAAAGTCTGAACCTGACAAGGAGAAGAAGGGCACTTTCGCTTCGCCAGCAACAGCCTTTGCCAAGAGTGTCTTACCAGTCCCCGGAGGGCCTACCAGTAGTGCACCCTTAGGAATTTTTCCACCTAGAGAAGTATACTTCTCCGGATATTTTAAGAAATCAACTATCTCTTGAACCTCTTCCTTCGCACCTTCAAGTCCCGCAACGTCTTTAAAAGATGTCTTGGTATCACTCTTTTCGTCAAATAACTTGGCTTTTGATTTTCCAATATTAAAAATTTGACCTCCGGCTCCACCACCGCCACCAGAAGACATTCGTCGCATTATAAAAATCCAAACACCAATAATTAAAATGAACGGTAATAAAGATATGAGAAACTCACCCCAAGCATTACTTTCAGTCTTAAAGGCAATTGGAACATTCAAATTGTTTTGTTGGTTAATTCTATTAATTTCTTCCTGAAATAATTTTAAATCACCAAACTCAAATTTGTAGTTAGGAACTGGACCTACAGCAGGCAATACGCCACTGGGTCTTGATTTTTTGTGAACCTCTTGTTGAGCTGCTTCAGCCGTTAGATAAACACGTGCTTCTCTATTGTTTACAATTTCGACGTTTTTTACATCGCCATTCCTTAAATAGCTGAAGAATTCTGCCGGCGTTGTTTCATTACCGGTCTGTCCACCAAAACCACCAGAGAATATTTGAATACCGAAAAATACAGCCAATATGATGGCATAGATCCAATAAGGACTGAATTTTGGTTTTTTATTTGAATTTTTTG
>JBCDGY010000425.1:0-1827 GCA_039414375.1 Bacteroidota bacterium | reverse complement strand
ATGATTTTTTTTACATTTTTGAGTACACATAGATGATGTAAAACTAGAACACACGAGATAATGGGGGGTAAAGATTTAATGGATCAAGAAGAAATTTATTCTAAAGTACTCCGCGCTGGGAGGAGAACATATTTCTTCGATGTTAGAAGCACTAAGGCCGGGGACTACTACTTAACCATAACGGAAAGTAAAAAATTCACCAACGATGATGGTTCTTTCCACTACAAAAAACACAAGATATACCTGTATAAAGAAGATTTTGAATCGTTCCGTGAAATCATGGAAGAGATGATGGATTACATTTTTGACGAAAAAGGTACAGAGGTAATTTCCGAAAGGCATCAAAAAGATTTCAAAAAGGAGGAAGAAGCGCCTGGTGGGGCTACCTCAGCAGAGAGCTTTACCGATGTAAGCTTTGAGGATATTTAAAAAAACCTTAAAAAATAAGTCATAACGGCCTGCAACGCAGGTCGTTTTTTATTTTAGGGCAGTACTAACACACGAGAACTTGATATGAATAGAACTTTACGCTGGGCGCTACTTTTGTTGACGACTGGAATAATGGCGCAACAAACTGTAACGCTGGACTACTATCTCCCCGAAGGAGTTTCTTATGACCCTAACATTCCAAAGCCTATTGACATTATCGGACATGAAATAGGAGAATGGCACGTATCACACGACCATATGGTTTTTTACCTACGTGTTTTGGCTAGTGCTAGTAATCGTATCACCCTTCAAAATCGCGGTGCAACTTTTGAAGACAGACCACTGCAAACCTTAACAATTACAAGTCCAGAGAACCATGCTAATCTTGAAGAGATTAGAAAATCGCATTTGGCACTGTCCGACCGAGGATCTGCCGCGGTTAATATAGCAAGCATGCCCATAGTGGTATACCAAGGCTTTACCATTCATGGCAATGAACCTAGTGGTACCAATGCAGCATTGGCCTATGCCTACTACTTAGCAGCAGCACAAGGGGAAGAGATCGAAGCGATATTGGACAATACCGTAATCTTATTAGATGCTTGTATGAATCCCGATGGCTTTCAACGTTTTGCACAATGGGCCAATACCCATCGCAATCACAATTTAAACCCAGATAAAAATGATCGGGAGTATCATGAGATTTGGCCTGGAGGACGCACCAACCATTATTGGTTTGATATGAATCGTGACTGGCTACCCGTACAGTTGCCAGAGAGCAGATCGCGCATCGCTACTTACCATCGCTGGCTGCCTAACATTGTTACAGATCATCATGAAATGGGTACCAATTCCACTTACTTTTTTCAACCTGGCGTACCCTCTCGTGTCAATCCATTAACCCCGAAAAAAAACCAAGAGCTAACCGCAGAAATTGGTACTTACCATGCCAAGGCTTTGGATGCCATTGGTTCCTTATATTATTCCGAAGAAAATTTTGACGATTATTACTACGGTAAAGGTTCTACCTATCCAGATGTTAATGGTGGAATAGGCATTCTCTTTGAGCAGGGAAGCTCTAGAGGGCATGTTCAAGAAAGTGAAAACGGTCTGGTAACTTTTCCCTTTACCATTAAAAATCAATTCACCACTTCTTTATCTACCATAACCGCGGCCAGCGCAATGCGTACAAAAATCTTGAACTACCAACGCAAGTACTTTCAAGATATGGCTCGAGAAGCATCTAGGAGCAGAACAAAAGGTTATGTGTTTGGAGATGCTAAGGACGCCGCTAAGGCTTGGCACCTTGCTGAAATTCTCGACAGACATAATATTCGGGTTCACGAATTAAAGTCTGATGTTACCCTAGGTGGAAAAGCCTACAGAAAGGGATTTGCT
>JBCDGY010000424.1:0-1851 GCA_039414375.1 Bacteroidota bacterium | reverse complement strand
GGGTCCCATCCGCCATCAAGACCAAGCAGGTCTTTTTCCTGTAAGCCATGCCACAACCGATTATAGCCCTCCTCCGGGTTCGTTCGAAGATCAATGTATTGTTCCTCCGTCAGTATGGAAGGCAGTTTGGTTTCTTTGCTAAGCGGATCGACGAGCAGCGCAAAAATATGTTTGCCCTCCATCCGGGCCAAGGCAATTTCTGCAAAACACCAGTGCGACTTTAAATAGTGATCCGTACATAGTGCAACCACGGCTCGACAAGAGCGTAGTTTGCGGTAAAGGGTCCGTTCCCAACTCTGTCCTGCAACGATGCCTTTTTCCGGATCGAGGTCTAAAAATACGGAGTGGTGATCTTTTTGCTCTAAGCGTTCTTCCAAGTCCTTTGCAAGCGTATTGTCGCGGGAGCTGTGGCTAATGAATAAGGTGCTCATGTTAGGGTTTTATTATCAACTACTCACATAGCTTTGGTAAGCTATGAATTATCTTTATCATATGGCATTTATCCGCTTGTAAAATTTCCGCTTGATCCATTAAAAATTTTGCCATTCTTCATTCACTCTTAATTATGCCTATTACACACGTCCTATTGTCCACTTAACTTCATCTGATTTTCAAATCGGCTGCTCTCCCTTCATCTTTGCACCGTCATTAAGCAACAACAAGTATTTAACCGCTTTAAATCAAATACGATTATGAAAAATCAATTTGCTAAATTTCAAAACATCGCGCTGACTGCTTATGAACAAGCTGCTATCAAAGGGGGTGTGGAGCCCGTGAACAGCCATTTGCCAGAAGTTCAAATTCCCGAAGAAAATGGCATTTTTTATCCCTGTGGATTGCCTGTGGTGAGTCATCCTTAGCATAAACGATAGCGTAGATAAAAGTAAAACGCCCGGCCAGTAATCTTAGTGGTCGGGCGTTTTAAGTAAAGGGTTGCTTGGTACTATTCCATTAGTTCGTACCTACTACAAACAATAAGTCTTTACCACTATCAAATCCAGTTTTTAGGTAAGCCTGTCCATCGGTAACATCATTGGAAAGATGGACAATCACATTACCGCCTTTTCCAGTCAACACAAAGGTATAGACCTGTCCTATGTAAAAGCTCAGATCCCCTGTGCCGCCAGTAAGTTCGACGCTTAGCGTACCACCTCGGTTAGGTGGTGGAAAAGTGATGCCCGTTTGGGTGTACTTAGGGGTACCGCTTACGGTTTCTCCCTCATAAATTTTTAGGTCAAATTTAGTGGGGGAACTGCCTTGTCCGGAAAAAGAAAAGCTGGTGAATCGACTACCTGCATAGCAAGCGCTAGTCGTATCAATCAAAATACTTTGGCCAAATGATTGCCCCGAAAAGATGTGGTTATCGCCATTTACTTTATTGCGATTTGGGATATTACCACACTTGGCAACACCAACTTCAAATAACAAATCCTTTTCTCTGTCAAATCCAGTTTTTAGGTAGGCCTGTCCAGGAGTTGCATTATTGGAAACATGGGCGATGAGGTTTCCTCCTCTTCCAGTCAATATAAAAGTATAGGTTTTTCCACTGACAAAGGTCCGATCACCTGTACCGCCAATCAGTTCGACGCTTAGCTTAGTACCTCGGTTAGGCGGTGGAAAGGAAATATTGGTTTGGGTGTAGCGTGGCGTACCTGATGCGGATTGGCCTTCATAGATTTTGAGATCGAATTTGGTCGGCGAACTGCCTTGTGCAGAAAAAGAAAATTCAGTAAATACATTACCATCAAAACAAGAAGCATTGGCTACAATACTTTGGCCAAATGATTGTCCTGAAAAGATGTGATTATCGGCTCGTACGTGACTGGAGTTATTGGTATTACTGCACTGAGC
>JBCDGY010000423.1:0-1877 GCA_039414375.1 Bacteroidota bacterium | reverse complement strand
CTTTCACTAAACCAAAACTTAAATCAATAAATTAGTAAAGTGATTTTCAATTTCATAATAGTATTTATTTGTTCTCTAACAGGAATAATTTTATTGATAGGAGGGTTTTTATTTAAAAAGTATCCTCCAAAAAAAATCAATCCATGGTATGGTTATAGAACAAAACGTTCTATGAAAAACCAAGAACGGTGGGTGTTTGCTCAAAGAACAGCCTCCAAAAATCACATTAAATATTCACTTATTCCTTTGTTTTCTTCTTTTCTTGGTTTTTTAATAGAAGAAAAGTATGTCGGTTGGAGTTTTGCCATAGTAACGGTAAGCATTCTTTCGTGGGCTTTTCTTACTATTTATAAGACTGAAATCCAATTAAAGCAAAGGTTTGATTGAAGTTTTTTACTAAAAGTTAAAAGAATTTCAGATCAAATAACCTGATGAGGAGTAAGTGACTGGCATATCTTTAAGTTGGATATTGAACCTCTTCCATAACGCTTGATAGTATAGCAGCCATTGTAGCACCTTTTTGCTGTACTTCTTCCTTGGTCCAACTTAGCTTGATCAAACAAGATATATTCCGCCCTACCCAATGGTCCGAAACTGTAAAATCGGCTTTGGCGTAATCTGGTAATTGATCTACCACATCTTGGGGTAGCTTTCCTAATGCTTTTTTATGGCTAAGGTGTTCCCATTTTCGGTAGTAATGCCAATTGTTATCAAACCAATAAAAACAACCATCTACCCCAGCAGCAGCTAAGGCAGCAACAGCCTTCTGGGCTATTACTGCATCGGGTAGGAAAAAGTTTAGAAACGCATAGCTCTCTACGCCTCCTTCTGGTATACGCCTAAAAGTAAGGCCTACTACCGATTGTAAAGCCTCCCTGAGCAGCGTGTAGTGTTCTTTTTGAATAGCGATAAATTCATCTAAGCGTTGAACTTGCGCGCAGCCCACCGCTGCGTTTAATTCAGAAATTCTAAAGTTATACCCTAAAAATGGGTGGGCTTCTGCCCCACGATCGTTGCCTAGATGGTCATGTCCATGATCGGCATATTGATGTGCATTGTTGTAGTAGGTACTATGATTAGTTATCATAGCGCCACCCTCTCCGCAGGTAATGGTTTTTACAAAGTCAAAAGAAAAACATCCGATATCACCAATACTTCCTAAAGGCTTACCGTGATAGGTCCCACCGATAGCTTGGCAAGCATCTTCTAGCAATAAGAGATCGTATTTTTTACAGATTACTTGAAGGGCATCCAAATCGGCCATAGCGCCACACATATGAACAGGCATTACCACTTTAGTGCGTTCTGTGATGGCTTCTTCTACCGCCTTTGGGGATAAGGTTAAAGTATCGTCAACATCAACCAATATGGGTACTGCACCCAGGGCCATAATCGATTCGAAACTCGCTACAAAGGTGAAAGTAGGCATGATTACTTCATCCCCTGCTCCAATACCAGCACTGGCCAGGGCAACCGTTAAGGCAGCGGTGCCACTACTTACAACATGTGCATACTGCGTTTGCATACGCTGGGCTAATGCAGTTTCCAGCTCTAGGGCTTTCCAGCGGTCGTTTCGCATGCCATCAAAGCCATAGCGCATTAACACCCCAGTATCTAAAACTTGTTGTACTTGTTCTTTTTCTTTTGCTCCAAAACGCTCGAATCCTGGCATGGTTATTTTTTAATAAAAGTAGAAAATAGCACTGATTCTGAAGTACCGCAGACCTAAATATGACAAACGAACTCCGGAGTTTAAGCTGTTTATCGGAATACAGCCTAGTATAATATACATTTAGTGCGTTAGATTCAATTGCTAATGCAAGTATTTGATGGATTTTCTCTTCGGGGTACTCCGAAGAGAAAATTCCCAGAAAATT
>JBCDGY010000422.1:0-1885 GCA_039414375.1 Bacteroidota bacterium | reverse complement strand
CTTTGACAAATACCCCATCTCTATAAATGAGGGGTATTAGAAAAAGAAATATTTGATAAAACCAAAAATTGACACAGTTAATGAAACACTACCCTTCAATAGGCATATTTACCATAGTGCCGTTTCTTTTCATCTTAAATTTTATTCTTGGGGTAATGTGCTATTTACTTAAAAGTAAACTTGACATTTACTTTTTGCTTAATGCTATAATATGCCCCTTGATATTTCTTGGAATTTTAAAGACTTGGTATCTGGTCAGTTATTAATAAAGTTCAAATAAACGATGCTTAAATAAAGAAGAGGATAAAGCTATCATAATGATAGAAGAATGACTATAAAATAGCAAAGTAACAAAAATAGTGCGCCTCATTTCCTTATATTGGAGCCCAAACACTAACCATGCTTACCAAAGTTTACGGCAGTGCTGTTTTTGGCATCGAAGCAACAACAGTTACAGTAGAAGTCAATGTTGATCGTGGTATCGGATATCATCTGGTAGGGCTTCCCGATAATGCAATTAAAGAAAGTAATTTTCGAATTGCCGCTGCACTCAAGAACAACGGTTTTAAAATTCCCGGTAAAAAGTTAACCATTAACATGGCTCCTGCCGACCTGCGTAAGGAAGGCTCTGCTTATGATTTAACCTTAGCCCTGGGAATTTTGGCGGCCTCTGCGCAAATCCAATCGCCCAAAATTGAGGAATACCTTATTATGGGAGAACTCTCCCTCGATGGTAGTGTACAGCCAATAAAAGGAGCCCTTCCCATCGCTATTAAAGCTAAAGAAGAAGGTTTTAAGGGATTCATTCTACCTCGAGACAATGCTAAAGAAGCTGCCATTGTGGAAGGTCTATCGGTATTTGGTGTAGATAATATTAAAGAGGTGATTGATTTTTTTGATGTTGCCACCCCTTTGCAACCTACCGTTGTGGATACCCACAAAGAGTTTTATCAAAAACTGGAATTTCCTGAGTTTGATTTTTCCGATGTTCGCGGGCAGGAGAGCATTAAGCGTTGTATGGAGATTGCTGCTGCTGGAGGCCATAATATCATCTTAATCGGTCCCCCTGGTTCTGGAAAAACCATGTTGGCCAAGCGGCTACCTTCCATCTTGCCTCCTATGACGTTGAACGAAGCTTTAGAGACAACCAAGATTCATAGTGTGGTGGGGAAGGTAAAAGACATGGGCCTTATGGGACAGCGACCTTTTCGATCGCCACATCATACCATTTCTGATGTTGCTTTGGTCGGTGGAGGTTCTTATCCCCAACCGGGTGAAATTTCCCTAGCGCACAACGGCGTTCTCTTTTTGGATGAACTCCCGGAGTTTAAGCGTACGGTTCTAGAAGTCATGCGACAACCATTAGAAGATCGCGAAGTAACCATTTCCCGTGCTCGTTTCACCGTTACTTATCCCAGTAGTTTTATGTTAGTAGCCAGTATGAATCCTAGTCCAGGAGGCTACTTTAACGACCCCGATGCACCAGTAAGTTCTTCGCCTGCTGAGATGCAACGCTACCTGGGAAAGATATCTGGACCTTTATTGGATAGGATAGACATTCATATTGAAGTAACCCCAGTACCTTTCGAAAAACTTTCCGAAGACCGTAAAGGAGAAAGCAGTACGGCGATACGAAAAAGGGTAATCGCGGCAAGAGCAATTCAAACCAAGCGCTTTGCGTCATTAGATTATGTACACTATAATGCCCAGATGAATACCAGGCAGATCCGAGAGTTTTGTAAGTTGGATCAATCCTCTTTAAGCTTGTTGAAACAAGCTATGGAACGTTTAAATCTTTCTGCTCGGGCTTATGATCGCATCTTAAAAGTGGCCCGTACCATTGCCGATTTGGAAGGTGCTATAGATGTTAATGGCACCCATATCT
>JBCDGY010000421.1:0-1898 GCA_039414375.1 Bacteroidota bacterium | reverse complement strand
TTGTACTTAAAAAAGCGAATCCCGTTCAAAGGGTTATCCCTTTTGTTTTATGATTTAAGTGTCTGTCTTTGTTATGTTAAATATGAACATCTTACACCCATAGTATTTTATTCCTGTGCTAAAACAGGCAGTTGTCTACTTCCCCTTTTTGAAACCATAACGCATTATCATAGTCTAGATACCCAAACTTTTTGAAATGAAAATGGGACAAGTAGTTTGATATAGTAGATAACGAATAAGGTGTAAAATATGTTCGTGGAGACCTCGATGAAGTCCCTCAAACTCACTTCAGTTGGGTTCTGGTAACCTTCCAGTCCATCGCCAAAATAGATGGGGAAGTTGAAAAAATAAACTGTTGTGAAGAAAAGACATAAGGTGTAGTATAAAAATTCTTGTCTTTTATTGTAAAAGAAAGCAATGAACGAAAAAAGACCCATACAAAAGGCAATACCGCCGAGTACGTAAATGAATGGATTTAATTGGGTCATAGTTGAAATTTCTGGTATTGTAATGATAAAACTAGTAATCAAACAGTTGGTCTTGTGTTAAACCGGCTAAAGTATTGGCAATACAATTTCAATTTTAGTACCCTGAAAACCGGTTCCTCCTTTAATTGGTCTTATGGTTTTTTCAATAGTGTAGCCTTTGACTTTATTGAGTAATTTAATTTGCTCCTGCCACTTAACAATTTGTTCCCGATAATCCGGAACATAGGCCGTTTTTATTTGTAAGCCCATATATCGATAATGAATCTTGGTTAACACGATTCCTTTACCAACCTTGAATTGAATATCCAATTTTTGATTTTGATGTTGATGGAAAATACCTTGCTCTATGACATTTTCCAACAAGTTGTGCACAACAAACGAGGGTATTAAAATATCTTGAGATTCAATTTCCCCATGGATTTTGTATTCAAATTTGTCATCATATCGTAACTTTTGAAGCTTTAGATATTGCTTGAGCATCATTATTTCCCGCTTTAGCCTCACCATATCCGTTCCCATATTTGATAGATAAAAACGAATAAGCTTACTAAAGCTGGAAAGATAGGTTAATGCTGCTTTTTTATCCTCAGTGGTTATGAAATATTGAATCGAATTTAAGGTGTTAAAAACAAAATGTGGGTTCATTTGGGTACTGAACGCCTTACTCTTTAAATCCATCAGTAGTTGCTCAATTTCGTTGGCCTTTTTCTGTTCTTTAAAATACTTTCTATGCGTGCGTATGCTTTTTTAGTTTAAGTGCGGTAATGGAAGACATGGTAAGCAACATATTTAAATGGTGTTCAGAAAAAAAATATTTCCGGGGGTGTTCGCAATCTATGATACCCATGACCCTACTATCCATAATTATGGGTACACATACTTCCGAAAACCTGAATTCGTCATCGGGTTCATAGCGCTCGTCCAATGAGGTATCGTGGATAAGCGCCGCATTGCCCGATTGGGCAACATGCCCCACAATTCCGAACCCCAAAGGACGTTCGACAGGTTGAAAGATTTCTAGGTTTTTTGGGTTTTTTGGTCCATAAGCGGCCTTCTGAATCATCACATTGCGCTTGTCATCCAATAGGTAAACCACACAATCGACAAACCCTAATTTAGAAATACAGTTTTTGGCCAAATCCCACAGCACTTCTTCCTCGTTTTCGATACCCAAAAGTGATTCACAATAATAGGTTAGAACATCAGAGAAATTTGACGATGAAACTTCTGGGAATTTAGGGGAATTTGGCGTAGTCTTCGGCATTTGGGTTTCTAATTGGGGTATCGTACTAAAAAAAGGCAACTACGCATTATAAGCTACAGTTGCCTTTTGAAGTGGATTTTCTAGAGTTTTTGGGTAATTAAAATTTCAAATGCGACTAGGGTATGTGTTGGACCTAGGCTTTCGAT
>JBCDGY010000420.1:0-1951 GCA_039414375.1 Bacteroidota bacterium | reverse complement strand
TCGATTTATTTAACCTCAAATAGAATCTTGATGAGCTGGTTCTCAGAAGCAATCTCCAGTACACTCGGCCGAAAACTTCTCATGGCTTTAACCGGATTATTTCTAGTCGTTTTTCTTTTAGTACATCTTATTGGAAACTTCCAACTTCTATCTAATGACGGAGGTGAGTCTTTCAATATCTACGCAAAGTTTATGACCTCTAATCCAATCATAAAAACTACCTCATACATCTTATACGCCACATTTATTATTCACATAGTTTGGGCCATCCTTTTGTCAATTCAAAACAAAAGGTCCCGGCCTGTAGGCTATGCACAAACCGCCGGTTCTACAAATAGTACTTGGAGTTCTCGGAATATGGGTATTTTAGGAACTTTTGTCTTCATCTTTCTAGTGATCCATCTCCGAGGGTTTTGGTATGAAATGCATTGGGGAGGAATACCAATAGCTAATTATGATGGTGTGAAAGTCAAAGATCTATATGCCGTTGTTTTAGAAGCCTATTCACAATGGTGGTATGTTGCGCTTTATGTAGTGTCCATGATTTTATTGATGTTTCATCTGGCCCATGGCTTTCAAAGTGCATTTCAAACTCTAGGGCTAAACCATCCAAAGTACAATCCTGTTATTAAAGCTGTTGGGATAGCCTATGCCATTATTGTACCTGGAGCATTTGCCGCAATTCCAATATTAATGTTTATACAAACTCTTTAAGTTGAAATACCTGTTATGCAATTAGACTCGAAAATACCTGAAGGACCACTGGCTGAGAAGTGGTCGAAGCATAAGTTCGGAATAAAGCTTGTAAATCCGGCTAACAAGAGGAAGTACGAAATTATAGTCGTAGGTACGGGCCTGGCAGGGGCGTCGGCAGCTGCTTCTTTTGGTGAATTAGGCTATAACGTTAAAGCTTTTTGTTTCCAGGATAGTCCCAGAAGAGCTCATAGCATTGCTGCCCAAGGCGGTATTAATGCTGCCAAAAATTATCAAAACGATGGTGATAGTGTCTTTCGGCTATTCTACGATACTATAAAAGGAGGAGATTATCGTTCAAGGGAAGCTAATGTACATCGCCTTGCCGAGGTAAGTGTAAACATTATAGATCAGTGCGTGGCTCAAGGTGTGCCTTTTGCACGGGAATATGGAGGCTTACTGGCCAACCGATCATTTGGCGGCGCGCAGGTATCAAGAACATTTTATGCTAAGGGTCAAACCGGACAGCAGTTGTTATTGGGAGCCTACAGCGCACTAAGTCGTCAGGTAGCGAATGGGAAAGTAAAAATGTACTCACGCGAAGACATGCTTGATGTGGTAATAAAGGATGGAAAAGCGCGGGGAATAATCACCAGGAACCTAACAACGGGTAAAATAGAATCGCACTCAGCGCATGCTGTGGTTTTAGCAACAGGAGGATATGGAAACGTATTTTATCTTTCTACCAATGCTATGGGATCGAATGTTACAGCGGCATGGAGAGCCCATAAAAAAGGCGCATTTTTTGCAAATCCTTGCTTTACACAGATTCATCCGACCTGCATCCCTGTCTCAGGAGATCATCAATCCAAATTGACTTTGATGTCCGAATCCCTAAGAAATGATGGAAGGGTTTGGGTACCTAAAGAGAAGGCAGATGCTGAAAAAATAAGAAAAGGACAGCTGAAGCCTACTAATTTACCGGAAGAAAAAAGAGATTACTACCTTGAAGAAAGGTACCCTTCATTTGGAAACCTGGTGCCACGTGATGTAGCATCAAGAAATGCTAAATCCGTTTGCGATCAAGGCAGAGGTGTAGCGAAAACAGGGCTCGCCGTTTATCTCGATTTTGCTGATGCGATAAATAGGGATGGCAGAGATGTAATTGAAGGTAAATATGGCAACCTCTTTGACATGTACCAGCAGATTACAGGTGAAAATCCATATGAAACACCAATGATGATTTTTCCTGCTGTTC
>JBCDGY010000419.1:0-1970 GCA_039414375.1 Bacteroidota bacterium | reverse complement strand
GTGCCTATTACAAGCACCAAGGATTTAAAAATGTTTTTCAATTAGAAGGTGGTATCATCAACTATGTGCGACAGATTAAAGAAAAGGGTCTAGAAAACAAATTTATTGGTAAAAATTTTGTCTTTGATGAGAGAAGATCTGAACGGATTTCAGAGGATATCATAGCGCGTTGTCATCAATGCGGAAAACCATGTGACACCCATACAAATTGTGCAAACGAAGCTTGCCACTTACTGTTTATTCAATGTGAGGAGTGCAAAGCAGAAATGGAGAACTGTTGTTCTGCAACCTGCATGGAGATTAACAGATTACCTCTTGAAGAGCAAAAAGCACTTAGAAAAGGTCAAGGAAATAGTAACGATATTTTTAAAAAGGGTCGGGCTGAGCATCTGTTGAACTCTAAAAATTTGAGAAATATTAAGACTACTTTTCCAAATAGTAAATAAAAAGATCTGCAACAAAGCTTCCGATCAGTGCATTTAAGTTTTATAAGTAAATAAGTTTATCTTTACTTTTTAATTGAATGTAATGTTGAATTTCAGGGAATATTCCTTGAAAAGAATGAAGATATATGTCTTGTAACAGTTGTTCAACTGCTAAGGACGGCCAGCCTAAGGGATGCAAAAATAATGGTACCTGTGGTACCGATAGCTGTAATAAACTTACCGTTTTTGATTGGTTATCAAACATGTCGCTTCCTAACGGACAAGAAGCTTTTAAAGGCGTTGAGGTTCGTTTTAAAAATGGCAGAAAGCAGTACTATATAAATTCTGAAAATCTCACCTTGTCTATTGGTGACGTAGTAGCTACACAGGCTAAAAACGGACATGATATTGGCATGGTGACCCTCACGGGAGAGCTGGTTAGGGTTCAGATGAAACGTAAGAAAGTGTCCTTAGAAGATGAGGACATCATGAAGATTTACCGAAAGGCTTCCCAAAAGGATATTGATATTTGGGTAAAATGCCGCGATAAGGAAGAAGACATGAAGGTAAAGGCTAGGCAATTTGCCATTGATCTAAGCCTAAAAATGAAAATCTCCGATATTGAATACCAAGGAGACGGATCTAAGGCTACTTTCTATTATACAGCAGAGGAACGTGTTGATTTTAGGGAACTCATTAAAGTATTTGCGAGAGAATTTAGAACGCGAATTGAAATGCGACAAATAGGCTTTAGACAAGAAGCTGCTCGTCTAGGTGGTATAGGATCGTGTGGTAGAGAATTGTGTTGCTCTACATGGCTAACTGATTTTAGATCAGTAAGTACTTCGGCGGCCAGATACCAACAACTATCCCTTAATCCACTGAAGCTGGCTGGACAATGCGGTAAACTTAAGTGCTGCTTGAATTATGAGTTGGACACGTATTTGGACGCGCTCAGTGATTTTCCGAAAACAGATATAAAACTCAAAACTGAGAAGGGCTTAGCTGTTTGCCAAAAAACTGATATTTTTAAAGGATTGATGTGGTTTGCCTATGAGGGAGAGTGGATGAATTGGCACGAGTTACCCAAGGATCAGGTAAAAGAAATTATAAAAATTAACAAACAAGGTAAATCTGTGCAAAGCCTTGAAATGTATGCTACCGAAGATCTTACCGATACTAAAGTAGTGTTTGAAAACGTTGTTGGTCAAGACAGTCTTACAAGGTTTGATAATCCAAAACGAGGGCGTCAACGTAAAAACAATAAACGCAAAAAGAATCGTAACCCAAGAAATAATGCCCGTACGAATAATAAGTAGAATTCTTTTCACCTTTTTTGTGCTGATGGTATTTTTTTCCTGTGATGACAAACAGATTTACGACTCTTACAAATCAACCCCCAATCGTTGGCATAAAGATTCGTTAGTAGAATTTACGTTTAAAGCCCCAGATACAATCAAACCGTATAACCTATATCTTAATTTAAGAAATACGCATCAATACCCATTCAGTAATCTATTTTTAATTACCACTTTAAGGTATCCC
>JBCDGY010000418.1:0-1987 GCA_039414375.1 Bacteroidota bacterium | reverse complement strand
GGGAATATCCTTGATATCTTCATAATAGTCGACATCATTTCTTTGGTCAAGTACGTAATAGGATTCTTTTTTTAAGTCAACCAGCGTATCCTGAAGCACGGTGTTTGTGCCCCAAGATTTATTTTGGAAAAGTTGTGGTTTTAGCTCGCGCATTCCCAAGAGGTAATAACCACCATCCATTGCGGGGCCTAATACTACGTTATGATGGTCCAATTTGGCGAAGGCGACTTCCAAGTCTTTTTCAGACAGATCATATAAGTCACTACCAATGACAATGATCTTTTGGTACCCTTCTTCAAAACCAGCTTTAAAGGCATTTTCCATACGCGTTCCTAAATCAATACCTTGCTGTTGCCGCCATTGGTAGTGTGTGGTGGGCCATAGGTCGTGGCCTAAGGTCTCAGAAAAATACACCTGTTTTGTCTGAGGTAAGTTTTTGGTAATGCTAACCGTGTGTCGCAGTAAAAACTTGTAAATGTCCAGAGCTGCTTGATCTCCCACTTTGGCAGCAAGACGGGTTTTACATTTCCCCAATTCTGGGTTTCTGGTAAAGATCAATAGGAGAGCCTCGTGGTGCAACGGTACAATTTTCTGTTTAGGATTAGTATACTTTGTCCGCATTGGTCAATAGTTGACCCCAAAAACGATTATAGGCATGTACTTTTTCAGTAGGCTGCCCTTGGGGGTCTACTACGGTACCGCCTTCATTTTTCCATTCAAAAATACCACCGTAGAGGTTTTTGACATTAGTATAGCCCGCTTTAAGCAGTTTTATACCGATTTTTTCAGAGCGCACACCTATGGAACAATAGGCTATAATGGGCGTATTCAGATCAGGATAGGTTTTTAGAAACTGGCTGAGGTCAAAACTTTGATATCCCACCCAATGGGCACCTTCTAAATGGCTGACGTTAAACTCTGTTTTTTCACGAGTATCGATAAGGAGCGCTTCTTCAGGTACCGCCATCGTAGCTAAAGCAGGCACTTCGCCTGTTGTCCATTTTTTTAGGGCTTCTGCTATGGTCGATTGTGCTACAAGAGGATAGGTGCTCAGGAAAAACAAAGCCAATAAAGGATAAAGGAATAGCCGCATGATAGAGAAAGGTACGAAAATAAGAGGGCTGGTAGGAATTATCAATGGAGTAGGTAGTTTTCAGGAGCAAAGTTTATACGATGAGGAAAGAATTGCCTTGAGACCTTTGCAGAAAGGGTCAAAAACGTGGTTTGATATTTAAATTGTGGAATAATCGCTAACGCTCAAAAGTTTTAAGTCCTCACAACCAATCGAGCGTCGAACTTTTGGCATACTTTAAATTCTGCAAAGGTCTCGTCTTAGAAATTTAAAGACAGATTTTAATTGATATAACTTGCAGTGTCCACTACCCACCCCATCCTATCTTTGTATCATCAATAAATTAAACAACAATGAACGCGTATTGGGATAAATTAGATCAATCCATTGCCCGCCAAATGAAATTGTGGGGTGTTCCTGCTTTGCGGATTTCATTTGCTGTGATCTTTTTCTGGTTTGGCATTTTAAAACCTTTTCATTTATCGGCAGCGGAAGGGCTCTTGAAAGCTACCGTAGCTTGGTTGCCTTTTTGGTCGGCAGAACATTGGCTTACTGTTATTGGCTGGTGGGAGGTTTTTATTGGGATCACGTTTCTTTTTAAACACACAACGCGTATAGCTATAGCGCTTCTTTTCTTGCAAATGTTGGGTACTTTTATGCCACTAGTATTTCTTCCCGAAGTCACTTTTCAAAAAGGAAATTATTTAATGCCAACCCTTGAGGGGCAATACATCATTAAAAACCTGATGATTATTTCAGCGGCTTTGGTTGTGGGTGGTACGTACTATCGAAAGCAAAAGCTTGCAGCATCTCGAGTACCTTCACCTAATGAAGATTAAGAAAGAAAATGTTGGGTTTTATAGAATTTATAAAGTATGTGGGTTTGAAGAAGTTGTTTTGTGGGTTAACGAATCT
>JBCDGY010000417.1:0-2001 GCA_039414375.1 Bacteroidota bacterium | reverse complement strand
TCCGTATACACATCTATAAATACCTTTTTGGTATTGCCTTTTTTTTGGGTTAAGGCCAAGGCCTCTTCAAAAGTTACCCACTGTACTTGCTGCGCAAAAAGTGTCGGAGCAAATGCCAGTGCTAATAAAAGTAGAATTGTTCGCATTTTTTTGAATTTGAAGGGTATTTAAAGATTCCCTTGAATCCTATAACGCTTTTTTTTTTCGATTATTTCTCCACTACAGCCTTTAGCGGGGAAGGCTCAAAGAGGGACTTAACATCCACCTGGTTACGAAGAATATCGTCAAAAGTTTCCCTTTCTCGTATTAAATGTGCTTGGCCTTTATACCATAATACTTCTGCTGGTCTGTAACGTGAATTGTAATTGCTGGCCATTGTAAAACAATAGGCCCCTGCATTCCTAAAAGCAAGGATATCACCTTCGGAAATTTCTTTTATTCTGCGGTTATTACCGAAGGTGTCCGTTTCGCAGATATACCCCACTACAGAATAATATCTTTCTCTACCTTCAGGATTCGAAATATTGAGAATTTCATGTTCCGATCCATAAAGCATGGGGCGTATCAAATGGTTGAAACCAGAGTCTACCTGTGCAAAAACGGTAGAGGTAGTTTGTTTTACGACATTTACTTTGGCCAGAAAGTACCCGGCCTCACTCACTAAGTATTTTCCGGGCTCAAAAGCAAGCGTTAAGGGTTTTCCATAGGCTTTACAAAAGGCATTAAAACGCTTCGAAAGCTTTTTGCCCAGTTCTTCTATGTTGGTTTCAATATCGCCCTCCTTATAAGGTACTTTAAAGCCACTTCCAAAGTCAATAAATTCTAGTGATTTGAATTGCTTAGCCGTTTCAAAAAGAATTTCTGAAGCGTAAAGAAATACATCAATATCTAAGATATCACTACCGGTGTGCATGTGGATACCATTTATATTCATCTGGGTTAGCTCCACAATGCGCAGTAGGTGGGGTATTTGGTGAATGCTAATACCGAATTTGGAATCGATATGCCCAACGGAGATATTGGAGTTGCCACCGGCCATCACATGCGGATTGATGCTAATACAAACAGGAATATCTGGATGTTTGGCGCCAAACTGCTCCAAAACAGAAAGGTTATCTATATTTATTTGCACCCCGAGCTTGGCAGCTTCCTCGATTTCTTCTAAGGATACCCCGTTTGGTGTATAAATTATTTTTTCAGGAGCAAAGCCAGCAATAAGCCCTAAGCGTACCTCTTGGATGGAAACGGTGTCTAATCCACTACCCAAACTATTCATCAACCGAAGTACGGCAATATTAGAAAGTGCCTTAGCAGCGTAGTTTAATCGCAAATGAGGTACTTCACTAAATGCTGCGGTTAGCCGTTGGTATTGATCAGCTATCTTTTCACCATTATACACATATAAAGGGGCACCATAATTTTGGGCTATATCGAGCAGTTGATTCGCTATCATCCTTTAATTTTTTATAAAACTACAGGAAGCACTTGAAGCTTACAAAATTCTTTTAAGTTTTTGTATTTATATAACAATTTGTTTTAAAAATAACAATTGACAAAAGTTGTAGGTTCCCACTATGCGCGCTAAATTTAGCCAAACTTTACCCATGAAATTGCCTTTGTTTCCCTTACAATCTGTTTTTTTTCCTGGTGAAACCGTACCCCTTCACATTTTTGAAGAGCGGTACAAGCAGCTTATCAATGATTGTAGAGAAGAGGCCATGACTTTTGGTATTCCCGTTTTTATCGACAATACCATACAATATGGAACAGAGGTACAACTTGTTGAAGTGGTGAATACCTACGATACTGGAGAAATGGATGTTGTTTGTATTGCAAGACAAGTATTTAAGGTCTTGACGTTTGACAACGAAATGGAGGGCAAATTGTATTCCGGAGGTCTTGTTTCCTTTTTGGACGCAGAGCTAGACTCCGATAATACCGTCAGACGTGCTGTTTTTGATAAGATTAAAAAATTATATGATCTCATGGCAGTTCAATTTC
>JBCDGY010000416.1:0-2037 GCA_039414375.1 Bacteroidota bacterium | reverse complement strand
ATAGGATTTAGTCCTATGTTGGACCAATTTAAGGCACATATCGATGCGAATTACAGTTCCTTATGGCATCAAAAGGTACTTGTAGCCTGTAGCGGTGGAGTGGACAGTATGGTACTTGTTGCCCTGCTCCGGTCTTGCAATCTTGATTTTATGCTTGCACACTGCAATTATAAATTGAGAGGAAAAGATTCTGATGAAGACGAAGCTTTTGTAGTCCAATTGGGTAAACAACATCAAATTGAAGTGGCCACCCCCACCATAGATCTCAGTGATTTTAAAGGTTCTATTCAATTGATGGCCCGTGAAAGGCGTTATCAATGGTTCCAAACTTTAATGCGCGAAAAGAATATTCCTGTGCTTGTAACAGCCCATCACGCTAATGATAACATAGAAACCTTCTTTATCAACTTATCTCGGGGAACTGGTATTGAAGGTCTAACAGGAATTCCTTCAAATGCCAATGCAATTGTTCGTCCGCTTTTACCCTTTTCAAAAGCAGAGATCTTGACTTATGCCGAACAGCATCAAATTCCTTGGCGTGAAGATCGTAGTAATGCTGCAACCACTTATGTTCGTAATAAGTTGCGACATCAAGTTTTACCATTCATGGAGGAACTACACCCTACTTTTCACGCCAATGTATTGCAAACACAACAATATCTAAAACTAGATCATCAGTTATTGCTTAATTATAAAAAAGAATTGAAAAAGAGACTTTTTCAAAAGGTCGAGGGGGGCATCGCTATTCAAGTAGAATTACTCCAACAATTACAACCCTTAGATGGTTATTTGTACTTGTTGTTCAACTCTTATGGATTTACCCAATGGGATGATCTCAAAACCATACTAACTGCTGAAACTGGAAAAGAAATACGCTCTAAAAGCCATCGTATTATCAAACACAGGGCTGTGCTGCTTTTGGCTCCCTTACCATACTTGGTTAAAGATCAGTTTTTGCTTCAAGAAGGGGAAACCTTAGCCACCCCAATTAAGTTAACCACGCAAAGGGTGGTAACTGTTGCAAAAGCAACGGCTAAGACCATCTATGTAGATAAGGAAAAGTTAAACTATCCGTTAATCCTTAGGAAATGGACAATGGGCGACTATTTTTACCCGTTGGGAATGCAGGGGAAAAAGAAAGTGGCCAAGTTCTTTAGGGATGAACAATTAAGCACTTTGGAAAAAGAACGGCAGTGGTTGTTGTGTTCAGGAGACGCTATTATCTGGATTGTAGGTCGTCGAGCCGACGATAGGTTTAAGGTAGCGTCAAAAACGCGTCAGATTCTTAAAATTGAATGGATCGTATGAAGTATTACATAGGTTTGATTGCACTATTCTTAGGACTGCAGTGTAGCACGGCACAGCTGGGTGAATCCCATGCAGAATGGGCCCATCGTGTAAACCCTATCTCGGATGATACCTTTGAACTGGTTTTTGAAGCGACAATTGATCCTGAGTGGTTTATCTATTCCTTGTATACCGCGGAAGGTGGTTCCATGCCCAGTGAATTTGAGTTTGTTGGGGCAGGGGAGGACTATGAACTTTTGGGAAAGACCATCGAGGGCAAAACTTACAAGAAATACACCGAGGTATTCGAGGTTGAAGAAACCTTTTTTAAGGAGCAAGCCCTACTCAAACAAAAGATACGATTACTGAAGCCTGAGGTAAATCAGTTGGAAGTCATTCTATATTATCAAATATGTAAGGAGGTATGCATTCTGGAAGAAGCAGTTTTCAATATTACATTGGATGGATCGGAGGTGGTGGCCAATACCAAAACCCTTGATGAAAATAGTATTGCTCGCACCAATGCCTTAAAGCTTGACTTAAAAAACACGGCTTTATTACAAACAGAAGCACTCCAAAACAAAAGTGGTGTTAGCAATAGCTGGGTACTTTTTGGTCTTGGCTTTTTGGGTGGACTCATTGCCTTGCTCACCCCTTGTGTTTTTCCGCTTATTCCATTAACCGTTTCTTTTTTTACCAAACATGCGCAAAACCGCACCAAAGGCGTATGGAGTGCCTTGCTTTATGGCT
>JBCDGY010000415.1:0-2060 GCA_039414375.1 Bacteroidota bacterium | reverse complement strand
TTTGAGTGGATGAAATGGCATTTTGACAAGCAACAGAAATCCCAGACCTACGGCAAAAAAAAGTATCAGCGCCAAAACACTTTTTCGTACGGGTTTATTGAACAAATAACCGATGATATGCGAAACAGCGTTTTGGCGCTGATACTTTTTTTTGCCGTAGGTCTGGGATTTCTGTTGCTTGTCAAAATGCCATTTCATCCACTCAAAAAAGAATAAAGCGGTTTATGGCATCAATTGTTCCTTGTAAAGGAGTATAATTAGCAGAAAAGCGGCAAGAAGATACAAGGCAGTGACAGGGAATCCAATTTTTAAGAAGTCTCTAAAATTATAGCCACCTGGTCCATAAACTATCAGGTTTGTCTGGTAACCTATAGGTGTTAAAAAAGCTGCCGATGATGCAAACGCAATAGCCAAAAAAAACGGCCCTCCGTCTAATCCAAGTTCATTTGATATTGCCAATGCCAGGGGAAAGCATATGGCAATTGCTCCTACGTTTGTAATAAATGAGGTTAGTAATGTAGCAACCACCATAAGACCAAATAATATGGCTAAGCACCCATAGTCCGATAGGAGACCAACCAAGCCGGCTCCGATTAACATACCGGCACCGGAATTGATCATGGCTTCGCCAATAGAAATGGACAACACAAGAATAATTAACAAATTAATATCAAGATCTCGCTTTACATGCTTTAAAGTAACTAAACGCATTGCTACAGCGAGTGAAAGTAATATCAGAAGAGATACAAAAAGATTAAAAAATTGGCCAGAGAGGAGCACGACGATAGCGGAAAGCATTACATAAAGTTTATTTATATTAGACCTTCCCGGACGAATTTCTTTTTCCTCTCCGGCTATTATGTACAAGTCTTTAAAAAGATCTACGCGGCCGCTGAATTGATCGCCTGTGTACATTAACAATACATCACCTGCTTTTAAACTTATCCGACCAATTTTTCCACTTAGTTTTTCTCCATTTCGGTGTATAGCTATGACGGCCGCATCATACCGCTCTCGAAAATTTGATTCTTTAACGGTCTTGCCTAAAAGGCTACTGTTAGCGCTTACCACAGCTTCAACGACTTTAACCTTTCCTTTTGTTGACGGAGTTAGTTTCGGCGGTAGTTCTATACCGATATCGGTTAAGGTCAAGTCAATGATATTATCCGTATTTCCGGCGAAGATTAATATGTCTTCACTAAGTATGATCTCACTTGGGCTAACAGGGGTTATTAGTTGTTCATTGCGTATAATTTCAACTAAGTAAACACCGTTTAAATTTCTCAGGCCTCCGTCCGTTACACTTTTCCCTATAAGTTTTGATTTATCACTTAACCTCTTTTCAATCAAGTATTCACGCTTGTTCAGTTCAAATCGCTCAATAATGTCGGTTCGGCTTGGAAGCAGTTTTGAGCTAAAAATAACCAAAAATGAAATACATATTACGGCTACTGCCGATCCCACTACAAGTAAATCAATCGGGTTTATAGGCGACAATTTATTCTCTAAAAGAAACCCATTTAGGACCAACGTAGTTGATGTTCCAATTACTGTGATCATACCGCCTAGAATTGTAGCGTAAGACAGCGGTATAAGCAGCTTTGACGGTGAGATATTATTTTTTCTTCCCCAACTAAAGACATAAGGAGTCATGAGTACCACAACAGGAGTGTTGTTTACAAAAGATGATAGAAGCGCTACCTTGCTCATCATTGATAATAAAAATGCTTTATAGGTTTTGACCCTCCCAAAAGCTTTATCCAGAAAAAGTTCGATATTAAAGTTCTCCCTGATACCGGCTGTCAGCAAAATAACGATCACTACGCTGGCAATGGCTTGGTTTGAAAAGCCTTCCAAAACTTGTCTCGGGGTAATGATTCCGAAAATCACCAATACCAGAGCAGCGAATAGAAACGCTACAGTAGGTTTCAACCATTGCATATATACAGAAGTGAACATGGTAATTAAAATTACCAGTACAGCATAAGGTTGAATTTCTAGAGATAGGGCCGGCATTATTTCTTGTCACGGTTCATGGTATCATAATTTCAATATGAACT
>JBCDGY010000414.1:0-2087 GCA_039414375.1 Bacteroidota bacterium | reverse complement strand
CTTCAATAATTTGCCATAGAAACAAGAAGCCTAATGCAAAGGCCGATCTTTTAATAAGCATCCCTAAGAAAAGGCAAAAAGCAAAAAAGCCAACGAGCTTTACAAAAAACGCCAAAAGGAACTCGAGATCCGTGAAGATGATAGATAGTTCGTTGTAGTCGGAATAGATAAGTCCTAAAATCATGGATACTACAAAAACAAAAATGGTAGAAACAACGGAGAAGGATAGTACCGTCAGAAACTTAGAGCGGATAAATTCTTTTTTAGAAAGCCCATCAATCAAGTTTTGCTTGATGGTTTTGTTGCTGTATTCATTGGCCATCATGGAAACAATAACAATAGCCAGAAACAATTTAAAAAAGGCGGTAACAAAGGTGTTGAAATGCCAGATGTAAGGAAAGTTGAAGATGCCCTGCTCTGCCAAATGAAATTGAACGGGACCGATATCAAACTTAATTGCTGCAAAAAGGGCAATTGAGGTTAATAGAATGAAATAAGATAAAATTAAAAACCTACTAGAACGGTTATACCATAGCTTAATCCATTCTATATGCAGTAAACGTAGCATAATTAGTTGTTTTGTGTTAGGGCTAAAAACTGTTCTTCTAGACTTTCTTTTCGTTTTACCAAGTGCGATAGGGTAATACCTTCTGCAAATAGTATGCGATTGAGTTGCTCGGCTTCCATCTCCTCTTTTAAATAGGCAATAAGCAGGTCATTTTCAAAGTGAAGCTTTCCAAAGCTGGCTTGTTTGGCCAAAAGTGTTTTGAGTTGATCCATATTGCTACAACGCAGTTCAAAAAAACCATGACTGGCACGCATGCCATCGACGGGACCTGCATATCGTTTTTTTCCCTTTTGTAAAATAATGACGTGCGTACAAACCTTTTCAACTTCATCCAGGAGGTGGGATGCCAGTAAGATTGTAGTGCCTTGGGCAGCAATCTTTTTAATAATCTCACGTATTTGATGGATACCTTCAGGATCTAGGCCATTGGTCGGCTCATCAAGAATAAGAATCTCCGGGTTGTTGAGTAAGGCCGAAGCAATAGCCAAGCGTTGTTTCATCCCTAGGGAATAAGTCCTAAACTTACTGTGTCTTCGCTCCCAAAGGCCTACCAGCTTTAACGTATCTTCAATATGTTGCTCCGGCACCTCTTTTATTTTACAGACCAGACGTAGATTGCGCAATGCTGATAAATAGGGATAAAAGTTGGGACGCTCAATAATAGCCCCTACCTTTTTTAAGGCTTCATGGGTTGAGGTATCTCCATTAAACCAGGTGTAGTCCCCATTTGTTCTGTTGACCACATTTAAAATAATACCCAGTGTGGTAGATTTTCCACTACCATTGGGGCCAAGAATACCGTAAACATTTCCTTTTTCGATAGTAAAAGAAAGGTGATCTACGGCAGTAAGGGTACCAAATCTTTTAGTGAGGTTGTTGGCTGTTAGTATGGTTTTCACGCAATATCATTTGTAGCTATGTTGACTAGACGAGTAGGTTTTGTTTTTGTTACAAAAAGGATACCTTGAGACCTTTGCAGCACTGGTAAAAAAGTGATATGCAATCCAAACTATAGAAAATTTCGTCCTTCTCAAAAATTTAAGTCCTCACAATCAGGAGGTTGCTCCGGGTTAAAATTTCATCGGGCGTCGAACTCGGTTAAAAAAAAGGTATGGCGCAAACTGCGCCATACCTCATTCTAAATTACAAGTTTGAATTATTTGAAAGACGATATCGGCCTATCGGTATAAGGTAAAGTTACCGATAAGCTCTCTCTGGTCTTCTTGACCATTTAATTTGATAAGGTACCAATAGTCACCAGTAGGAACATCGGAAAGCTGATAGGTACCATCCCAACTATCTTGATTGCCTTCAAAGGCATAGAGCGTTCGCCCGTAACGATCATACACTTTAATAAAGATATTGCCATATTGCTCTATGTTAATAGGAGCCCATTCGTCATTTAAGCCATCACCATCAGGTGTAAAGAAATCGGGAATTTCTATATCAATAAATTCCATAAATATTTCTTGGGTAACAGTACATCCGTTGGCGTCCGTTACAGTTATGGTATGTGTAG
>JBCDGY010000413.1:0-2114 GCA_039414375.1 Bacteroidota bacterium | reverse complement strand
TGGGCAATAGTATTAATTAAAAAAGTCAGAAATTGTATATAATTCATAAGTGATACTAAACTTAGCATATTTTGATTTTAAATGCGCTCTTTTTTGAGATATGCTTTTTCTAATAAATGTTCACATAGAAAACGAGGTTTATTATGGTAGTTCAAAGCGTTTCTCAGGACCTTTAAAATAGGGTTTTTCATAAAGTGTCTATTTTTCCCCTAATATAATTAAGGAATATGGAGGTGAAGGTTACAAGTAAAGGCGATGAAACCACTAAAAAGTAGCGAAAATTGTAATTGTAAAAAACCCGATCAAGTTTAAAATAGAACTAGCCAACCATCAACCGTATATATTGAGTATATTATGATAAGCGCCTCTTTGGAAATATGATAGTAACGACATTACCCATGTGAAACGGCCAAACCAAATCAATCCAGCAATTTTAAATACGTATTGCTACAATGAATAGACAAATAACAAACCAGTAAAACAACAAAACAAACTAAATTCCTTTTTAAAGTTTCACTTGCAGTACTGTTAGTGGCATTATTTGGCTTTAAAGTACAGATCGCCCCCGATCCTATATTGATTCGCATATCAATGATGGGTTTGCGCTTTGCGCATAACAATCCCCATTGGTAATTGCAATAAAAGGTGTTTAGCAGAAAAATAAACACATAGCAATAAACAAGCATTTAATTAATTGAATAAAGATGACACAGATTAAAAAATTAGTACTGTTTTTCGGGTTTTTAGGGGTAGCCCTTAACGTGAATGCCACGGAAAAAATCTTAGGAGCCGTTGGGGGTTCCGGAAGATGGGTCAAGATAGCGCGCATCCAGAATCAAAACCCAATAGCAGGAGGAGAGTGTTCTTCTTTCTCAGGGAGCCTTAACCTACAAACCGACTTTGGTCAAAGTGGTACAGAACAATACTATGCCATTTTCTCTTTTGGTAGTAGGGGCGGTCTAAAACCATTGCTTCAAGAATATGGGGAAGCTGTAAACCGACCGGTTACAGATTTAAGTAGGGTGGAGTGGCGTATCTATGAAGATGCCCAAGGGTGGCATTACTTGTGGTTCTGGCAAAGCGATTATTCCAGATATGCCGCCTTCGATTATCAAACGGTTTGCGGTACCGAATATTGGTCTTTTGAAGATCCGCCGTCCAATTTTACGCAATTATGGAGCAGCCTGGATGGCGACCGACAATATCAAGCGAATAGCACCTCAAGAGTAGATATCAAGAATCCTGTCGGAGGCTTGGGGATGACCATGGAAAACGGTGGGAAAGTGTGGAATTTTTCCATCGAGAATAATGGCAATAGCCTGTTCGTTAACAATTCCACCAATCCCACTTCCTTCTTTACCTACACCAATAGCGGTCGATTTGGAATCGGAACCACTACACCCGACTCCGAACTGTCGGTAAATGGAAATATTCACGCCAAAGAGGTAACCATAGATCTCATCGGTTGGCCGGATTATGTTTTTACGGAGGAATACACGCTACCAACTTTAGAGGGTGTTAGAACACATATTCAAGAAAAGGGACATTTGCCCCATATGCCTTCTGCCAAGGAAGTAGCCGAAAATGGCGTAGAACTGGGTGAAATGAACAAACTGCTTCTGGAGAAAATTGAAGAACTCACCCTGTACATCCTCAAACAGGATAAGGCTTTGCAACAACAAGAAACCATCAATCAACAATTAGAAGCGCGACTGTCCAAACTCGAAAATTAACCCATTCCCCGGTATGAACAAATTACCTATAGTCCTTTCAATCGTAGCACTGCTAGCCAGCATCACAATGCTATTGATGACGCGTTCCACTACAGATTTGGTGTATGTAGATATCAACCAATTGGTAGAAGGCTATACCCGTACTGAAGTGGAACGGAAGGCTTTCGATAGTAAAGTAGCAACCCTTAAAGCCAATGTAGATAGCCTAATGACCAACTGGCAGGCTGAGCTACAAGCCTATGAAAAGGAGCGTGCTAGAATGACAGCTAAGGAATTGGAATTAAAGCAAGAGTTGCTACAAACCAAGCAGCAACAATTGAACAATTACCAACAATCCATCCAAAAGCAGATCCAAGAAGAAGACCAGAAGATGACCCAAAC
>JBCDGY010000412.1:0-2125 GCA_039414375.1 Bacteroidota bacterium | reverse complement strand
CCTGCAGTTTGCTTGTTATAAACGCGTGGACTGTTAGGGTTTATTTTTCCTGAACTAAAACCAGATCGGCTACTTGAGATAGTTCCACTTAAGCCTTCTCCGATATAAAATAATGTCCCCGAAGTAGCCAAAGCTATATCTTGTAAACTTGGGCTATTATTGCCACCACTTGATGAGCCAAGAGTTGTTGCCCTCGCCATTCTCGCCCTAAAATCAGCTCCTGCGGCCTTTCTTTTCTGTTTGGCTATCTCTCCTCTATCGGCCGCTAACTTATGTGCCACATCATTCGCCCCGGCCACTATACCCGCCACTGCAGCTCCTTTCCAAAACTCGCCACCAGAAAGGTCCGCTGTAACTCCACCTAAAAGCATAGAAGAACCAATCTTGGCGGCATTGCCAATTTCAGAAGCGCCTACTGTTCCACCCACTGCCCCACTCGCGAACGCAGTTAAGAAGTCACCGCCCTGTGCTGCAGATAAACCACCCTGGAAACTGGCATGTACGGCTGTTTTTAATGCTTGCTGCCCGGTCGTGAGTGTCGTACCATAAGCCACTTGGAAAGCTTCCCCAATCCCAAAGGTCACCGCCCCAGAGAATGCCCCAATAATCACATTTTGCCCAAACTGCCCCCAATCCCAGTTATTAAAACCCCCATCACTTAAGGCAATACTGGCCGTGTAACTCACCGCACTTACCGAAGTAGCAATAATAATGGCAGTAGTAATACTGATCGGCTCTTCCCCATTCGGATCAATGGTCGAGACCGGGTTATTGTTCATCCCCACGAACCCACTCGGCCCATTATACACAGGGTCCACCTGCATAAACCTGCCCAGCCCCGCATGGTAACCCCGCGCATGGAAGTCGTACCAGTCCGTGCCTTCCATTTCCTCTTTGCCCTGGTAGAGGTACTCGTTCTTGTCTAATCCCGTCCTTTTGAACTCGTTAAACGTGAGGCCAAAAGGGTAGTAGTCTTAGCAAAAAAAATGCTGTCCCCCTTTTTTTGCCTGGTACCCTCTTAAAAAACAACGGTTGCTCCTAAGGCCCTGTCTTGCCCACAATCAATTTTTCAATACACCTTTCCTCTCGTTTGAGGTGAACTAAAGATATACATTTTATTTTTTAAATAGTGCCCATATAGCAACCCCTAAACTGAGGAGGGATATGATTAAGGGCCACCATCTGGTTTTAAAAAGGTATTTGGATATGCGTAGCTCATAGCTCAACTTTTCGTCAGCTTTTAGCTGCCTTCCTCTTTCTAATTTTTCTGTTCTTTCCAATTCATTCAAGTGTTCTAGCCAACCCCCTGACTTGCATACGGTTGCACCAAAATCCGTCAATAATCTATTTTCATTATCAGAGTATATAAGAGCCTTATCGATCATAATCCGATCTAATGACTGAAGCTCTCTACTGAAGGTATAGTCTTCTTTAAATAACTCTATTACATGCATCATACCTCCATTGGAGCAAAGAATATTCAACGCTTGATTAATGCTTTCATCGATTTTATTGATCATTTCTCATTATTATTTGTGTGACTACCAAATTTACCTAAGCAACAGAACATGAGATTTTCAGCGCTCCTAGGGTCGCTAACTTCAGCTACTGCATCAGTAGTTCATTCTTAGGTTATATGGTGCCCTCCGGGCGCGCTCTTCTCTGCCTACCCAGACCCGTAAAGGTGTGCAAGGCACTTGTGTTGATCTGGGTAGTCACCAGAGTCGCCTTGTTGATCCGCACCTTACGCCCTCTCTCAGCACACCAGCCGGTAAAGCCTCGTTGTTACTCCCCCAAGAAAAAAGTAAGGGTAATACAGGGTTCCGCTAGCGCTTCACCCTTGCTTTTTTGCCCACTCTTCTTTTACCTACTTCCTGGCGGCCTCGTTCGGGATGCGGTTGACCAGGTGCGCAAGATTAGCATGTCCTTACCAGCGCCCTACACGTTTGTTAGTTATGGCAAGCAATCAGAGGGCTTGGAAGGCTTTTGTACCTGGTGCAAAACCAACCAGGACAACCAAAGCGATAAAGAACACGCAAGGGTTTTACACCAGCTACAAAAACCGATTTCATTTTCTCGTTCATAGATAAAGGATGACGTTTTTTTGAGGCAAGTGCGCTTCGGT
>JBCDGY010000411.1:0-2125 GCA_039414375.1 Bacteroidota bacterium | reverse complement strand
CTATAATCCACACTATCCAAAAAATTTCTACTACTTATTGGCGTTTCAGGTTCATCGCTATTAGGATCATAAAACTGAGATTCATAAGCTTTAATCGCCTGAATTTTTGTCGCTATAAAACCAGAGACGTCAACCACAAAATCAGGCGTAATGGGTTTCCATTGCACATAGTGGTATACTTGTTTTGGACGCCAAGGAGCCTGTGATTCCGCCCCATCCAATTGTGTCGTTATCTTTACGAGACCACTTAAAAAGCAGGCGTTACTGACTAAAGTGGACCCTTTGGCGTGATCAATATGGCGATCTTCTACGGCATTGCATAGCACAATTTCTGGTCGATATTTGCGAACCATTTGAATGACTTTAAGCTGATGAGGGTTGTCATTTTTAAAAAAACCATCTGCCAAGCCTAGATTTTCTCTTACTGCAACGCCCAATATTTTAGCGGCACGAGCTGCTTCCTTATCTCTTATTGCAGCAGTGCCTCTAGTTCCAAGCTCTCCACGGGTTAAATCTACAATACCTACTTTTTTTCCTTGGTGTATTGCCTTGGCTATCGTGCCACCAGCACCCAGTTCGGCATCATCTGGGTGCGCCCCAAAAACTAGAATATCCAATTTCATTAAAGCATCACTTTTAGTGCTTTAACAGCATCCAACGCTTGTTCAAAGTCAGCGACGAGATCGGATACTTCCTCAATACCTACAGAAAAACGAATCAAACCATCCTTGATACCCTGAGCTTCTCGATCTTCAGGACGCATTAGTGCGTGGGAAGTTAGCACTGGAGAGGTCATGGTGCTTTCTACCCCTGCCAGACTCATTGAAGGTTTTATCAAACGAAGGCTTTTCATAAAGGCCATGGCGTCAAGGGACGTATTCAATTCAAAAGACAACATGGCCCCAAAACCGTGCATTTGTTTTTTAGCTAAAGCATGATCGGGATGTGACACCAATCCCGGATAATACACCGCATCAACATCTGGGCATTCCATTAAATAATGGGCCAGCTGCATCGCATTATCGGACTGTGCTTTAACCCGTAACCCCATTGTTTTTAAACTGCGTTCCAAGAGCCAAGTAGTTTGATCACTTAGGCTACCGCCAAAACAAATTGAAGATTCCCAAATGGTTTGGATGTGGGCTTCAGAGGCAGCAACAGCCCCGGCACATAAATCTGAATGTCCGCCCATATATTTCGTAGCACTATGTATCATAACGTCTATCCCGAAATCCGCAGGATTTTGATTAATGGGACTTGCAAAGGTGTTATCGATAACCGTTACCAATCCTTTTGCTTTGGCTAAAGTAGCTACGGCCTCAATATCAGTTATTGTTAATAGGGGATTTGAAGGGGTCTCCAAATAGAGCAACTTGGTGTTAGGGCGAATTTCACGTTCAAAATCCGTAGCCTGCCATCCCTGGGTAAAAGAATAGGAGATACCATATTTTTCTAAATGCCTCGTCGCTAAGTTATAGGTGCCACCGTACAGGGTCTGTTGGAATACAACGTGATCTCCTGCACGTAATAGTGCCATTATTGTGTGACTGATGGCTGCCATCCCACTTCCAAAAATCATCGCAGACTCGGTATGCTCCAAAGCAGCAATTTTTTGGGATAGGGCCTGTTGATTGGGCGTATTGAAATACCGTGGGTATCGTTTTTCCTCCACGTCTAAAAAGGCATAGGAAGAACTCATATAAATAGGCGAAACCGCACCTTTATAGGTCTCGTCCTTTACGGCACCCACATGGGTGCAAATGGTATTGATCTTCTTTTTAGAATCCATCTTTACTATTTATAAGCTTAAAAATACAAAAGGACCCTCAGCTATCACACCTTTACGGTCTTCCAACGCCCTTTTTTAAACCAGATCATGGCCATAGTTGCCAAAAGCACCTCTGCTGCAGTAATTGCGATAAATACGCCTTTGGCTTCTAGATCAAGTACAATGGCCAATAAATAAGCGATGGGCAATTGGAAAAACCAAAAAGAGCAAAGATTGATTACAGTTGGGGTTCTGGTATCTCCGGCACCATTAAATGCGTTGGTAACCACCATCCCGTAGGCATAAAACACATAACCTACTGCAATTATTTGTAAACATAGGGCACCGCTTTCAACT
>JBCDGY010000410.1:0-2135 GCA_039414375.1 Bacteroidota bacterium | reverse complement strand
GTCCAAAACCTCCATTATTTTCTCGTAATTTGATTCAAAGTTGTGCATGTTAATTGAAGTGTGGTTATTTCAATTTACTGCCTTTCAGCAGTTTGCACAACTTTTTCTAAATGCACCACGGGTTCTAATAAGTATTACTTGTTAGGGCCTTTATACTTGAAGAACCCCAAGGTTGAATTGTTTTTCGATAGGAGCATGATTAGCGGCTTCAATTCCTTTAGAGATCCAATGTCTGGTTTTTAAAGGATCTATAATAGCATCAGTCCATAAACGGGCGGCAGCATAGTAAGGAGAAATTTGATGATCGTATCGACTTTTAATACGATCAAGTAGTTCTTTTTCTTTAGCTGCATCTAAAACCGCTCCTTTTTTTTCAAGAGCTGATTTTTCTATTTGTAACAGCACCTTAGCAGCCGCGCTACCTCCCATTACGGCAAGTTCTGCACTAGGCCAAGCGACTATTAATCTTGGGTCATATGCTTTCCCGCACATCGCATAATTACCAGCACCGTAGCTGTTTCCAATAACCACGGTAAACTTGGGTACAACCGAGTTACTAACCGCATTCACCATTTTTGCACCATCCTTAATAATGCCCCCATGTTCACTTTTGCTACCAACCATAAATCCTGTTACATCTTGTAAAAAAACTAAGGGAATCTTTTTTTGATTACAATTGGCAATAAATCTAGTGGCCTTGTCCGCGGCATCAGAGTAAATAACTCCACCAAATTGCATTTCACCTTTTCCGTTTTTAACTACGGTTCGTTGGTTAGCTACAATGCCTACGGCCCAACCATCGATACGAGCGTAACCCGTAAGTATAGTTTTGCCATAATCGGCCTTATATTGTTCAAATTGGGAATCGTCTACCAAACGGTCTATAATATCCAGCATATTGTACTGGTCCGCTCTCGATTTGGGTAACAACCCATAAATATCTTCTTGTTTCTTCTTAGGGATTTTTGCGGTAATTCGATTAAATCCAGCTTCTTCGAAAGCCCCCATTTTTTGAATTAAAGAGCGAATGGTTTCCAGTGCTTCTTTATCGTCCTTGGCCTTATAATCTGTTACCCCACTTATTTCGCAATGGGTAGTAGCTCCCCCTAAAGTTTCGTTATCGATTTGTTCCCCTATAGCCGCTTTAACCAAATAGCTGCCAGCTAAAAAAATACTGCCGGTTTTATCTACTATCAAAGCCTCATCACTCATAATTGGCAAATAGGCGCCACCTGCAACGCAGCTTCCCATAACGGCCGCTATTTGCGGAATACCCATACTACTGATTACCGCGTTATTTCTAAAAATACGTCCAAAGTGTTCCTTATCTGGGAATATTTCATCTTGCATTGGTAAATAAACACCTGCACTATCTACCAAATAGATGATAGGAAGCCGGTTTTCAATAGCAATCTCTTGAGCTCTTAAATTCTTTTTGCCAGTAATTGGAAACCATGCTCCCGCTTTAACTGTGGCGTCGTTGGCTACTACAATACAGTTGCGACCTGCTACCAGTCCTATTTTAACGACAACCCCGCCTGAAGGGCACCCCCCATGGTCTTCATACATGTCCCAACCCGCTAGAGTACCGATTTCAATGGCGTTTTGGTCATCGTCCAATAAATAAGCTATACGCTCTCTAGCCGTCATTTTTCCTTTGGAGTGATGCTTTTTAATACGCGCATTACCACCCCCAAGATGAACTTTTGCATGCGCTCGTTGCAATGCTGAGAGCAATAACTTATTGTGATCTTCATTTTTATTGAACTGTAGGTTCATTGCGTAATCTTATCGGTGATTGCGCTAAAGATACAATGCCATTTGCGAATGGATGTGTCCTGATTCCTCCAATTTTTTACGATATTTGAAGAATGCAGCAAAGAGACCCTAAGGGGATGAACAAAAATACGGTGTTGGCGTATGCCACCTTTATCATGATAGCAGTTGGCCTAGGGATGATTGCTCTGGGAGCGTTTAAATACGATGAAGTGGCAGGTTACGGTTTTGCAGCAGTAGGAATTGGTTTCTTCGCCATCGCTTGGGTTTTTAACGCGCTTAAAGGAAGAGTTTAATGGCTATGGTGATTCCTAGTTCTTACCAAACATCATAACCACAGTATTGCAGTAACAAATTAC
>JBCDGY010000409.1:0-2158 GCA_039414375.1 Bacteroidota bacterium | reverse complement strand
CAAAAATCCATTGCCTATCATGATCCACAAGGAAATTGGAAAGGATTTCAGGGTAATTTTAAAGTTACCATGGAGAAACCTGGAGAGCCAGATAGGATAAGTGATATAAAGCTCGATTTTCTGGAGGAACAGTTTATTTTAAAAGTTAGTAAACAAGGGGATCACTATCAGTTTTCTTTAGATAAAGATTCCTGTGTCGTATCCCTCAATGGGAACACAAAACCTGCATCTAAAGATGTTAAACGACTGCGATTGACTTGTGATCGTGGTACCATGTATCGAGATTACTACACTTATCTTTATGGACTACCAATGAAACTTTTAGATCCAGGTACTCAAATAGATCCTTTGGTACAACGAAAAGCGTTTCATGGTAACACCTATAGAGTGCTTCGGGTAACCTATGAAGCTACGGTAGGAAAGGATATTTGGTATTTCTATTTCAATCCAAGCACTTACGCTCTGGAGGCCTATCAATTCTATCATGATGAAGATAAAAATGATGGAGAGTATATCCTACTAGAAGCCATGGAAACGGTACAAGGTATTAAAATGCCTAAGGTGCGTAAATGGTATTACAATAAAGACGATGTTTACCTAGGCGCGGATATATTGAACTAAAGGTTTAGGGGTCTCCATTTACGCTAAGGAGACTAACTCTAGAGTTACCTCGTATAAGGCCCTCTTTTCGATACGTGCCTTGAGCCAAGCATAAAAGCTGAGTACAAAAATGTCCTCCTTGTCTCGACCTACATAGGTAAACGAAGATTTGACCATATCGTCTAGTGCTTCAGGAGTGACTTTCCCTGGTTGCTCATAACTGCTTTTAACCAAGGATACAAAAGTAAGCACTCTTTGCTCTCCCGTTTTTTTTAGGAGTGCAGTGAATTGGCGTTGGAATCTTTCAAAACGGTTGTGTGCCAAATCCCAGTGGTCTAGCTCGATAAAGAGCAAGAGTTCTATAATGTTCTTTTTCAATACCCAAGCCACCCCATTTTTTGTTCGTACCAACGGTCGCTACGGTTGAGGTGTTTAAAATGATAATAAGCTTCTTTAAAATCAGTTTTTAGAAACAAACACATGATGCGAACCAGTTGACCATTCAGCAATAGCCTTTTTTCATCAGCCAATAAGGGTATCGCTTTTTGAAGATGACCTGTATAGGTAGCTATGAGTGTCTCTAAGACAAGCACTTTTTCTTTAAAAGAGGCTTGGTACTTTTTTTGTCGCTCCCGCAGGGCATTTTTAAGCACCGATAGGGTTTGTAGCGACTGTTCGAACCTTTTGTTCCTAAAATGGGTAGTTGCCATTAAATACAACATATGTAAATAATAGAAGCTGTACTTTTTAGGGACATCGCCTTTGGCGCGAAGTGTTTCAAAAATCTGTATCATATAAGGCGAAATACTATAATAATCATTTTGTAGTTTGGCAGCCGAGGCCGTTATTACCATGAGCTGATAAAGGGATTTGAAAGTAAGATCACTACTTACTTCTAAGGAAAGTGATGTAAAGGTGTCTTTAATAATAGCATTGATATTTTTGGCACCCTGTTGCTTCATTTTTACTCTAATCTGAGCATAGGCAATGTTGAGGTTCTTATCTTTTTGATGTCGAATACTGTTTGCTTCTTGAGCCTTGATAATTTTATCGAGATGCCAACTGGGACTCAAATGCGCATACTGAATTTTGGTCTGATAGATCTCGTTTAGAATAGTATGCCCATCTATGTCTTGTGCGCGACGTTCGGCTTTTTCTAAGGTGTTTATGGCGACTTTAAGTACGCCCTGCTCAAAGAAAATACGACTTGCTAATAACAGTTTTAGGATTTCCATTTCTTCTAAAGATTCTTGTTCAAAGGCTTTGGTGGCCACAAAACCAACAAGGGCATCTTTCACTCTCTTATGTAAGGCATTAAAGGCAGTATTTTGGGTGGCGCCATATAGTTTATGAGACATGTCCTTTGTTTTTCCACTGGCTACAAGCTTTAACAAGGCCAAGTTTTTAATGGATTTCCGTGTATTGCGCTGCTCCAGAAAGTGATGAAATTCTTTTTGCTGCTTAGGTGTTAGTACTTCCAACATATCCTGGATTGAGCTCATTTAATCGTTGTTTTTTATAGGTATAGGACACTAATAATCAATAATTTATTATAGAT
>JBCDGY010000408.1:0-2161 GCA_039414375.1 Bacteroidota bacterium | reverse complement strand
GCAAAATTCAAAGTATGTGGAAAGTTCGACGCCCGATGAAATTTTAACCCGGAGCAACCTCATGGTTGTGAGGACTTAAAATTTTTGAGAAGGACGAAATTTTCCATAGTTTGGATTGCATATCACTTTTTTACCCATTCTGCAAAGGTCTCAACTTTTTATAAGCGAACGCAGGTTTAGAGGTCAGATAACCACTCACGCATATCTACGGCCTTAATTATAAGTTCTTTTACCGCCTCTTTGTGTACCCTTTGTTGCTCCATGCTATCGCGATGGCGAAGCGTTACGGTATCATCCTCTAGCGTTTGGTGATCAACAGTAATACAAAATGGAGTTCCCACGGCATCTTGTCTTCGGTATCGGCGACCAACGGCGTCCTTTTCATCATAAGCAACGGTAAAATCCCATTTTAAATCATCAACGAGCGCTTTAGCCACATCTGGCAGTCCATCTCGTTTAATTAATGGCAAAACTGCAGCCTTAGTTGGTGCCAAAACAGCTGGCAACTTTAATACAGTCCTTGTAGTATTATTATCTAATTGTTCTTCGGTAAGCGCATTGGAAAAAACGGCTAAAAACATACGATCAAGCCCAATAGATGTTTCTAAAACGTAAGGTACATACCTTCGATTTTCCTCTGGATCAAAATATTGTAGCTTTTTCCCGGAGTATTTTTCGTGGTTAGCCAAGTCAAAATCGGTCCGCGAATGAATCCCTTCCAATTCCTTAAAACCAAAAGGGAATCGGAATTCAATGTCTGCGGCAGCATCGGCATAGTGTGCTAACTTTTCATGGTCGTGAAAACGATAGTTTGCCGCACCCATTCCTAGAGAAAGGTGCCACTTCATACGCTTCTCCTTCCAGGTTTCGTACCATTCTTTCTGAGTACCTGGTTTGATGAAAAATTGCATTTCCATTTGTTCAAACTCACGCATTCTAAAAATGAATTGCCGCGCAACAATTTCATTTCTAAAAGCCTTTCCCGTTTGCGCAATACCAAACGGAATCTTCATACGGCCCGTCTTTTGAACATTCAAAAAGTTAACGAAAATGCCTTGTGCCGTTTCTGGTCTAAGGTATAAATCCATAGCGCTATCTGCTGTGGAGCCCAGTTTGGTGCCAAACATTAGGTTAAACTGCTTTACGTCGGTCCAGTTTTTAGACCCTGATACTGGACAGGTGATCCCCAGTTCTTCTATAAGCGCTCGGACATCGGCCAGATCTTCCTTTTCCAAAGAAGATCCCATTCTTTTAGCAATAGCGTTGGCCTTTTCTTGATAGCCTAAAACCCGAGGATTGGTTGTAAGAAACTGTTCTCGATCAAAAGCATCGCCGAAACGTTTGGTAGCTTTGGAGACTTCTTTTTCAATCTTTGCTTCAATTTTAGCCATATGATCTTCAATAAGCACATCAGCCCGATATCTTTTCTTAGAGTCTTTATTATCAATTAAAGGATCATTAAAAGCATCTACGTGGCCAGAAGCTTTCCATGTGGTAGGATGCATAAATATAGCAGCGTCAATACCGACAATGTTATCATTAAGATGGACCATAGCCCGCCACCAATATTCGCGTATGTTTTTCTTTAATTCAGCACCGTTCTGTGCATAGTCATAAACAGCACTCAAACCATCATAAATTTCACTGGATTGGAAGATATAACCATACTCCTTTGCGTGGGAGATTACTTTCTTAAAAAGGTCCTCAGTCTTTGCCATAGGGGCAAAAGTAAAACAAAGGGCTCGAAAGGAAAATCTTATTTTAACTGAAATTCATTGGAAGAAAGCAGGCGCTCGTCTTCATAAATATTCAAGGTGTAAATACCGGGTACTAAAGAACCCATTGGGACAGTTATCGCATCACAGAGATTTACTTCTTCTCCTAAATACTGTAGTTGTACTCTTTTGCTATAGGTATTTCCTCCTACAGAAACCACTTTCGAACGGTCTTCAATAACCGTCATTTCCGGATCTAAAAACTGAAAATAAATCACTTTTACGCCTTTGGTTTCCTCAGGTTCTCCAGCAATAGTCACACACCCTCTCAATTTTTCTACAACACTGGCCTTATTAGTCTTTAAAGGACGCCCCATCCTTAATCGAAAACCATTGCCCTCCGCATTCTCCATTTTTAAATAACGTTTTACTTCCAGTACTTTAGT
>JBCDGY010000407.1:0-2170 GCA_039414375.1 Bacteroidota bacterium | reverse complement strand
AAACCATTTTTACATGGTTAAATTTGATGCAGAAGGCAGGAGCCCCATTGAATTTGACGGTAAAACTTTTGAATTTGTGGCCTCAGGCCGACGCGGATACCATCAATTAGCTGCTGCCCTATTGCAAAATAGGATGAGCTATCCTACGGTTGTTTTCTTGGATCAAGATATGAAAATGTTATCTCCCGTACCTGGCTATCAAAAAGTAAAACCTTTTATGAAAATAGCACGATACTTTGGAGATGATATTTACAAAAACCAAGATTGGAAAAGCTATGCAGAGATGGGACAGTAAGGCCCGATATTATCTGCTATAGTTAGGGCTTTCTTTGGTAATAGTTACATCGTGCGGATGACTTTCCTTAATACCGCTAAAAGTAATTTTAACAAATTTCCCAGTTTCTTGTAGGGTTTCAATGTCCTTGGCGCCACAATAACCCATTCCTGCCCGTAATCCTCCAATAAATTGGTGCATACTTTCATATAGGTCTCCTTTGTAGGGAACACGACCGACAATGCCTTCGGGGACTAGTTTTTTAATATCGTCCTCCACATCTTGAAAGTAACGGTCTTTACTACCCTCTTTCATAGCTTCCACAGAACCCATCCCTCGGTAACTCTTGAATTTTCGGCCTTCATAGATGATGGTTTCTCCTGGCGACTCTTTGGTTCCCGCCAGTAGGGAACCTAGCATCACAGTATCAGCTCCCGCAGCAATGGCCTTAGGAATATCCCCCGTGTAACGGATACCACCATCAGCAATCACAGGCACACCAGTACCTTTAAGGGCAGAAGCAACCTCTAACACTGCCGAGAATTGAGGAAATCCTACTCCCGCTACTACTCTTGTTGTACAAATAGATCCGGGTCCTATCCCTACTTTAACCGCATCTGCTCCAGCCTCAGCCAAATACTTCGCTGCATCGGCGGTGGCAATGTTTCCTACAATTACGTCAAGCTCCGGGTGGTTCTTTTTAACTTCTTTTAAAACATTGACTACCCCAAGGGTATGTCCATGAGCGGTATCAATAACAATAGCATCTACGCTAGCAGCTACCAAAGCTGCCGCACGATCCAGTGAATCAGGAGTAACGCCAATGGCCGCAGCCACTCGCAACCTTCCATAACGGTCCTTACTGGCTATGGGCTTTTGGGTAAGCTTGGTAATATCTCTAAAGGTGATGAGTCCTACTAAAGTATTAGCCCCATCTACCACAGGTAGCTTTTCAATTTTATTGGCTTGTAAAATATCTTCAGCTTCTCCAAGAGTAGTACCCACCCCCGCTGTAACCAAATTTTCCGACGTCATTACTTCGGCGATAGGTCTGTTATTATTGCGTTCGAATCGAAGATCGCGATTGGTTACAATACCTATTAGTTTATCGGCGCTGTCAACAATGGGAATGCCTCCTATACTATGCTCCCGCATACAGTCTTTAGCGTCCTGAACTATGGAATCTAAGGGTAAGGTTACTGGATCCATAATCATCCCGCTCTCGGCACGCTTTACCTTTCTAACCTTGGCGGCTTGCGCTTCAATAGTCATGTTTTTGTGCAGTACCCCTATGCCGCCCTCTCTAGCCATTGCAATGGCCATTTGTGATTCAGTCACAGTATCCATGGCCGCAGAAACCACAGGAACATTTATGGAAATATTTCTAGTAAGCCTAGTAGTAATGTCAACTTCTCTGGGCAGTACTTGGGAAAAAGCAGGTACTAACAGCACATCGTCATAAGTGAGTCCTTCTCCGACTAATTTGTTAAGGTGGGATTGCATAGCAATTAAGAATTAATTGCAGGCAAATATACTACAAACCTGAGTTCGATTATTATTGCTTTTACAGAATGCTCCAAATCGCTTTAGATTTTCGCCGTAAATCTGATAAAATCCGCTCGCGATATCTAGATATTGCTTCAAAATTTCATAAAATTTCCAATCAAAATAAGAGAAGCTGTATTTGCAATAGAATCCAACTCAGGGGACAATTAAATACATCTTGTGGTGGGTGGAATTGTACTATAAAATCGGGAGATAACACCCTTAAGTGTTTTTTATTTAGAATTATTCTATATAAATTTGAAATAACATTTCAAAGCATACCTAGTTCTAAGTGTTCTCATGAACCTAGGTTTAGAAAGCGGCATCAGGATTCAGCCGCTTTCTTTTTTT
>JBCDGY010000406.1:0-2177 GCA_039414375.1 Bacteroidota bacterium | reverse complement strand
GCAACTTCTTGAGCCATAAGGATTCCCCCATAACACCATAAAAAAATAATCCCAAGATTACTTTTCTTAAGACCCATTCTTGACTATTTTTGAAGCAAATATATGCTTATTCTTAATCAATCTAAATAAGAACAGTTAAATTTATTTGTACTAAAATTTTTGTGATGAAAAAATTGATCTATTCAGGACTATTGTCCTTAACAATGATGGTCTCCGCAGGAGCACAAGAAAAGAAAGACTTGGATCGTGAGGCCATTTTAAATATGTGTGGTTGCTACGATATTACCTTTAAGTATACAGAAACTTTTGCGCCAGAAATTGATTATGAAAAGAAGCTAGACTATACCGCAGCAGCCTTGGAGCTCGCCATTCCCATAGTCAATGAAGCGGATAAGATTTCTATTCAACATGTTTTAGTGGTTAACGACACCATGGTTATAAAGCACTGGCGACAAGATTGGTTATTTGAAAATCAAGAAGTATTCCATTATGATAAGGATAATAATTGGGTATTTTCCAAACTACCAGAGGCTGCAGTAAAAGGGCAATGGACACAAAAGGTCTATCAAGTAGATGATAGCCCAAGGTATTCCGGTTCAGCTACTTGGGTACACTATGATGGCAAATCGTATTGGGAGAACAAATCGGATGCTCCGTTACCAAGGCGCGAATACACCAAGAGAAGTGACTATAATGTGATGAAACGCGGTAATCGCCAAGAAATCACCGATTTCGGATGGGTGCATGAGCAAGATAATGATAAGGTGATTAGGGCCGAAGGACAACCTGATGTCTTATTAGCACAAGAATAAGGGTGGAACGTTTATACCAAAGTAGCGCAATGTAAATGTAAGCCAGCTGCGGATTGGTGGGAAGCACATGGTGGTTTTTGGGCTAATGTAAGGGAGGCTTGGGATGGTGTATATGACCGTCAAGGTGATCTTACTTTATTGCGTAAAGTAGAAGAAATGCCCATGTTTATGCATTTCTATCCTTTAGAAAAGGCAAATGCCGATCAGACAAAAATCGCAACTGTTATCAACAAATTTGTCGCTCCTAATGCTACAATTGATACACCAGAAGGAAAATAGCGTTTCTTTTAGAAAAGGGGTCGTGCTTTGCGCGGCCCTTTGCTTTTTTAGTTTTGTAGATAAGGGTATCAGTCCTAGGTTACAACAAAAGATGGAAGCAGCGGTTCAGTCTACTTTTGTGTTGGAAGACTTTCAATTAGACCACATTGCCGTTTCCAAGAAGTTAGATGAACGTACAGCGGTGGCCCTAGGAGGCGATAATTTATTTCAGATCAATAGTAATGGTAATCGCGTGGGGTATGTTTATTTGGGGCAAGCCCCCAGTATGAAGAATGTTTTTGATTATGTAGTACTTTTTAATCCTGATATGAGCATTAAAAAATCCAAAGTGCTTATTTACCGCGAAGATTACGGTAGGCAAATTGGTAGTCAACGATGGTTAAAACAATTTATTGGAAAAACCTCAGGAGATCCTTTGGATTACGGCAAAAATATAGACGCCATATCTGGGGCGACCATTTCTGCGAAATCTATGACCAAGGCGGTGCAAGAGGTATTGTCCAGTATGGCCATTTTAAAAGCGGCAAGTATTCTATAATGACAATACAAGGGCTGCTACCTAAATTATCTAAGGCACTTAAAGGACTTGTTGCGCTATATCTTTTGGTAACAAGCATAGGCTTTTTATCAGCACTACAATTTGTACAGGTTACCACTGAGGGAACCCCGCAAGGTATTCAAGAAAACTATTTGGGTAATGAAGCTGACCTTGAAGCTAGGGAACTCAAATTTGCCAAAAGTGAACGTCAAATTCTAAATATTGTTCATGCGCACATGCTCTCTATGGGGATGCTATTCTTTATTCTTGCCATTCTAATAGCGACTACGCCATTATCTGGTTTTTGGCGTAAGGTGTTGATGCTAGAACCATTGGTTTCTGTACTACTTACGTTTGGGGGTATTTATTGGCTCTATAAAAAAGTCCTGTGGATGAAGTATGTTATTATGTGCTCTGGTATTCTAATGACATTATCCTATGTAGTCTCAACTGCTGTGATCACCTATTGGCTTTTAAAAAAGCCAGTGTAGCCTTTGAATTTTGCAAAGGTCTCAGCGTATCATTTTTTGACCTCTGCTACATAGGTC
>JBCDGY010000405.1:0-2200 GCA_039414375.1 Bacteroidota bacterium | reverse complement strand
GGTAGTTTCACGAAAAATTTCAGGAGCATCAGTAAAATTAGTACACAGAAAATTCATTTTTTTTACTAAACTTAGCATATCATAATGAAGTTCCTGTAAGTGAAAACGTAAATCTTTGAATACCTGCGTTTGAGGAAAATTGGGTAAGATAGGTGGAATTGATGAAAGCATAAAAGTAGGATTACATCATAGTACAGCAAATTATAATAGCAGTTCTTGGCCACAAATGCTGTCCGCTGGTACTGTCCAGTTTTCCTGAACTAAAATCGGATTGCTAGACTATTGGTCTGTCCCATTAATTCTGATGGGTTTTATCCTATAATAAGGGCATGTGGACTTTAAAAGTCCACATGCAGATCGCGATCGCAGGGTGTAATCATTATGAAGCATAAAATTCATCTTTCAACAGAACAAAAACAAGAGCTAGTGGATCTGGTAAAAAAAGGTTCAAGTAGTGCCAGAACAATTCGTAGAGCCCACACGTTACTAATGGCTAGTGAAGGTAAAACCGATAAAATAATATCTGAAACCTTACATATATCAATTCCAACTGTTGAGAGAACTCGTAAACAATTCTGTAGTGAAAGTTTAGAAAATACATTAAAAGAGCGTCCACGTAGTGGTAAGCCACCCAAGTTAAGCTCCGCTTCAGAAGCATATTTAATTGCGACAACTTGTAGCGAGCCACCATCCGGTAGAGAGTCTTGGACTTTAAGATTATTAGCAGAAAAAATGGTTTGCCTGGAAATAGTAGATAGTTTGGGAAAAAGTACGGTGGGTAGGATTCTAAAAAAAACGAATTAAAACCATGGTTAAAAGAACAATGGTGCATCCCTTCTTGTAGTTCAGAATTTGTATCAAAAATGGAAGATGTGCTAGATTTATATGGTCAAACAGTAGATATAGAAAGACCATTGGTTTGTTTTGATGAAAGACTATGCCAGTTAATTGAAGATGTAAAGCCAGCAATACCACCTATACCTAAAAAGCAGGATAAACCAGGTAAAAATCAAAAAATTGACTACGAGTATAAGCGTAATGGAACTTGTAATTTGTTTGCTTTTTTTGCACCATATTTGGGTTGGAGACACATTAAAGTCACTCAACGAAGAACAAAAGTTGACTTTGCTTACTGTATGAAAGATTTAGTAGATGTTCACTTCAAAGATGCTAAAGTGATTCGATTAGTAATGGATAATTTAAATACTCATACTACTGCTGCTTTATATGAAGTATTTGAACCAATTGAAGCCAGAAGAATTGCCAAAAAATTAGAGATTCACTATACACCGAAACATGGCAGTTGGTTAAATATAGTTGAATCTGAGTTATCTGTGCTAGTACGCCAATGTTTAAATAGAAGAATTGCAAATATAGAAACTTTAGAAAAAGAGGTTTCAGCTTGGGAGTACGAACGCAACAAAAACCAAGTTTGTGCAGACTGGCGTTTCCGTACAGAAGAGGCAAGGGTTAAACTTTCAAAGATTTATCCAACCCATCAAAATTAATGGGACAAACCACTAGTGCCATCAAACCTAAAATTAGGCTTGGTTCGGGTGTTGAGGCTGGGGTTGCTGGTGGTGAGGCTGCCGAACCGCTCTGGGTGAATCTCGCTATTGTCAATTGGACGGCAGTACCATATATCTCCGCACCACCATCGAGATCCCACCAATGATTGGCGATTCCTGGTTCCCCAAGGTACATCCCGGAGGGAGCGAAGCCCCCGAACCAGTATTTCCCGCCTGGAGTTCCGGGAGCTATCGCTACATCATTCGTTAGGATATAAAGGTTTAAATCCGAAATGGCAAAAATCTGGTTAAAGGACTGAGTAGACTCAAAGGCAAAATCATCGATCGCAAACAAGGCAGCTAAAGCAGTTTCAGCTTCCCCAAGGGTGGTGAAGTCAAAAGCAAAACCACCGAAGCCATCATCATAAACCTCCCTAGGAGTACCAATGACAAATTCCACATCGTAGAGGGAGCCTTCAATATCTAAGTTCTCTACCTTCTCATACTTACCATCTTTATCAGAGTCTGTGAGAGTTAGATCGGCGGCTACAGCAGCAGAAGGCGAAAACAAAGAAGAAGCCAAGAGTGCGCAGCTAACAGAAGCGAAGCAGGAGGCAATCGCAGTGCGGAAGAAAGCAGTGTGTTTGGAATCTTGTTGTTGTTTCATAGTTGCTATAAAAATATATTGATCC
>JBCDGY010000404.1:0-2228 GCA_039414375.1 Bacteroidota bacterium | reverse complement strand
GTCAGCATCCGCATTATTGGCAATCTTACCACGCTCTTCTAAACCTATAAAAGTATCATTATCCCGCGTGTAAACTACCTTTACACCGGGTTGCTTTTCAAGAATAGCCCCTACTTTTAGCACCACTTTTAGGGCGATATCCTTTTCTAAATATCCATTTCCCACATTACCAGGATCCATACCACCATGGCCTGCGTCGAGTACCACAACAAAAGCTTCATTCGGGACTTTATCCGTGCTATTAGGGGTAAAAGCATAGAGCAAGAGGATCGTGATACAGATACTTAATATGGCATATGAATTTCCTTTCATAAAAGCAGTGCATTTGTAGTGCGCCAACGTCGGTTAAAATTATGGTAACCGAGGCTACGGGAACAAAAAATATATGTAAGTTTGACCAGCAAAAATGACGCCAAAGTACCACAAAAATAGGACTTATCACTTTGCAAACAAACAATCTGCCCGCACTTCTCCTATGGTTTTTGATACTCTCGGTCGGTAGTATTTGGGCCCAAGAAAATCCGTTGGTTCCGCTTCCGCTTGCCGCTGTTGGTGATACCTTAAGCGCGCCGCTACCCCCAGAAAATCTATTGAATCCGGATGTAGCGATTGATAGTGTAGCTACCGACACCACGGCCAATGACTCCTCTGTTTTACTGGGAAAAATTAAATACAGGGCTAAGGACTATGTAAAACTCAGCCAGAAAGATCAAAAAATTTACCTGTACAACGAAGCGGAAATCTATTATCAAGATACTGAGCTTAAAGCTGGTGTTATTGTTATGGACTACACCAAGAATGAGGTCTATGCAGGTCGCATAAAAGACTCCACTGGCGCATACACCCAACTACCCAATTTTAAGCAAGGGAGCCAAGTTGTGGTGCCCGATTCCATTCGTTTTAATTTTGACACGAAGAAGGCATTGATATGGAATTCTAGAACAGAACAGAATGCCGGCTTAGGTAGTCTTGGTGGAGATTCCATGAAGGTTTTAGCCCAAGTCACTAAAAAAGAAAATGATTCTGTTTACTTTTTAAAGAATGCCAAACTAACCACCTCTAAAGATACGCTTGACCCCGATTATTACATCCGGGTGCGGAAAGGGAAGTTTGTTCCAGGAAAAAAGATTATAGCCGGTTTCAGTAACATTTATTTGGTAGAGGTGCCAACGCCCATAGGATTACCTTTTGCCTATTTTCCCTTAACAACGGGGCGTACAGCTGGCCTTATTTTCCCGACTTTTACCCAAGACCCCCGTAGGGGTTTTGCCTTACAAAATGGGGGGTATTATTTACCCCTTGGGGAATATGCTGATATCAGCTTTTCAGGAGACTTTTTTACCAATGGTAGTTATGGTATTCGCACGCAATCGGTGTATGCCAAGCGGTATCGGTTTAGAGGGAACGTCAACTTTAGATTTGAAAATCAAATATTTAGTCAAAAAGGGTTTAGTGACTTTAGCCGTACTACCCTTTACAATATCCAAATATCACATTCGCAAGATCCCAAGGCCAGTCCAAACTCTAGATTTTCGGCCAGTGTAAACCTAGGAAGTAGTCAGTTTTTTAATAATTCTTTTAATCAGGTTAATGTTCAAAACAATCAAAACAACAACTTTTCGTCTTCTATAACCTATTCCAAAACCTTTCCAAAGTACCCCTCGGTTAATGTAAACCTTACGGCGTCACATAACCAAAACACCCAAACCCAAGAGGTCAACTTAACCCTGCCTACCTTACAGGCTAGTATGGAACGTATTTTCCCTTTCGCCAAGCGAGATGGCGTTAAGCGCGGGCTCATACAAAACTTTAACTTTCAATACAACGTAAGAGGAGAGAACAGGATTCGCACCACAGACTCTTTATTCCTTACTCCTAAAATGTTTGATGATGCCCGATTGGGGGCTCGGCATGCCTTACCATTCAATACCAACTTTAAAATTGCCAAATACTTTAGTATTTCTGTAGGTGGTAATTATGAAGATGTATGGACTTTTGAGACTTTTCGTCGTGGTATAGATCCTAATGATCAAGAGAGTAATCGCGAGGTGGTACTAGATACCATCGCTGGTTTTGACCGATACAATACCTATGGCTTTAATGCTAGCATTGGAACAACGCTCTACGGTACTTTTAACTTTGGGGAGGACAAAAAAATACAAGCTATTCGCCATGTTATGCGACCACAAATTGGATGGGGTCTTACCCCTTCTTTTGAACGGTTTTAC
>JBCDGY010000403.1:0-2251 GCA_039414375.1 Bacteroidota bacterium | reverse complement strand
GGACTTCTATAAAAAAGACAAACTTTACCAAGGGGGATAAAAAGGAAGAAATGCACCCTTTTGTAAGCCCAGATGGCAGGCGAATTTATTTTACTGCTTTTGACTCCATCTTTGCGGATGAACGCATATGGTATGTAGATCGCTTTGAGAATACATGGAGCGATGCCAAAAAGTTGGAATCTTTATTAAATGATGACAAAGTATTTTTTGCCAATCATGGAAATGATAAACAGCTCTATTATTTTAATTTATCAGATTTTACGACCTATTCTACCATGTACAAGGAAGGTAGTTTTGTTAGTCCTGAAAAGGTAGCTATTGAAAAAGGGCATCACGCTTTTATTTCCCCACACGATGATTATCTGCTTGTTACTGCCCTGAATATGGAACAAGAAAATAGAAGGGACAATGATATTTATGTCTATTTCAAAAATCCGGATGGCACTTGGTCAGCCCCTATTAATCTTGGGGCTACTGTGAATAGCAATTTTTCTGAAAAAACGCCAACCGTTAGTCCAGATGGTAAGTATTTGTTCTTCGGGAGAGACGAAAGAGATATAGAGCCTGGACTATCTGATATTTATTGGGTAAATATAGAGGTTATAGAACAGCTTAGGCCAAAATAGCAAATAGGTACCACCGCCGACAAAGTGGGGTGAATATCCCGTGGCATGAGTACCATGCTCACACCGTTCCCCTCAATTCTCTGAAATCTAGCAAAAAGAAGGTTTTTTGTGCCGCAAAGGTTTAATTACATTATCCCTTCACAGACTTAAATTCTATTCAATAATGCAGTTCATCGAATTGTAAGAAATTCAGTTGTCCTACCACAGTAGTATTCTTAGTTTTCCCCTATGCGAGGTAACTTATTCTACCTCCCAAATTTAAGATCGTTAGAAAAGCAGTCCGCCAATCCCGTAACCGGAAAATCAATTTTAAATTAAATGGATTCATTCACAAGTTCCCCGGGTTAGTTGTAGGGAGCGGTCTGCTGTCTTAACAATACTTACAGTTCCATATATGTTTTTTGGAATATGGAAGGTAATCGTTTTGAAATGCTTTCCCTTTTTACCGCCCTTTTATTCGATTCAGCAGAAGAGTTGATTACAATTATTAACCCAGTCCCATTTCTGGTCTTTTTTAGTAGTATCGTAAATTCACCTTTTTTGGGACATTATACGTACGTGTTAGCTAACTGAAATTTAAAGCACCCCAAATCTAACCAGGTCTTACCTGCGCCGGAACCTGTTTGATTTTTGTAGTGTTCGGGAAGATAAGCGTAATTCAAAAATCAAATAGGGCGCCTTTACTTATGCTCCCTTGGAGTTGGGGTTTTTCATTGAACTAATCCTTTCTTTTATTGAAAACTGTAGTGTTTCGCTGTTTCAATTGAGATTCTTTTAAAAGGATTCCTTTTCCTTAGTTAAAAACAGGGCACTTTTTATCCCTATTCGACTTTGCTACTACTTTGAAGTTGGGTGGCAATTCAAGATGTGTCATTGTCATGACAATCTTGCTTTTTCTCCCGATGGTCCTTTAGATTAAAGGCCCTTTTGGTCGCAAAAGTTTAAAACCATGTTGATAATGTTTCAAGAGGGGATTCTTAAGGGGAGACTGATAACTTACAAAACAGTTAATAACTCAAAAACCGGGGGAGGCAAGGTGAACTATCCGACGGTCTGATCCAGTATCATTTTGCGAAGTAGTCCTGGCCTCCCTTTTTGTTGCACGGGCCAATTAGAATCTTAAGTCGGACTTATTAAAGGTATCAGCTGGGCAACCATTCCGGTTTGAAAACTAAAATTGAAATGAACGAATTTATCAAGAAAAAACATTATGTCGGGGTTGACATCAGCAATGCCACGCTGGACCTGGCACTGATGAAAGAGCACGGATTTGGCGAATTCAGGACGGACAACTCCCTTAAGGGCTTCTCCCTTGTCCTAAAATGGATAAGGGAAAAGGGACTGGAATTGGACGATTGCGCATTCTGCATGGAACACACCGGGACCTACGGATTGCTGTTCTGTGCATGGCTGGCTCAACAGGGAATCCTATTCTGTATGGAGTCCGGGCTGCACATCAAACGTAGTATGGGGATGACCCGTGGTAAGAACGACAAGGTAGATGCCAAGAGGATAGCTGATTATGCTTTCACCCATAGGGCAAAGCTCAAGCCCTATGAAATGCCCTCCCCCTTATTGGTCAAGATAAAGCAATTGCTGACCTACCGGGAACAGATGGTCAGGAT
>JBCDGY010000402.1:0-2261 GCA_039414375.1 Bacteroidota bacterium | reverse complement strand
TTTGTGCTGCCAGGCACGCCTCCTTTCATTTTGGGTTTTTCGGGTGTAGTTTTTTCATATTTCCCCTCGTAAATTAAAAAAAAACGTCACCCCTAAATCCCCCTCGGCGAGGCGGCAAAGCCGCCGAGCAAAAAAAGAAGAAATTTTTTGAACAGTGTACCAAGTATCGTTCAGAAAAATTTGGCTCATAAAGGTCGCTGCGCAAGCAAAGTTATAAAAACTAACGCTCTGCGTGCTTTACGACCTTTGCGTGCTTTCAGTTTTTAGTTACTGGCCTGATAAGCGCTCCATCGAGCTGCCACATTCTCCCGCAAATTCATGTAAAAAAGGGAATAATCTGAGAGGTGCATATTGCCACCCGGCATAATCATACTTTTAAACGCCCAATTTTTTGGAGTAGAAACGTACAAAAAGCCATCTTTTCGGACTTGGGCACTACACTCATTCAAGTAGGGTTTAGACAAGCCTTGTACATTTAGACCAAGGGGTTCTTCGGATAAAAAGCCTTTCCAGTTAGGTCGCTCTTCCCCTTCTAATAATAAATGGACTGCTCCTTGGTGCGCATCTTCTGATACTACTTTGTTGGTTCTGGTCCAACTCAATGGATTTACCCCGAGCGGTGTTTTAGTACTCCTTCGTTCCCACTTTACTTGAATCTTACCGCCGTAAACGATTTCTGCTCGATCCAATAACCTCATTGGTTTACCCGTGTTCAAATAAGTATCGTAAGCTACCACACAATTAATGTCTGTTGCTTTTTCCGCTGGCTTAATGGTCTTGAGCGTTTTGCCAAATTTGTCCAATGGGAACCAGAAACCAATGGGATAAGCAGCTACCATCCTTTTCGCTATATCTGTACCTTCAATTCGATCATCAATCAGGCGCATCGTATGCAAGGCTCCTTGGCTGTGTCCAGCTAAAAAGAAAGGACGTCCGTTATTAAAATGCTCTAAATAATAGTCAAAAGCTTGCAAACAGTCTGCGTAGGCTAATTCCAATGCTTGACGACCATTATTTCTTGCTCCCAGAAAGGAATAAAAAGTAGCTTGTCGGTATTTGGGTGAAAAAATGCGGCAGCAACTATTAAAAACCGAGGCTTGCCCGCTCATAATCATTTCACCAATCAATTCCGTAGAACTGGGGTGATTGATGGGACAATTCCACCCCAACTTGCTAAAGTTTAAAGTCGGCGCAAGGTAAAAAACATCCACTGCCCCTTCTTGCCAAGCCGTGGTAGATGCTACCCCTTGGGGGGTAAATCTAACCTTGGAGTCCATGGATGGATGGGCAAACCAATGCCCCAAATCGCTGTAGTTTGGTGATTTTGGTAAGGATTGATCGCCAAAGTTATGATTTGGTCGAATACTATCCCGCATTCTATTCCATCCTGCGAGCTGTTGGGCTTTTTTCTTTAAAGAAGATAGGATTGGCATGAGTTAGAGAAGGTTTGAAGGTGTAGAGGTACAGAGGTTTAGAGGTGTACAGGTACAAAGGTACAGAGGTGCAAAGGGTATTCCCAAATGTAGTTTTATCCATAAGTTGGGTTCTTTACTCCCTTTGTATCGTACTGAACAATAGGTTTCTGTAATGTAACGAGGAATTTCCCCGAATGGGGGTAAAAAATCAAAAATCATAGTTCGCAAATTATATATCATAAATCTGTCTGGGAAAAATTAGATGGATTTAAGATATGTGATGTATGATTTGAGATTTGAGATTTTCGCCATATTTGATTTAATAACTACTTATATATCATCATTGTCCGTTGTTCAGTAACTCCCTTTGTGCCTGTATACCCTTGTACCTATACACCTCCACCTATCCTATAATTTATTCTTATTAATAATATTCAATAATTCCTCTCGGTAGTTTTTACCGATGGGTAGGTGTTTGGCCTGTCCCTTTTCCGTAATCTCTACCATATTACCAATAATGGCATTTATTTTATCAATCCCTACGATAAAAGAGCGGTGGATTCTCCTAAATTGGTGAACGGGTAACTTACTTTCCAAACTCTTCATGGTTTGTAAGGTAATGACTCGACTATTTTCCATCCGAATAATCACGTAATCTTTCAGTCCTTCGATGTAAACAATGTCTTCATAATTGACCTTAACCAACTTTTTATCTGCTTTTACAAAGAAATAGTCTGCTCCGTCGGCGGGCGCATCGGCAACAGCATTTCCCCCTTTCTTTAATTCTATCTGATCGATTGCTTTATTAGTTGCTTTAATAAAGCGATCCAGAGAAATTGGTTTCAA
>JBCDGY010000401.1:0-2270 GCA_039414375.1 Bacteroidota bacterium | reverse complement strand
TTATCAAGAAAAATATCAGGATTACGATATCAATTCCCCAGCCTTCGTCATAGGTTCCACCATTTTGCAAGAGGAGTATCTAGATCAGAGTATTGAGCTAGCCAAGGAAGTACAAAGCAACTTTATTACCAAGCTAAAACGCAAGGACCGAAAAGTGAAGCAAGCGGCTTTTGTGGTATTGCACCAAACCTTTATGCCAAGTGTTTTGGTAGAGCTTGGTTTTTTAACGAACAAGGAAGAGGGTGCTTATTTGAATTCTGCAAAGGGCCAACAAGACATGAGTACCGCGATTGCTGATGCCATTATCACTTACAAAAAGGGGGTTGATGCCAATTTGGTGGTTACAGAAGATTTTGGTCAGCGGACTCCCGATGAAACGCTCGAAATACAAACCTCCAGTACCCCTATCGCGGAGACTAAGGAAACGGTGACCAATACAACCATCTCTCCACCTGCAGTTGAAGCGCCAAAGGAATCCAAATCTAAAGAAGTGTCAGTAACTGAGGTAGTAACCAAAGAGGTTGCAGAAAAACCGGAAACTCCCAAGACCTCCGAAACAAAAACAGCGCAGCCAGCACCAAGCGTTCCCCCTAAAAAAGTTTCTGATGTGATCTTTAAAGTACAACTGTTGGCGAGTTCGCGTTCGATACCCCTAGAGGCCAGTAATTTCAATGGTTTGGGGGAACTGTCCTCAGAACCTTACCAGAAAATGTTTCGCTATTTATACGGTAATACCAGTGATTATGAAGCGGCTAAAAAGTTGAAATCCGATGCGGATGCTAAAGGGTATAATGCTGCTTACATTGTGGCTTACCGAAAGGGTAAACGAATACCATTGGACGAGGCACTAAAAGAAAACACCGCACAATAGCCTCAAAAAAAGCGTAATTTTGTTGAAAACCTTAAATCCGACCTTTTGAAGTTATCTCGTGAAGTTAAGACCGGAATACTCGTGCTTATAGGTATTCTCGCAGTGGTCATGGGTTTCAGTTATTTAAAATCCTCATCACTATTTGATCATTCCCGAACCTTTTATGCCGTCTATGATCATGTGGGTGGCTTGCAAACAGGTACACAAGTATCCCTCAACGGTTTAGTCATTGGCAACGTGACCGATGTTCGTTTTAAAGATAAGTCTGCAAAGCTATTGGTAACTTTTGTGGTGAATAACAAATTCCAGTTTTCAGAGAATAGTAAAGTTGAGCTTTTTGACACCGGTATTATTGGAGGTAAAGGGCTACAAATAATTCCTTCTTTTGATGAAGCTCCTCCAGCAAAAGATGGCGATACGCTCCAAACAGGAGTGCGTCCTGGATTGACGGAGTTGGTACAAGAAAAATTGACGCCACTACAAATGAGTTTAGAGGGCGCTTTTACCAATGCAGATTCGTTAATGCTCAATATCAACTCCTTATTAACGGATAGAACGAAGTTAGAGATGCAGCAGGGCGTACATGGTTTTAATGCTTCTATGCAGACTTTCCAAAGTAGTATGGCAAGGGTGAACAAACTGTTGCAAGACAATAGTGCAAACCTGGATAGTACCTTAAAAAGTGTGGCGAATACCACTGCACAACTATCAACCATCTCTAACGAGTTGGCCAAAGCCGATTGGGAAACTACGGTCAAAGAATTGCAAGGCACTTTGACCAATTTGAATAAAGTACTGGCGCAGATTGAAAGTGGCCAAGGTACCTTAGGGCAAATGGTAACTAACGATGAGTTATACCACAACCTTAGTGAAGTATCAAGAGAGTTGGATTTGTTTCTGCAAGACTTTAGGTTAAATCCCAAACGTTATGTGAATGTTTCTGTTTTTGGGAAAAAACAGAAAGACTATACGCTGCCAGAAAAAGATCCGGCGGCGGAAAAATAATTAGAACCATGCATTATTTGCCAAACATTTTGTTTGCGATATCCCTGGTTGTAGGGATCGGCTATTTCACTAGAAATGTGAAAAAGTTGATTCGCAATATCAAGTTAGGGAAAGAAAAGGACGTACAAGATCAAAAAGCTGAGCGCTGGAAAAATATGGCTCGAATAGCGCTAGGACAATCCAAAATGGTGGTACGTCCAATCGCCGGGCTGCTACATATTATAGTATATATAGGTTTTGTCATCATTAATATTGAGGTCATAGAGATCATTATTGACGGTCTCTTTGGGACCCATCGCATTTTCGCCTTTCTCGGTGTTGGGTATGATGTTTTAATTGCCTCTTTTGAAATTTTAGCCTTTTTAGTTATTGTAGCAGTGGTTGCCTTTTGGGT
>JBCDGY010000400.1:0-2299 GCA_039414375.1 Bacteroidota bacterium | reverse complement strand
TTACCAACTTCCGTAGTTGGAAGTTTACCCAAACCAACTTGGCTTGCACCACCGGAAAAACTTTGGTCACCTTGGAAATTGAAAGGCCATCAGTTACTAGAGGGGAAACGTGATGCTTTACGCATTTCTTTACAAGAGCAAGAATTGGCAGGCTTGGATATCTTTTGCGACGGTGAGCAAACGCGTCAACATTTTGTAACGACTTTTATCGAGCATCTAAGCGGTGTAGATTTTGAGAATCGTAGAACCGTAAAAATCCGTAACCGTTATGATGCTAGTGTCCCAGTAGTTGTAGGCAACGTTGCCCGCCAGAAATCAGTTTTTGTTGAGGATGCTAAATTTTTACGTGAACAGACAGAAAAACCTTTAAAATGGGCATTACCTGGTCCAATGACAATGGTTGACACCTTATATGATGCTCATTATAAAAGTCGAGAAAAATTGGCTTGGGAGTTTGCAAAATCACTCAACGAAGAAGCAAAAGAATTGCAAGATGTCGGGATTGATATTATCCAGTTCGATGAACCTGCATTTAACGTGTTCTTTGAGGAAGTGAACGATTGGGGAATGGCAGCATTAGAAAGAGCAAAAGAAGGGTTAGACTGCGAAACCGCGGTTCATATATGCTACGGTTACGGAATACAAGCAAATACTGATTGGAAAAAGACACTGGGGTCTGAATGGCGTCAATACGAAGAAGTTTTTCCGAAAATTCAAAGATCGAGTATTGATATGGTGTCCTTAGAATGTCATAACTCAAATGTCCCTTTTGATTTAATTGAACTTATTCGAGGTAAAAAAGTAATGGTAGGGGCCATTGATGTAGCAACCAACGCCATCGAAGCACCCGAAGAGGTAGCTTCCACCTTGCGTAAAATGCTTGAGTTTGTAGATGCTGAAAATCTTTATCCGTGTACCAACTGCGGTATGGCTCCTTTATCTAGAGACGTTGCAAGAGGTAAGCTAAGTGCTCTAAGCGCAGGGGCAGAAATTGTACGCAAAGAATTGGTGATATAGCCCTTGTGTATTAATTCAAAAATGGTTCCCATGTTTGACACTTAGTTTATACTTATGTCTTATCCAAAAGAGACTTCGCAATAAATCCTTTAAAGATTCCATTTACCTATGGATATATTTATTCTCTATTACCTTACTGCTGGTGCGTTCGCTGGCCTATTGGCTGGCTTGTTTGGTATTGGTGGCGGTTTGGTAATTGTACCCATATTAATTTACATCTTCACAGTAAAAGACGTGCCAGAAGCTGCTCTTACCCATATTTGTATCGGTACATCTCTTGCCACTATTATTGTAACCTCAATTGGTTCCCTACGGGCTCACAATAAAAAAGGTGTAATAATCTGGAGCGTTTGGAAATGCATGGCACCGGGATTGGTAATCGGCTCCCTGCTAGGCGCAGGTATAGCCTCAGTTATTCATGGCAAAGCACTTCAAGCAATAATTGGCATAGGTGTGTTTTTAATAGGAATAAAAATGCTGATTATAAGAAACAAAGCTTTAAAAGAAAATGACTTTAGTAAGCTGCCCTCACCTGGTGGCCAAACTGCTTTAGGAGGTTTCATAGGTATCGTTTCGGCTATTTTTGGTATTGGTGGAGGGACATTAACCGTTCCATTTCTGAGTAATTATGGTTTAAGAATACAGAATGCAGTCGGTACATCGGCTGCTTGTGGTTTACCTATCGCTATTGCTGGTGTAATTGGGTTTCTAGTTTTTGGGCAATTTATTGATCCTAGCGTAAAAGAAGCCCTGCCTCATGGTGTAATTGGCTTTGTACATATTTATGCGTTTACCTGCCTAAGCTTATCTAGCTTTTTCACCGCACGTATCGGAGCAATTCTTGCACATAAATTGCCCGCAGCAGCATTAAAAAAGGCCTTTGCAGTATTAATGCTAATTTTAGGGGTAAAATTAGTATTGAATTCAGCGGTTTTCGTGATTTAACTAGCACTATATCTACTAAAAACGTTTAGGAATGCCTTTACAAGGTTTTTTTGGCCTATTGCCTCAAGGCCAAATTCCTAGCCTCAATCCAGATAGTGTTCGTGTAAATAGCCTAACGCATACCTTTGTAGTTAACTTGAGCAAATGGCGCAGTAGACGTAACTTGAGTTTAATCTATTAATCTAACAACGGAGTTTCGTAGGAACAGTTTCGCACAAAAACGTATGCAGTGAAATCATAGTTGATCGTTGTAAACAAGTTTCCCAATCAAATCGCAAAAAAGGATGAGTACTATTCAGGACATGAATAATCGGATTAAGCAAAACCGTGCTCAACG
>JBCDGY010000399.1:0-2353 GCA_039414375.1 Bacteroidota bacterium | reverse complement strand
GTTGCGCATCTTTTTCCATTCTTGATATTGCTCCTCAGTTAAAATGGCTTTAACCGCTTCTTGGTGCGCAATTTGTTCCTCTAAACGTGCATTTTCCAAAGCATAACGCTCTTCTGAACTAGGTTTGCCTTCTTCAGAGGCCATACGAGCGTGTCGTTCTTTGGCTTGTTGCTTCATAAATGCAGCGTGGTCTTTGTTAACACGCAACATTTGGGCCTGTTGGCCTTCTGTAAGGTCAAGTTTTAAAGTCATCTTTTTGGTTTTTAGCTCCGCCATCTGTTCAATAGTTAACTCTTGGCGAAGGCCTTGAGGGCCTCCTTGAGGGGGAAATTGTTGGGCTAGTACCCCCTGTGCAGTAAGCATAACGACCAAGGCTTGCCATACGATCTGTTTCATGAATTCTAAATTTTTAAGGTTTCCATAGTTTGACTTCGGAATTCCCAAAAGGTTTAAAAGTTTAAGAAAAATAAGCATTAGAGCCGTAGGTAAGATAGTGCGCATTACCCCTAAATAACGCTATACGTGATTTAGGATTCCAATAAGAGCAAAGGTAACGATCAGGGCACCTATTCGTGACCTATTGAAAAGGGTACCTAAAGTAGGTGTAGCAACAATTTTATGAACTACAGTTTAAGGAAGCAGTGTATTATCGGTACTGTTTTGCTCGCTTTTGTTGGTTTCCTTAAGATCTGGAAGCTTTTGCGGTTCTAGTTGGGCAGTATTCAAAACAGGTTCTTGAGATAGCATCTCTGCTTCTTGCAAGGTATGATGATAATAGTAAGCGGCGGCAATAAAGCCAAAGAGGCAAAAAAGGCTTTTAATTTTGTAGGTTTTCACAGCATAACATTTAATTACTTTAAGTTAAGTATTAATGTAGAAACATAGCGATGCAATGTTGTGTACCACTCAAATACTGTGGGCAAAAGGGGAAAAAGTACGAGATGGCGACTAAATAAGGCCTGTTACCTAGCTCAAAAAACCGGTTTCCTCATTGTGGATTGTACAGACTTTGCTGTTCTTCTATTTTTATAAAAGAAGCGGTGTGAGGTTTCAGAACGCCTTATTAAAAAGTAAGAAAAATCCTTAAGTAAAATACTAGAATAGCACCCTTAATCGGACTTTTTGGTATTTGATCGAAATTGTAAGATTTGTACCCGTCTTTTGTCGGATTAGATGAAAAGTTATTGCTTAGTATATTATTTTTATAGCGAAGTACATAGTGATTTAAGCTAGATGGAGAAAATCCTTTGGCGTGACTAATAAAGGGCTATCAAATGCTAGTGGAAAGGCTAATGACTAGGTGAATTTTTTTAAGGAGACTTTACCATTAGCATGGCAAAATAAGAAGTTGAGAACACCACTGATAACATGTTTGGGCTTTTAAACTCAGACTAATCAAATAACAACAAAGCAAATTAATATTCAATAATTCTTCAAGGACCAAACATTATGACTGTTAAGCAAGTACTGCCTATTGTGCTACTGCTTTCCCTGTTGACCTATGGGCAACAAGAAGAGAGCTTTTACCAGCAAGAACTGAATAAAATGGTAAGAATACCCAATTCCCCAGAAGCCCAGGCTTTTGCCAAATATGGCGATCACAGTGTGGATATGTATTCGGGCACCCCTAGTATTGCCATACCCTTGCATGTGTTTAAAGGACGTGAGATGGATCTTCCAGTATCACTCACCTACGATGCCTCTGGCATCAAGGTAGACCAACTGGCCAACTGGTGTGGCCTGGGATGGAACCTCAATGTGGGTGGCCGTATTAGCCGAAGGGCCAATGGCCTCCCGGACGATTACATCCAAGGCGACTATGTAACCACCAACGACGGTCGCCTTAGCCAACGGCAAAATCTTATCCAAAAAATCAATACCTATTTGGACAATACTTCCCGCACCTTTGCCAGTGAACAAGCCGTGCGCGATTATTTTGTATTTCTTGACGATATCAACAAAAGCTATATCGATACCCAGCCCGATGTGTTTACCATTACTGCTCCAGGCCTAAGCACTTCAATCGTTTTTGATACCAACGACAACAACACCCCCAAATCGCTGGACAACCCAAGAATACATATTAAAAACGTTTACCGCGGTTTCCGAGGTAATGACGAAATTATAGGATGGGAAGTGGTTAATGAAAGTGGCACAAAATACTATTTCGGGAATACTCCAGTAGACCCTGTAAATGCGTATGAAACCAATAAAAGAAATGGCAACGACAATACCGACAATGGTGTTATTGCCAATGAGTACGTCTCCTCTTGGTTGCTTACCAAGATGGAAAGCCCCAATGGTAAAGACAACTAGACCTTTACCTACCACAACGATGGCTATTGGCAGCAAG
>JBCDGY010000398.1:0-2401 GCA_039414375.1 Bacteroidota bacterium | reverse complement strand
AGTATTCATACTATTGAAAATCAATACTTTAAAATACTAAAAACAATCTAAAACAGAAAGTAAAAATAAAAAAAGCCGCCTCAGTTTTGAGACAGCTTCAAATATGATACTTGAGCTGAACAGCTTATAGTGCTCCCCACTCTTTTAAAGAATCTTTGTTCATTTTTACATAGTCCTGATTTCCTGCTTTTTCAGCAGCGGCCAAAGACTTTTTAGCAGCAGCAATAGCTGCTTTAGTATCACCTGATTTAGCGTGAATCAAAGATTGCTTGCGAATAACCCAGTAGCGTTCCCCTTTTTCGTCCATGGCTACCGCTTTATCTATCCATGTTTTAGCTTTTTCAATATCCAATCCAGCATCATAGTAATAAGATGCAGCAGCATAAAGATCTCCAGCGCTAGGGCCAGCCATAACGGCATCTATACTTTTAGTAGCCTTGGCTTCAGTTGGTACTTCAAATTTTACCCCTATATAAGTCTTCTCCCACATCATACCAAGCGTACCACCATTGTGATGCAAATCATCAATAGTAATGGTAAAGGTCTCAATTGGTGTTTCTATAGGAAAAACAGGTACTTTAACAGTGGCCGCCACCTTAGAGGCATCCCATGCTCTAGGAATCCCCCAGTTTTCGGTATCCGAATAAAAGATCACTTCCCATACCGCTTCCCCAGGTTTGGTGAAAATAGCATAGGAACCGGCTTCTAAGGGTTTGCCTTCTACCGATACAGCGTCGCTAAAAGAGACCATGGTATTTTTGTTAGCTCCTGTTCTCCATAATTGATCGTAAGGAACCAAGGCACCAAAAATGGTACGACCTTTCATAGAAGGACGAGAATACTCCACTTCCACTTCAGTAAGTCCAACCATTTGCTCTAATTCGGAGGAAGGACTGGGTTGCGGAGTTTGCATTTGTGCATAAGCACCAAAAGAAAGCAATGCTGCTAATCCAAAAAATGTAAGTTTCTTCATGTTTTTAGTAATGTATTTGTTAATTGCCTAATACGGCAAAACTAGCCAAATGGATTAGGGTGCTTAGTTAATAAATACTTAAATGAAAACAGATTACCCAAGGCGTATCTTCTTTTTCTATTAGACGCTCTTGTATCCATAAGCAGCTATCGTAAGCCAACAATTAAAGCCCATTTACAGACAACAAATAGTTGAATCAACCTTTCGTAGCACGATTGTATGGCATAGATGATGACATCCAAATGAATACACTTTTATTTTGTTTAACTTATTTTGTTTTATTTTAAACAAAAAATCTAATACTTTTGATCCTCTATGAAGCTGTATCATTTACACGCCAAACAGGCACTGCCTATCAGTAGCTCAGAAGCATGGCAATTTCTTTCTAATCCTCATAACCTAAAACATCTTACTCCAAAAGAAATGGACTTTACCATTCTTTCGGGAGCGGATAGACCACTTTACGCAGGGCAAATTATACAGTATCGGGTAAAACCATTACCGGGATTTAGCACAAAATGGGTGTCAGAAATTACTCAGGTGGAAGAAGGCGACTATTTTGTGGACGAACAGTTGTACGGACCTTATGCCTTATGGCATCATAAACATTTTATAACTGTAATTGATGGTGGTGTAGTAATGGAAGATCTCATTCATTATAAAATTCCTTTTGGCTTCCTTGGGCAGTTGTTACATCCGGTATTGGTGAAAAAAGAGTTGCTTAAAATTTTTGAATATCGAGAAGTGCAGCTAGAAAACCGTTTCGGTAAAATGCCTAATTATCAAAATTCATTAATATTAAACTGAAAGTATGTCCAAAAACATATTTCTCGTGGGAGGTTCTCACGGCATTGGCTTGGCCATGGCCAAAGTATTATCTAAAGATCACAAGGTCTATGTGGCCTCGAGAACAGCAGAAGAATTATCCTCACTACCAGTAACCCACATTCCTTTTGATGCATTATCTGACGACTTGGCTGTGGACCAACTCCCTGATGAAATTCATGGGTTTGTTTATTGTCCTGGGTCTATCAATCTAAAACCCTTTAAAATGGTTACCCTGGATAGCTTTAGGGCGGAGATGGAAGTTAACTTTTTTGCTTTAGTCAACGTAGCCAAGATGATTATTCCTAAAATGGTTGAAGGATCATCGGCTATTTTTTTTAGTACCGTTGCTGTGGGTTCAGGTATGCCTTTTCACACCAGTATTGCTGCTGCCAAAGGGGCAATAGAGGGTTTTGCAAAGTCACTTGCCGCGGAATATGCCCCTAAAATTAGGGTTAATTGCATAGCGCCCTCTTTAGTAGATACGCCACTAGCACAAAGGCTACTCAACAATGACAAAAAACGGGAACTGATGGCCCAAAGACATCCGCTGAAAAGAGTAGGTACCCCTGAGGATATTGCACAAATGGCGATTTTTTTACT
>JBCDGY010000397.1:0-2401 GCA_039414375.1 Bacteroidota bacterium | reverse complement strand
ATAACTCCTACATTTCATAGCTATTCTTTTGCACAATAACGTCGTTATTTTTCTTAGCCATAGCTGGGCTATGTCTGCAAGCATCCCGTCCGCAAGCGGTTCACAAACGATGTTTGTTCATCTAGTTCTTGCACAAAATAATTAGCTCTAAATGAATGACTTATCCTTTGCTCGTTACTAAGTAGTCAGAATTGCAGTGTTTTTATCGCTACTTCCATCGCCTTATCCGTGCCTGCAATAAAGTCCTGAATGGATGCCTCCACCACGATATCTGGTTTAATTCCGTAGCCCACAAACTCTTTTCCATCCGGGTACATATCTCTTTTTGTACAGATTCTGGCGGACCCTCCACCTGGTAATCTCATAAACATTGGCTGGCCTGTGCTACCAAAAGTGTTCTCTCCCACGGTCTGGCCTAAAGCAATACTTTCTGCGGCGATTAAAAAATCTTCTGCGGCGGATGCTGTATTGTTCCCAATTAGTAGTACCACTTTTAAGTTTTTTAAAAGATCATTACTAGATGCTAGGGTATCTGGTGGAGATTCATACCAATAATCTCCCTCAAAAGTTTTCTTGGCTTCTTTTTGCCAATCATCAAGTTCATTTAGGTTGGATTTAATGCCTTTGCCCCAAGCTTTGTAAGCAGGTTTGTGTTCTAGAGTTTTCCACTTTGAAGTAATGATCGGTTGAGAAGAGAAATAATCCAGAATTTGATAACCGTATGCGGAATTTTTGGGGTTTTACATCGGGTATTCTATTCTCACCTGTTTAGTCGATCTCTAATCAACCGCTCATAGCCTCCTCCCAAATATTCGCTTACCTTAGGAATTAGTGCTTCCAGCAATTTGTCGATTTGAGGTTCTCGCTTTTTCCACGTTTCGTAGCTCTCTTTTGTAAACATATCTAATTGTTCATCCACGCTTTCTCCATTCCATCTTAATAAACTAAACAGGTATTTTGACCAGACTTGTAGTTTGGCTTGTTCGGAAAGCAGCGGATAGCTATGTTGCCAAAAATGTTCCACTCGATTGGATGCTTTGGCTATGTCTTGCTGCATTTTTTCGTAGATCGCTGCTCTTTCTTTATCGGTCATTGCACTTCCTTTAAAAATATATAGTGGACATTTTTCCCGAAAGGGACAATTTTAATCACCTGAAATTGAGTACCGCTCATAAAAAGATCTTCGGATAAAGTCTCAAAATGGTACTTACCCCAAGCAAAATCATGTATGCTTTTGCATTTACTATTTTCACTTGTTTGGATATACATATTGATGTTATAACCGTCTCTGCCCACAAAAGAATCTTCCAGCTTGGTGGCTACCGACAAAAACTCCTTGTAAGTAACGGGCGCATTTCTCTTCAAGGCCGCCGCATGTCGATTAATAAAGGCTTTCAACTGCGCTTCGTCCGCTATTTTCAAGGAACGATAGCAGGTTGTATTGGGCGGAATTGAATTTAGTTTGGTGAGCGTTTGATCCAACAAGGCCTTAATTTCTACTATTTGCCCCAAGTTCTCTTCGTTTCTCAGCCAGCGATTTAATTTTCGATAATAAAAAGCGGTCGTGTAGGCAAATAACATGTAAGCATCGGTATTATCCATATTCCTGTAGGCTGGCTGCGCTAAGACTTGGGCTAATATTTCCTCGTAGGAAAGTTGTTCGTAACCAGACAATTGAACGAGGAACTTCTTTTTTAAATTAGCAAAATAGGGCAACCAAGACCATTTTCGCTTACCAAAGGACCAATGTCGAAATACCTTGTAAAAATCCTCCAAATCGGTACCAATGTGCGCCAAATAAGACAAGTAGCCACTTCTGTTACTTGCGTTTACTAGGGAATCTAATTGGTAGCGGTGTTGGTTGAGGTAGGCATAAAATTGCTGGTCGTTGAGGTGCTGATCTAGATGCACCAAGGTGGTCGTATCCGCTTCGAGTTGCACTAGTTGATCCAGTAATTCGTTAGAAAAATCCGTCGTTTCCACCCATTTTTGGACATTGGGGTAGGTGGTGAACTTAGTTTGCTGGGCGTCGGCTTGCCCTCGTAGTATAAGGCTTTGACCAAGTAAGCAGATACCTAAGCATAGGTATTTCCAATATGCACCAACTTTGGACTTTTTCCTAACAGCGTAGGGTACCTTCATAGCTTTCCAATTTTTGCTGGTCCTATTACTAAATTTTTAGGATTATGCAATGCTGATTCTTTCTTCCTTTGTTATTTTAGAACTATTTAGCAGTTGGGGGGCGAAGGCAGAAAGAACCATAGATTTTTTTCTGCCTTCGCCCCAGAAGAGGTTGTTTTTGTCAAAAATAGGGAAACATGTCCTGCTATTCAAGAAATGTGTCCTTTTTATGGCACAAACCGATCTAAGGTAAATACCTTTTTAAGCCTTAACGTGTCTT
>JBCDGY010000396.1:0-2403 GCA_039414375.1 Bacteroidota bacterium | reverse complement strand
TTTTGCCATAATGCTACATTCCTATTTCGATTCCTATTCCTTTATCAATGGTTCTTTTGATGCCTTTTACAACTGCCTTGGTGCCCATCTTAACCACTAGGTTCGGCGGTACCTTTACCGATTTTCCCATCAGTTTCATTGTATTTTCTATTTTGGCTTTCTCCACTACATATCTGTCGAAACCAATCTGTTCGGCTATCTTGTTCATGGACATGGAACGGTGCACCTCGCTCCCTTTTAAATTCTGTCCCGCAAACTCAAAACGAAAGCCCTGCAATCTGTTCTGTTTATTAATGGATGGGATAACCTTTATAGGATAGGCTTGCATAGCCTTGATGTATTGGTCAAAGTCCTTTGGCCTTACCTCGCTAATGACCTTTTCATGAATTCTTTTAAGAATCATCCGCATATCCTTGGCATTGTCCAGTTTTTGTTGTTGTACTTCCCGCACTGTGGCCAAGCCCATTTCTTTTGCCACTCGTTCCGCAGCTTGTTGGCTCCGCTTTCCTACGAAATTGTCTTTATATGCTTGACCTCGAAAATTAATTCGATTCACATACAAATGGATATGGACATGCTTTCTGTTTCTGTGCACAAAGGCAATGGCCTGGTTCTCCTTTAACTTCATTTGTTTTAGAAACCGTTGTGTAATTTCTTGCAGTTCTTGGTTCTTCATTTCTTTGCCATCTTTGATGGTCGGACTGAGCACGAAACTCAAGGTGTTTTTTTGGCATTGATGGTTTTGTTGTTGGATGGTCCTGAACTCCTGGGTAATCTTCTTTGGGGTATCTCCAGCCAAGTATTGGCTATGAACAATCTCGGGTTTCTTTTCTTCCCGAAGCCCGTAGGCCATGGATGCCGATGTGTGCGATATAGACTTTCCCATTCCAATCATACCCTAAAACTTAAAATGTGCTTTCTGATTTCTTTTGCCAGTTGGGTGACTTCATCCGCCAATTTTGGATTTCGCTTTCGGAACATATTCCCTATACGTTTGAAATTGTTCTGGTATTGCACCAAGAGTTTATAGGCTTCAATCTGGTCTTCTGATAAGCGTTCAATAATTTTATCATCAAAAGCTGCACGACGGCAATATTCACTAATGGAAAGACCTGACTTCTATGCCTTTACCTTAGGCAGTTTTTTCTCATATATTGAGCACCTAAACTGAACAAATTCCCTTTCATAACCCTTTTTTTCTTTTGCGACCTTCGGGAGCAAAAGCAAGATTTGTCATGACAATGACACATCTTGAATTCTCACTCAATCATCATTTTCATACTGATTTCGTTCGCCTGCTCCCCTCCCTAAACATCATCAATTCTTCTTATTTCTAAGCGCATATTTAAGTGCTTCTGCTTCCAATTCAGCTTTCGATTTTCTCTTGTTCTGCAATAGCCAAAGATTGAGTTTCTTCTTTTCGAAGAATATCATTTTGCCATTGGGTTTTGAGTGTGGTATCTGTCTTCTTGAAGTAAGCTTGTACAAAAAGCTTCGTGATACGCCCATGTATTCACAGGCCTCTTCAAATGTCAATACTTCCTTGTTGCTTGACAGTAATCGTTCTATACGTTCCAGACGTTCCTCTAGTTTTAAATAATCCATTATTCTAGATTTTTTTGGGTGAAACAATGGGCACCTTTTGTACTTTTTAATCGAATTCTTTCAGCAAACTAGCATAGGAAACAAAAGGAAAGGCTTGCATTGAATGTGGTGCAAGCAAAAATGGGATCAATGCAAGCGAATTTCTATGAAAATGGGGCAAATACGGGCTCCAATTCGTCACTTCTTTTGGAAACCCTGTTTCTGGTCAGGGCATTTCTTACGCTATCATATTTATAGGGTTGCCCATCTTCACGTCTAAGCAAATCAGAATTTTTGATGAAATCGATAAGCTGTAGATTGTTTTTGGGAAAGGTCTTCTTTAAAAGTCCATAGAACTCCTTACAAGCAGGGTTTTTTAATTTTAGATGAATCTTTGCTTTATGTTCATCCCAATCATTTAAAAAGCATTGGATAAAATCATCTTTAGAAGTTTTATCTATGATAACCATATCATAGCGTACCATGTTATCGTAAAGTTTAGTAAGCTGTGATTCGGTAATCGAAATATTAAAGTTTTTGACAGACTTAAGCTTTTCCTTGATTTTTGGAATTACGATACGCTTGAATTTTCCAGACCAGGTTATCTGGGTTATGGCTATTCCGAATGTGAAAACCAAAAGGCTGGATATAAAATAAAACGTCTGAGGTGTCGGCCAGTATTCATAAATATTAGAAAAGCTAAAACGCATTTGCATAGGACCTAAGCCATGAAAAAACAGTCTCGGTTTTTAAACATACTTGTTCCATTTAAAGGGCTCACTAAATACAAAGCGCACTAATATAACGCCATACTGATAC
>JBCDGY010000395.1:0-2407 GCA_039414375.1 Bacteroidota bacterium | reverse complement strand
CTTACTTACATAGGAGGGCATGATCAGAGAAAAAATACGTGCTATAATGGTAATTAAAATACCTAAAAGTAGTTTCTAGCGGTATTTTTTAAAGTATTTATTGAGATGCTTAAGTTCTTTCATAACCAATAACGGTCATTATGTTCAGTTGGTGTAGCGGCTAAAGATAGGCCTTAGCAGGCAACGGCAATGTTATAAAACTGATAAGAAGCAAAAATGTATAAGTCCCCTTTAGAATATAAGCTTACTTTTACGCCGAAATTCAAGCAGGTGTATACTACGTAAGTTCTTTTAAATGCTAACACGAAGACACATTAGAGTAAAGGTGATGCAAGGTATTTATGCCTTAACCCAATCTAAAGATGATTCCTTAGAGAAGCAGCAAAAATTTCTCGATGTAAGTATTGCCAATGTGTATACCTTGTATCTGTTGGTGCTGACGCTTCTACTAGAATTGCACCAAATGGCTAAAAAGCGAGCCGATCATGCCCGAAAAAAGTATCTGGCCGATGACAAAGAGCAGTTTCCCAATGCAAATCGTTTTGTAGAGAATGCCCTGCTAGCGCAATTGGCAAAGAACGAAGCACTACAATCAGCGATTTCCAAAAGGCGCTTAAATCAATGGGACGCCGATGGAGAATACATCAAAATACTTCATAAGGCGATGTCCGAAAGCGACGTATATCAAAGCTACATGAAGAGATCCACGACGGATTATGAAGCAGATAAAGAGTTTATAATCAATTTGTATACTCAGGTTATTGCACCTAACGACAAGATTTACGACTACTTTGAAGATCATAAATTAACATGGGTAGATGATATTCCTATTGTAAATACCTTTTTGATCAAGCAATTGAAGAAGGCTTCGCCTAAAAGTCCAGAGCGATTCTTTTTGCCCAAACTAGTCAAAGATGACCAAGACTTATTGTTCGCCAAAGATTTGTTGACCAAAACACTTTTAAACAACCAGCAATGGGAAGGAGAGATTCAAGCCAAAACACCCAATTGGGATAAGGATCGTATTGCTGAAATTGATCATATCTTACTCAAAATGGCGTTGTGCGAATTTCTTCACTTCGCTTCTATTCCAGAAAAAGTAACGATTAATGAGTACCTCGAGATTGCCAAAGAGTATTCCACACCAAAGAGCAGTATTTTTATCAATGGAATACTAGATAAGTTGGTTAAGGAATACAAGACAACTGGAAAGATGAAAAAAGTAGGGCGGTGACTATTGTAATTAGTAAATTCCTATTTTTGCACGTGGATAATAAAACAAAAAAATATGAAAAAATCGATTTTAGCGATTGCAGTTTTTGGTCTTGTACTAGGCTTTAGTTCTTGTAAAGACAAAGCAAGCAACAAGGTCGTTGCTGATAATGTAGAAACCGCCTCCGAGCGGGACGAAGTTTCAAAAAATCTTCCCGTTATGTCTTTCGATAAAATGGAGCATGATTTTGGCACTATCGAAGAGCGTAGTCCTCAAGAAACCGTTTTTAAGTTTACGAACACCGGTAACGCCCCACTTATTATCACTGATGCGAAAAGCAGTTGCGGGTGTACCGTACCTCAATATCCTAAAAATACACCGATCGCTCCTGGGGAGTCTGGCGAGTTGTTGGTTAAGTTTAATGGTTCGGGTAAAAACCAGGTGACTAAAACAGTAACAGTTACTGCAAATACAGAAAAAGGTTCGGAGCTTTTAAGGATAAAAGCTTTTGTAAACCCTAAGGAAGCAGCTCCCGCTGGTCCGGTAAATTAATTTGAATGGAACAATTAGGACAATTTTTTCCGCTACTCCTGATATTTGTAGTAGCTTACTTTTTTATGATAAGACCTCAGATGAAGCGTCAAAAAGACGAAAAAAAGTTCTTGGGGGAAATCAAAAAGGGAGATAAGGTGGTAACCAAGAGTGGCCTTTATGGGAAAATCGCAGATTTAAACGATAAGGACAATACTTGTGTGGTAGAAACAATGGCAGGTCGCCTAAAATTTGATCGTTCTGCTATTTCCATGGAGGGCAGCAAAAAATTGAATCCTGTACCAGCTAAAAAATAGTACGGTTTTCATAAGAATACAACACCCCTTGAAAGGTCAAGGGGTTTTTTATGCTTAGGTTTGTGCCTTAATGAGTCTTGCTAAATACCTCGTTAGGTAACAACTAAGAAGGTTCTATTGAACATTGGCTCACCATAATTAACGGTATTTGTCGTTAAGACCAATACCAGCCTCAATTAGGGGAATAATTTTATCAAGACGTGTTTTTTTGGTTTTCTCCTGCTTTGCTGATTCGATATATTCACAAAACTCATTTTGTTAAAAAGTGGTTAGCTGCTGAAAAGCGTGATCACGTGTTGGGTTTTGACCCAGTGCCGGTTTCAGGGTAGCAGGAAGTGTATGTTGG
>JBCDGY010000394.1:0-2441 GCA_039414375.1 Bacteroidota bacterium | reverse complement strand
TCGGGGTTTAGGAATCGCTCAAAAAGCAGATCGTACTTAATCGGATCAATATTGGTAATCTTTAGGCAGTAGGCAACCACAGAACCTGCTGCTGAACCGCGCCCTGGCCCAACAGAAACTCCCATATTTCGAGCTTCTCTTATAAAATCTTCTACGATCAAGAAATAACCCGGATATCCTGAGTTGGCAATGGTTTGCAGTTCAAAATCAATCCGTTCCTTAATTTCAGGAGTCAGGTCGCCATAGCGTTCTTTGGCACCTTCGTAGGTAATGTGGCGCAGGTAAGCATTTTCACCACCTTTACTATCCTCAGATTCCCCAGTTTGATGCGCACTATCTTGTTTTTGAAGTGTTGCTAAAAAGGTTTCTGGAATTTCAAACTTGGGTAGCAATACTTCTCGGGCTAGGTCATAGACCTCTACTTTGCCCACTATCTCACTGAGGTTGATGATGGCCTCTGGTAGGTCTTTAAAAGCCTCTTTCATCGCTTTGGACGACTTAAAGTAGTATTCTTGATTTGGAAGGCCATAGCGGTACCCACGGCCACGCCCTACAGGAGTGTTTACCAGCTCTCCATCTTTAACACAAAGCAGGATGTCATGTGCCTCGGCATCGGCTTTAGTCCCATAATAGGTATTATTAGAGGCTACCAATTTGACATCGTGTTTACGCGCAAATTGGACCAATACCTGATTCACGCGATCTTCATCTTCTTGCCCATGGCGCATGATCTCCAAGTAGAAATCATCACCAAAGGTACCTTTCCACCACAGCAATGCTTCTTCTGCCTGCTTTTCGCCAACGTTTAATATTTTGGCAGGTACTTCTCCGTAAAGATTTCCTGAAAGTGCGATAATATCTTCTTGGTATTGTTCAATAACCGCCCTATCGATACGTGGCACATAATAAAAGCCTTTGGTGTAGGCGATAGAGGCCATCTTGGCCAGATTTTGATACCCTTTCTTGTTTTTGGCAAGCAATACAATTTGGTACCCGTTGTCTTTTACCGATTTATTGCTGTGGTCTTCGCACACAAAAAATTCACAGCCGATAATAGGTTTGATTTCTTGAGCGATATCGGCTGGCGCTTCATTTTCGGCCTTTGCCACTTGTACGGATTTGTTATGAGCCTTGATTTCTTTTACAAAATGAAAAGCACCCATCATATTACCATGATCCGTCAAAGCCACAGCTGGCATCCCCTCAGCGGCAGCTAGTTGTACAAGATCTTTGGTACTCATGGTCGATTGCAGTACGGAAAATTGGGAGTGGTTGTGTAGATGTACAAAGTCCACATCAGCCAAGTCTTCCAGATTCTGTTTGACATCAATAGCGGTAGTAGCACCAGTATCTTTTGCCCAAAGGGCGTCCGCAATTTTTTTAGATTCCTGCCGAAGATTGATGTGCTTTAGCCCTATTAATGGGATTTCTTGAGGGTTGGCCTCCGTAAAACGGTCAAAATAACCGGGTGCTACGTCCAGTTCTTCTTGTGGAAATTGACGCTTGCGCAACAGCTCCAAAAAACAACGAGTGGTCGCTTCTACGTCCGCAGTAGCATTATGGGCTTCGGCGAAAGGGGTTCCAAAGAGGTACTGATGTAGCTCGGTAAGGGTGGGTAATTTAAACTTGCCCCCACGTCCCCCAGGTATCTGGCATAAAGCGGCTGTATGTTCTGTACAGGTATCCAAAACGGGTAAGTCTTGCAGCGTACTTGCGACGTCCATCCGATACAGTTCGCATCCCATAACATTGATGTCGAAATCTACATTCTGTCCAACGACATACTGACTTTTAGATAATACGGCATTGAATTCCTGTAAAACCATTTCCAAAGGAACTCCCTTTTCCTCAGCTAAAGTGGTAGAAATACCATGGATTTGCTCAGATTCATAAGGAATATTAAAACCATCGGGGCGTACCAAATAGTCTTTATGTTCCAACAAACGCCCCATGTCGTCATGCAATTGCCAAGCAATCTGTACACAGCGCGGCCAGTTCTCGGTATCAGAAATGGGAGCGTCGTAACGTTTGGGTAATCCTGTAGTCTCGGTATCAAAAATTAAAAACATATCTATTAATGCATAGCTGTCCCCACAGGTACGGGAACCGTATTAAGTCTAAAAACAAGTTGGAGATTCCAGATGATTTCTAGCGAAATTACCCAAATCTATAGCAGCAGGAAAACGGAGTTATAAGCACTTATTAAAAATCGGAAAGACTTTTAATTAAATGTTTGATTGATAGAATTTTAAAGTTTGAGACCTTTGCAAACTGAATAAAAATAGGTGTGCAATTCAGACTTTTTGAGAAGGTCTTGGTGTGTTCAAGAATAAATCCTACTTTTGCACGCGCTTTTGATAAAAGAAATGGATTTATCAATAGCTGAAAAGAATTAATAATCTGGGTCGGGCACCCAACAATTTAATGTGATATGCCAGTTA
>JBCDGY010000393.1:0-2445 GCA_039414375.1 Bacteroidota bacterium | reverse complement strand
GCTATTATCATGCTGGCGCTGTCGGGTTTATGTTGTTTACTTTCGCCACGGATGATTCAATCCAATCATGATGGACTGTTTATCAGTTATCTTTTTTTCTGGGGTATGGTGGTGATTGCTGACTCGCCTATGTTCTCAACTTTGGTGGCTCAAAGCGCCGATTCAAGAAACAAAGGCACAGCTTTGACTATAGTGAACTGCGTCGGATTCGCAATTACTATATTAAGTATTCAATTGTTGAGCTGGCTTTCGGAATTAATTTCACACGAATACACCTATATCGCACTGGCTTTAGGTCGAGTTTTAGGATTGATAATAAAAAGAAAATGAATAATTGAAATAAGGAGTGCTTTAAGATCAAGTCATGGAAATGTCGCTGGCTAGACGTGTTCATTTTGTTCGCTAATCCTTAAATTGGTGTGATGATTCAGAAAAATCTGTCTATCTCAGAAAATATTATTCATTACCGCAAAATCAAAGGTTTAACCCAAGAGGAATTAGCCAATTTATGTCAGTTAAGCGTTCGAACTATACAACGTATGGAAGCAGCATCGGTTGACCCAAGACTCCATACACTTAAAGTAATTGCCAGTGCCTTAGAGGTAAGTATGGACACTTTTGTTCAGCCCCTTGAGAAAAAGGACCGAAATAGTCTGGTGGCTTTGCATTTAACTTCATTAGCCTACTTCGTATTTCCCTTTGGCGGAAACATTATCGGCCCATTGATATTTTGGATCTTTAAAAAAGACAAAGTAGATCATGTGTATAGTCAAGGGAAAGATTTGATGAATGCCCAAATCAGTTATTCTATTTATCAGCTTTTATGCTTTTTAGTTACGATCAAATTTTCTGCAGGTCGCGTTTTTTCATCATGGATTACACTAGTTAGCATCGTATTTATACCGTCTGGCCTCCTACTATGCTTAGTCATTGTTTTGCCACTGATAAAGGCCTACAGGTTACATCTCGGTAAAGAGATAAGGCCGTATCCTTTAAAAATAAAGTTTATTCGTTAAGCCCAAGTACAAAACGGTCTTTGATTTCACTTATTTATTACTGTCCATCGCCAACTTAAAATATAGCTCCTGCACCGAAATCAAGGATATTAAAAGGAATACTCAATACTGCATTTGGTGTTTACGACAACAAGTCGGGTAAATGTCGGGTGAGAACCGTGGTGTAATCATATTGCAACTAAGAACTTGGTCCTATGAAAACAGAAAATCAATTTATCGCAGAAAAGATTGTTCATCATCGCAAATTAAAAGGTGTTACCCAAGAGGACTTAGCTGAGGCCTGCAACTTAAACGTACGTACTATACAGCGCATCGAAGCGGCTGAGGTAGATCCAAGATTATATACCCTGAAGACCATTGCAGAAGCCCTTGACGTAAGTATGGAAAGCTTTATACCGCCACCTGAAGAAAAGGACCGTGGTAGCCTGGTAGCTTTACATTTGAGTTCTTTAGCGTATTTCATATTTCCGTTTGGTGGAAATGTTATCGACCCTTTGATCTTTTGGGTTTATAAAAAGGATAGAGTAAATCATGTGGATAGACAAGGGAGGGATTTGTTGAACGCTCAAATAAGTTACTCTCTTTATCAAATTCTTCTATTTGTAGCTTTTACAATGCTACTGTTGGCGCCTGCTATAAGCGGAAGCCCTGATAGGGTAGATCAGCTACAGGGAGTGGGTTTGTCTATTTCTTTTGCATTTTTCTTCGCTTTTATACCCCTTGGGACTCTTTTGATCCTGGCCATCATATTACCCATAATTAAAGCGGTCAGGATATATCGAGCTAAAGAAGTAAAGCCCTATCCCTTAAAAATTCGTTTCATACGCTAAAATTGGTTCGAAAGGAAGCGCTGGATAATTTCCAAGCTTTCCTCTCTCGACTCAAACATGCCCATGTGACCGGTATCTCTGAGTATGGCAGTAGTACCTTTTTGGATCATAGGAATTTGTTCCTTTGACTTTTCAAGAGGCACAGACGTATCACGATCCCCGGCAATAAAAAGAATAGGTCCATTAAAAGACTTAAGCACACCTATACAATCGGCACGATCGCGCATAGCTTGAGTGTAATCTATTAGTGTTTTGAGAGGAGTTTGCCTGGCGGTTTTAACCGCCTCTTCAATTTCAGCACCCAGGTGCTTGTGGTTCTTTATGTAGAATAGTTGAGGCACGAAAGAATCAGCGAACTGTTCAACTCCATTTTTCTGGACAAACTCTATTACTTTATTTCGGGTTGCTCGTTTTTCTGGCGCATCGGCAAAAGCAGTAGAATGAAATAATACAAAGGCCTCAACCAGTTCAAAATGATTCTTGACTAATTCTAAAATAACGTATCCACCCAAAGAATGTCCCACTATTTTAGCCGAACCTATTTTTTCTGATCTCATCCATTCCGCCAACTGGTTTGCGATGTCGGCGATGCTAAAATT
>JBCDGY010000392.1:0-2453 GCA_039414375.1 Bacteroidota bacterium | reverse complement strand
TTTACTTAAACCGTCAGCCTCCCAAAGTTTGCAGGGACTTAAGTTTTACACCAACTACGAAATGTAATAAGTTTAGTGTTAGCGCTCAATTCCAAAATTGTATTTTACCATTTTTCTTAATCTTTCTTAAGAAGAGATAATGACAGTATCATCAGTTGGAAAAATACTTTTGGATGTGTGCCCCCTAACCAGTGAGTTTAAAGCTTTCAACAGTGTTGATGATGTCGCCGATCTTTCCGATAGCGTAGCTATTACCCGGCTTTCGTCATCTTGTAAATCCCGAAGCTGTATGAATTTTCACAGCCAAGATGGAGGAGATACAAAAGCTTTTTTATCTTTTAACATTCTAAAAGTGTTGAAACAACCTACTGTAGAACTTATGGAGTGGCGGCTCTCCCGGATGGGATTTTTCTTAACTCGGTTTGTCTTGCCTACTACAGATGTATTGCCAAAAAGTCTTCAAACTGCTCTTTTTCGGGTGTACCAACCCCCGTACACAGCGCTGTGGAAAAACCTGACGGGTGGCTCGAAACCTGCAACCTTAAAAAGTTCAAAAAGGCGGTCCTCAGAAATGTATTGAATGTGTTCTTGTATTCGTAACAGCCGCTCCTCTACCTGCTCAGGGTCAATATCTTCAGGAAGCAAATTTCTAAGCACATCAATCTGTTCTCTCATTTGACTTTTATCACCAAAAATATCTACCAATATAAAAGGGGCATTTGGATTCAATCGAGCAGCGATTTCTTCCAGCAGCGACTGCTTAGCCCCGTTGTCTTTCAAGAAGTGCATGACTAAAATCAAAGTGGCGGCATCGTAAGTTTTGCTAGGAGGCAGATCATCCAACACTCCACAGAAAAGCTCTGTTTTTGATAGATCTGACGTCTTCTCCCGCGCTTGACGGATCATATCCGGAGAAGGGTCAATGCCCAATATTGTTCCGCCAAAACCTGATTTTTTTAATGCCACAATCTCATTACCTGTACCACATCCGGCAACCAATAACCGGTCGCAAGGCATATGCGCTAAACGAGTTAAAAGATTAGGGATGATTTGAATCAGAAATGAATAACCGGGGATCCATTTGGAAACAAAGCGGTCATAATCGATTGCACGTTCGTTTTCAAATAATTCAACATCCTTCATAGTACCCGCGCAAACATTAAGCTCATTTCTTCTGTCTGATTTTAAAAAAATAAAGAAATTAGCGCCTGCCTCTGCCTTTTATATATGTTAACTAAAAATCACTATATAAAGAAGAAGTGAAAGGACAGAGAGCAGGACTTGGTAATTTCTGTATCATGGATTATAAATGATACTAAATACCTCATTTACCGCCAATGCTTCATGGATCATGCTTTTTAAGCTCTCGGTCTGGCGGTGCGTAAGACACAGCCCCATATAGGCTGTGGAATTTTGTATGATAGCATGTGACTTTCCATTAAACTCGTAAGTAAAATCAGGTCTATCCAATTGGCCCAGCATATTCTTAAATTCTACCATTTCGTAATGCGTAAAGGATAGGCAACAAGTGTTAAAAATAATAGAATAGCTCTTACATACCTTACACCAGCTCACCTGCCCATGTTCGTTCTCAGTAAGTATTATATGTTCGGCAGTAGTACACATAAGTTTCCTCAATCAATTCATAGCTAGTGAAAGGTCCCCCTTCAGGTAAGAATTAATTGTTTCTTTGATCTTTGTCTGTGCCTTGGCGCTATCATACCCTCCTTCAAGCATTTCGCCTTCCAGACCGAAAAGTCGCATAAATAATACTTGCCCGTCTTTTTGTTTTTCTAATTGCACGGTTTGCTTTTGGGCAAACAATTCATCCCACACGGTTCGAACGTCGCTCCAATAGGCTTGCTTATCGTTCCACCAATCTATTGCGGGTTGGCATTTGCTCTCATCTACCTTCTTGTAAGTATTCCACCCTTTCTCTCGTGCGATCTCCTTGTCTTCACCCTTGCGCAGAACTTTGCTATTATCCTGGTCGTGCACCCAGCCATAATCTGTTATTTCCTGCCGGTTTCCCCGCACCATTACATTGTAATCGCTGCGCTTACTGTATTCTCTTCTTGGCAGCGGCGCATCGGTTGTACTTTCCCAAAAACTTCGCCCGTCTACATGCACCCAGGTAGCCGTACCCTCATACCTGGGGCTGTCATCCACCTGATAAACTTTTTGTGTCCATTGACCTTTGACCTTATCCGCCGGCATGCTTACGTATTTCCAGGTGTTATCTTTATCGAACATATGGAAATCGGTGTTTTCATAGATCCAGTCCTGGCGCCAGTGTTTAATGATCATGCTATCACCAATTACGAGTAGGTGCTGTATGACTACTTTGTCCTTCGAATCTTCTACTAACATCGCATATTCCAACGCCCCGGAATAATAGTTTTTATGAAATTCATAATCCTTTTCAGGAGCAAACGTTTCGGCAAAATTAAAAG
>JBCDGY010000391.1:0-2457 GCA_039414375.1 Bacteroidota bacterium | reverse complement strand
GCTACAATAAATTAATAGGGCAAAGACCAGAAATCTCACAGCTATTGTCTTTGGGTCAAATTGCAGACATCTTGGGAATATCACAAGAAACGCTCAGTAGGATAAGAGCTAAAAAGTGACATTCTATTGAGCGTTTCTTGTGATATTCCCAAGATGTCTGCAATTTGACCCAAAGACAATAGCTGTAAGATTTCTGGTCTTTGCCCTATTAATTTATTGTAGCGATAGTGAGCAGTCTTATGTTGAATATCATATTTTGCCCTTAGAGATTCTATCAAGGTACGTTCCGCAAATATGCGTCCTACTCTTTCCCAATTTTTGCTTTTGTCGTATAATATTTGAACATTTTTATAGTCAATACCTACAACTTCCATATCGGTCAATGCTCGTATGTAAACTTCTGAAGGCTTTTGAGAATAAAAAGAATATAATGCGAATGAAAATTCCCCTTCAAACGAGGCATGAACAACACGCTCTTTAGAATGCTCTAATATTGTATTAAGCGCAACACCTTGAATTATAAAATAAATAAAGGTGCAAACCTCTCCTTCTTTTAACAAAAGATCATTTTGTTTAAAACTTATGACTTTTAACATTGGTTGCGCCAACTCAATATCTTGATTTGATATGAAATCTGAGAATTCTTTAAATAATATATGGGCTTTTTCCAAAAGTCAAATTTTAGGTATTATAAAGTATTTAAAAACCTTTTCATTTTAAGGCGTTAGCATCATAACCAAGTTGAAGTTGCAAAGAACTTACCCTTTGTAAATTTTACTTAGTGCCTGTAAACTGTTTTTTTAGGATTTATGACGAATCTACTGAGTTTTTAGGTTCTTCCGCGGACATTTTCAAAATAGAACCCCTAACGCATATTTTCCTTGTGGCGGATCATGGCTTTGAAAAGGCCTATCGAGCCATATTTGGAGGTCTATTTTGACAAACACGTTTAATGTTATGAATGCCACTAGATTTGATAGGTGTCATTTGTAATGTGAGGTTGTGCGCATTGCTTTTATTAGTAGTATTTTGATCAAAGCTGTCCAGATTTGTATCATTACGGAGTTTTTTGATGTGCCGACGAATGTTTTGATATGTAGCAGTTGCTTCATGTCCCTGAAGAACACTTCGATTTCCCATTTGTATTTGTAGAGTCCTGCAATGGTCTGCGAGGCCCATTTAAAATTGTTGGTGATCAATTCTATGTTCTGTTGGTTGATTTCGTCCCATACGGCCACCCTTCCTAAGCTTTTTTCGATACTTGTCCTTGGATGTAGGGTTTGGAGGGGTTATTTCCTCATCTTTAATGATATGCTGGGCAGTATTTTCAGGGAGTTCTCTTTCCGACATGGTCTCAAACCTGAGGTTGTTTTTGTGTCTGACAAAGAAGAAAGCCCCTTTGCTGTACCAAATGTTTAACATTGGAAAATCATTGTAATAACGGACGGCCACGATTACCGAACCCTTCTCCAAAGGAATATTGTATGCCCCCTTATTGTCGCCCACACTGCCTTCGTTAATGTTCATGTAAACGGGCATCTTGCCATTATAATCAAGCAGTGTGTACATTTTTATGGCTCATTCTTTAGATCGGAAGCTAGCCCAATCAAATACCGAAAGGCACGGGCAGACCACAGTGGCTTCGAGCAGGTAGACGGGCACTTTTATCCTGAGTTTTGTTAGATTTTTGCCTAGTTACTGTCCTAAACATTGGAGTAACTGATAATATAGGTCTTTGAAAAGGTTGGCATTGCGCCTCTTGTTCTGGTAACTGATACTTGGTTTTAAGGGACACTAAGAATCCCCATGTGGTTCAGGTTGCCCGTGGTGGAACGAAGTCCATTGGAAATGTCCCTGACAGAGGTGCTCTTGGCAAAGTGACAGAAAATCATCGATACTAGATGCGTCCAGCTATCGAACCCTTTACAGGCTTTGTCTGATTGGTGCTTGTTGACCAACCTATTGAAAATTACACGGTCTATTTTTTGATAATCTGTGAAAACAGGGTAATATAACTCATGAGAGGTGTGGTTTTTTTGGTGTCAAGCCCTAAAGTAACTTTTGGATCAAAAAAATAGCCTCTCATTTCTATTTAGGACGCTATTGATAGAATATCATAATCCACACATCGTTTAAGCAAACTACTGTTTATCCGTAGAATTTAAGACTTGAAGAGACCTTTGCAAAATTCAAAGTATGTGGAAAGTCGACGCCCGATGAAATTTTAACCCGGAGCAACCTTCTGGTTGTGAGGACTTAAAATTTTTGAGAAGGACGAAATTTTCTATAGTTTGGATCGTATATCACTTTTTTACCCATTCTGCAAAGGTCTCTTGAATGGAGTAGTAGGTAAGTATAGACATAAAAAAACGCCCTCCTTAGTTATAAGGAGGGCGTTCGAGGAAGGCGGCGACCTACTCTCCCACCTGGTGAGGCAGTACCATCGGCGCTAACGGT
>JBCDGY010000390.1:0-2467 GCA_039414375.1 Bacteroidota bacterium | reverse complement strand
TTTAAAGGAAGGTTATCGATCAAGGTGCGCAACAATTGCTCATTTTCTTCAGTTTTGATTTCTTGTTGAACGCGTTCCGTTACATCTTGTAGGGTTCCTATAAGCTTGTGTACTTTTCCGTTTTTGTACAAAGGTTTGCCCGCGGCGATAACCCATTTGGCATTCCCCTTGGCCGTAACCAATTGTAATTTTTTATTCCATGGCGCTCCTTTGTGTAGGGCATTATGGGTAAGCATCGCCAATGTGTTTCTTGAATGCCCGCGTTTGAAAAAATTAATGGTATCGTCAATATTGGGCGTGTACGCCACAGGAACTTCGTATATTTTTTTAGTCATTTCTGACCATGTTAAAGCCTCAGTTGCCACGGTATATTCCCAGGTACCTACTTTGGTTATCTCAGATTGTGCTCTCATCAAGGCTAGCAACCGCTCGTACCGTTGTTCTTGTGCCCTGCGTTCTGTAATATCTTGAATTTGTACCATGGCACCAATAATGTTTTCATTAGCATCATACCATGGACTACCCGTCCATTCAAACCATTCTTCGACACCCGAGGGGGCTAACTTGGTTTGCACCTCCTGAGTGGTTTTACCTTCAAAACAGGCTTGCAATTGGTTGTTCCAAAGCTTACCATAATGATGAGGAAATAAAGTAGTAATGCTATTGCCAATCATGTTCTGGGACGTTTCGAAGAATATATTCCAAGTGTCTGAAACATAAGTAATTTCAAAACTTGTGTTTACTAGTGCTACGGGCTTTGGTAACTGTTTTACCAGATAGCTAAAATTGTCAATTTGGGTCGCTTTCACAATGTAGGTTATAAGAGTTGGGATTCTTATTATAACACGTATTATCTTACAATAATAGTTAGTTTATAACTACAAAAAGACGGTAATGTTGTATTGGGGCTAAAGAAGTTGTATTTATTTTTTAAGTGATGCACCATCACACTTGATGCCCTAGCGCGTGTTATTAGTCTCGTTTCCCAGAAACAACCACAGTGCTAGGAACTAATCCGGTATAGTCACCTCCATTGCGAATAACATCCCTTACAATGGACGAGCTGATGTAAGACTTTCCAGAAGACGTCAAAAGAAATACAGTTTCTATTTCTGCGAGCTTCCTATTGGTGTGAGCGATGGCCTTTTCAAATTCGAAGTCTGCCGGATTGCGAAGGCCGCGCAAGATAAATTGTGCGTTTACTTCTTTACAAAAATCAACAGTAAGCCCTTCATAGCCCACCACACTAATTTTAGGTTCGTCGGCAAAAGCTTCTGAAATAAACCTTTTTCGTTCCTCCAAGCTAAACATATAACGTTTATCAGCATTAATACCTATTGCAATAATAATTTCATCAAATAGGGTAATGCCGCGTTTAATAATGTCGTAATGACCTAGGGTAAGCGGATCGAACGAACCTGGAAAAACTGCTCTTTTCATATTGCCAAGGGATACACTAAATGTACATAGAAAGTGGCAATTAGCGATTTATTGCGGTTTCAATGGCACTTGCAAACAGTTCTGGTAAGGAAATACCTGCCGCGTTGGCCTGCTGGGGTAAAATACTTTTTTCTGTAAGTCCAGGGTTGGTATTTACCTCCAATAGATACGGCACCTCTTTTTGAAAGATAAATTCACTTCTCGTATATCCGCTCATTTTAAGAAGTGTAAATATTTTCAAAGCCATTTGAGAAACCTGCAGGCGTTGTGCTTCGCTAATGCGCGCAGGGGTAATCTCTTGTGATTTACCTTCATATTTAGCCTCGTAATCGAAAAATTCATTTTCCGAAACAATTTCTGTAATGGGAAGTACTAATGGCTTTCCTTGATACATAATAACCCCCACCGATACTTCGGTGCCTTCTAAGAAGGATTCAATTAAGATTTCGTCGTCCTCTTCAAAAGCATCGGCAATGGCTTGTTTTATAGCATCGGCAGTGTGCACTTTACTAATCCCAAAACTACTGCCCGCCCTATTGGGCTTCACAAAGCAAGGAAGCCCTACTTTGTCGATGATCTCTTCCGTTTTTATGGTGTCCTCCGCATTTAAATAATAGGAAGTAGCACAGGGTATACCATGTGCTTTTAGGACACTTAGGCTATCTCTTTTATTAAAAGCTAATGCGGCTTGGTAGGAGTCACATGTGGTTTGTGGAATTCCCAAAAGTTCAAAATAAGCTTGTAACAAGCCATCTTCACCTGGCGTACCGTGAACCGTATTGAACACACAATCAAAGCGAATTTTACCCTCTGGTAACAAAAGGCTGAAATCCCGCCGGTCTATTTCAACGTTTTTCCCTGTTTTGGTTGTATGATACCAAGAGTTTCGCTCAATAATGACGGGGTAGGCGATATACTTTTCAGTGTCTAAATACTTCTTAACGACATTTCCACTTTGAAGGGAAATAGGATGCTCACGGGAATATCCTCCCATGACAATAGCAATATGTTTTTTCAAGCTCTCGGG
>JBCDGY010000389.1:0-2489 GCA_039414375.1 Bacteroidota bacterium | reverse complement strand
TTACAGCATCATGATAGATGTCTCTTGCCATTTTGTGTTCCTTTTACTAAAAAAGCCTTTGTCTCTAAAGAAACGAAACAAAGGCTAATTTAATTTATTTTACGCAAAATTCGATCAAATTAAGAAATTTCTGCTTTTAAAAATCTGATACTTAAACTGATGAAGTATAACTTCTACTTGGTCGTCAAACTCACTTATTTATCTTCTGCTCGCACCAAGTATTCTCATTGCTTCAGCACCTTCTCCACCCAAAAACCATCCGCTGTTTGTATTTTTAGCCAATAAAAACCACTGGACAAGCCTTCTAATGACCAAGTTTCATCAATAAAAGTACCATCTGCTAATTGCTTTTGTCGAACTATTTTTCCTGTAATATCTATTAATTCGAGTTGAATAGCGGTCGTTTTTTTGAGTAGTTGTGCTTCTATTTTGATGTGATTGGAAGTTGGATTTGGATAAATATTCGCCTTTTGTAGAGACAAATATTTTTTGGTACTAGTCAAAAATTGACTGGGCTTAAAATGTGGGCGAATCATCATCACTTCCCTATTGCGTGCATTCGACCAAGGATAGCCACCACCTGCCACGGGAGAGACCAACCAAAAGCCATCTGCTTGAATATTGGATTCATCGAAATTAAAGCCCACAATACCCTGGAGGGTATCTTGCCCAGCAGCAAATAGATACTTGCCACTTTGAAGAATCAGAGGTTCTGGCAGTTCATAAGTCAATATCTGATTTGAATTGTTGATGTTGTAATCTCTAAGAAAGATTTCTTCAGAATGAAAAAGTTCTTGATTGTGGCTTCCATCCTCTCCAAAATCGCTGACCGTTAATTGAATAGAACCAGCGGTAAAGTCAGAACCTGGTGCAATGTAAATCGTGATAGCCGTCAATGTATCTGTTTTGATGTTAAAAGCACTGCCGTAGTACCCATACCAAGCAGGATTACCAAAACCAAAGCCTTGTCCGCTATTTCCATTTCCATCATCTTTGGCAAGGATAGATTCATCGATGCTTAAAAACTTTGTTGCTGCATAGGAGAAGTTGGATCCTTCTTGTAAGCTGTTTGATCTAACGGAGCATCTATATTGTCCTACTTCCTTGGGTAGCACTATCGGAATACGAGCCGTTTCTCCTGCTAAAACTTCTACTGTTTCTTCAAATTCATTAATTCCTCCGCTGTCAATGAACCGAATTGTAGATGCAATATCCATAGACTGTTGACCGATATTTTGAAACTTTAAGTTCCAACCATAGTCTTCAGGAAGCTGTCGAGGAGTCATAATTGTGTAAGGTGTGCTTTGCTCTAGTGTTCCTTGTGCAAGGTAATCTTGAACAAAGTTACCCTGCCAGTGGTACATGCCTCCTTCGCTTGGACTATCTATAGCAGCACCACCCCAAGCTGCTGTAGGAGAATAAAAATGGAAGGGTTCTATTTGATTTTCATTTCCGAGCCTAATCCAAGTATCTCCGCCATCTAATGTATAAGCGTGTTGTAAATTGTTAAAAGAAAGATTTGAACTTTCGTACGATAGAAAGTAGCTGTTCACTGTGTTTGGTATGTGTTGAATTTGGTAGTGAAATACTGGACTAAAAGGGGGCAAACGTTCCCAGTTTTCGCCACCATTTTTAGTACGAAAAATTCCTGCTGTACCTGCTGCCATACCCTTATTTTCATCTTCAAATGCAATGGAAAAAGATTCATTAGAGAAAGTTGTATTTTCTTCTAGTAAAAATGCTTCCCAAGTCGCTCCTCTATCAGTGGATTTCCAGACTCTTCCGCTCCGAGTGGCAAACCAAATGTTATCCCCCTTTACCTCAAAAAGATTATTGCTGTAGGGAAGCCAAATACCTTCTCCAAGTAGTCTAGGGGGTAGGGCATTGTTTTCTACTTCTTGCCAATTTTCGCCACCATCCTGCGTCGTCCAGATATGCAAAGAATCAAAAACAGCATCACCTGTGCCTGGACTACCGTAAGCAAAACCTTCTTGTTCATCAAAAAAGTGTATGCCTACCACTGCTCTACCTTCTTTGATAAAACTACCTGTTTGTTGCTGCCAAGTTGTGCCGCTATCTGTTGTTTTATAGATTCTGCTTTTCCGCTGTTCAGGGGCATCGGTCATGGCTACCCATGCTGTACTATCATTTTGTGCATAAATGGTTGTACTAAAAAAATCTTCTCCATTTTCGGCATCAATTTCGCTACTATACCAGGTTTCGCCGCCATCTTTGGTTAGGGTAAATTCTCTTGCGGCTTGATCGAAGGGGATGTAGTAGGCAATGCTCCAAACGGTGTTGGAGTCCACCATAGATATGCCTATAATGCTTCTTTCGCTGGCAGTGATATTGGAGCCTTTGGACGTCCAGATGCCTGGTGTTTGAGCGGAGGTGGTTTGGGTAATGAAAAGGATAGAAATCAGTATGTATAAATGTTTCATTTTAATAAATTTAAAAGGTGCCACAAAGCTATGTGGCATTTTAACAGA
>JBCDGY010000388.1:0-2492 GCA_039414375.1 Bacteroidota bacterium | reverse complement strand
GCCAAATTTGTGAGTGAATCCCACCCGTCGAAAGAAGTTAGTTCTGCGTTTACGTCGAGTTCTTCTACTTCTAAAAGTTCTTTCAAAGTAATCAAAAGGTTTTCCATAAGAATTTATCTGTAATCTACTGTTTCGCAAAAATTTAAATTTCCTAAATCCATAATTAAGGAGGCCCAGCTTAAACCTACTCCAAAACCAGCGAGGCATAGACGATATGATTTTGTTGTTAATTTATTGCCTAGATTTAAAGTAATTGCCGTGGGTATGGTAACGCTATTCGCATTCCCAAAATTCTCCACCACATTGTTAGGCACTTTTGCCTCTTCTACTTCAATTTGGTTAGCAAGCTGTTGCAACATAAACTTATTAGGTTGATGAAACATAAAATAATCGATATCTTCTTTTTTTAAACCTGCATTTTCCAATAAACGATCAATCATTGGGGGAACTTCTTTTTGAACAAAGTTGAAGACGTCATCCCCCTTCATATCAACATGATCCAACGCTTTTGAGTTTCCTGCCTTATCTTGCTGAAGTTTTGCAGTTATTTCGGATGACGGTAACCTAAAGCCTCCCGCAGGGATTATTAGGGCTTCTGCTCCGGAGCCATCGGCTTTGATAGCACCGTGTATGATATTGCCACTTTGATCATTTTCAACAATGGTAATTGCCGCAGCGTCACCAATTATTGGTCTGCTACTCCTATCTTTTTTGGAAACCTTTGTGCTCATCGTATCAGCATTCAAGACAACAACTTTATTTATTGCTTCTTGTTCTAAAAGCATAAAAGCATGGTTCAGACCAACAGGATACCCTGCACAACCTTGAGTAATATCTGAACAATAAACGTTTTGACCTAAACCTAGTCTTCCATGAATAATGTGACTAGTGGCCGGCATGAAGTACTCGGGTGAAATGGTAACCACAATTATTGCATCTATTTCATCTTTTTTCAATAACCCTTTTTCAAATAAGTGATTGAGACCAAACACACATAAATCCGAAATGGTGGTGCCTTCCTTAACCACCCTGCGCTTGTTGAAACCCATCACAAGCTTTAGTTTCAAGGATTGTTTAATGGAAAAGTTATAATTGTTCATTTCATCTTCAAAACTGACTTCGTTTTCAGGTAAAACGGTTAGAATCCCTGTTATTTTTTTGTTGGTAAACTTTAAGTCCATAGGTTATCTTATATTACTTCCATGATTTAATACTACATCTATACCGTTGATATGTGAAGAGGCCTGAGTTAAAAAAAGAACAGTTTCTGCAACTTCTTCAACAGTTAATAGGCGTTTTAATGGGTGATTGGATATCATATTTTTTATTAGCCTTTCATCCATGTCCGAAGTGAGATTCGTTACCATGAAAGAAGGAGAGATCGAATTAGAGGTTATATTAAATTTAATGTTTTCCGAGGCCCAAGTTTTTACCAGTGAAGCCAAATAGGCCTTATTGGCAGTGTAAGATGACCAGCCCATGGGGGGTACACCTACCAATCCGGAGGTTAAAACGGTAATTATTTTGCCTTTCTTTTTTTTTCTGAAATGGGCAACAGCAGCCTGCGTAATCCGGATGGTGGGTAGTACGTTATTGGTAAAATCGTTTAAGAAATCACTATCAGGAACCTTATGAAAATGGGTGCGAACGGCGTTATCTACATAAGCGTTGTTAATTAGGATATCAACATCCAAATCATGTATACTATCCACAAGATTAGATACCTGAGACACATTTTTAAAATTGCACTGTATGGCATGGGTGCCGCTACATTCACCTTCAATTTTTTTTGCGTTTGCTTCGGAATTTGAATAGGTAAAATAGACAGTATTAGGTTCTTGGGAGAGCATTCTGGTTAATGCCTCTCCCAACCCTGAACCACCGCCTGTAATAAGTATATTCATTTCAATAATCCGATTTGAAATTTACCTTTGGCAACTGTTTTGGCCACCCTATTCTTAAAACTATACTTAAATTCCACTGCCCCTACGGATTCATATGTCCCTATTACCTCTGCACTAAACTCCAATTCATCGTTTAGGTGAACGGCATTTTTGTATTGAATTTCTTGGGAGTGAATAATTACATTTTTAGTGGGTAAAACTTCTCCAATGAAATAGGAAAGAAAGCCGTTTAAAATGTTTCCATGCATTACTACCCCTTTAAACCCTTTTTCCTGTGCGAAATCTGAATCTGTGTGCAACGGATTTTCATCCCTAAAAACCTTTATAAAGCCTTTGTAAATGTCTTCATGGACCGTAAAAGTTTCCTGAAACTTATCCTCCGGTTTAAAAATCATAACCCTTTGTTTTCCATGCAATCCATCATAGCCCCAACATCGTTCCAGCTCTGGATTTCATCGGATTTAAACTTAATTTTAAAATGCTTTTCTATAGCAACAACCAGCAGTATATGCGTTAGAGAGTCCCATTCATCTACATCTGCCGCTTTTGTGGCTTCAGAAATCACTAATTCTTCGTTATCCAGGGTAT
>JBCDGY010000387.1:0-2500 GCA_039414375.1 Bacteroidota bacterium | reverse complement strand
CTTCCATACGGGTATGAAGCTAAGCCATTTCTGGCAAAGCTTAAAACAAGAATTTAGGCTTTTATTTTTGCAAAAAGACCGCTATCGTTTTTCTCTACTTCAAAGAGTCCCAATTTGGATAAGTTTTTGGTGCTTTTGTCCCATTTTTTGCCGCTGAGGCCGGCTTTACTTTTTAAATCCGCCAAGGGCATTATCCCCTCCGGTTTTAGCAAGCCTATAATGGTTTGTTCCTCTTCGGTCAACTCCAAAGGTTTCTTTTCAGGGCGCATTTGCGGGAAAAAGAGTACTTCTTGAATAGAGGCGTTGTTTGTCATAAGCATTACAAGGCGGTCAATACCAATACCAATACCGGAGGTTGGGGGCATGCCATACTCGAGCGCCCGTAAAAAATCTTGATCGATAAACATGGCTTCGTCATCCCCTTTTTCGGAGAGTCGCAATTGTGCTTCAAAACGCTCCCTTTGATCAATAGGGTCATTAAGCTCTGAATAGGCGTTGGCCAGCTCTTTCCCGTTCACTATAAGCTCAAAACGCTCCGTTAGGCCTGGTTTGTTACGATGTGCCTTAGTCAAAGGGCTCATCTCTTTTGGGTAGTCTGTAATAAAAGTGGGTTGCACGTAGTGGTGCTCGCAGCAGGTGCCAAAAATCTCATCGATCAATTTCCCTACCCCCATGGTATCGTCAACTTCAATACCTAGTTGTTGAGCAGTTGCTCGCAACTGTTCTTCATTCATACCAGTTACATCGATACCCGTATGTTGCGCAATAGCTTCTAAGATAGGCACCCGGGGGTAAGGGGCTTTAAACTCAATAGAATGCCCACCAACGGTAATTTGGGTACCTCCAGTAGTATCTATAGCTACCTTTTCGAGCAGCTGCTCGGTGGTGTCCATCATCCAATGGTAATCCTTGTAGGCGACATATAATTCCATTACGGTAAACTCAGGGTTATGGGTACGGTCCATCCCTTCATTTCTAAAGTCTTTAGAGAACTCATAAACGCCATCAAATCCTCCAACAATCAATCGTTTCAAATAAAGTTCATTGGCAATACGCAGGTATAAAGGACCATTTAGGGCATTGTGGTGCGTTAGAAAAGGTCGCGCCGAAGCACCTCCGGGAATGGGCTGTAAAATGGGGGTTTCTACTTCTAGGTAGCCTTTAGCGTTGTAAAACGCCCGAATGCTATTGGTTATTTTGGTACGCTTTATAAAAGTGTCTTTTACCTTGGGGTTCACTACCAAGTCTACATAACGCTGCCGATAACGTAGTTCAGGATCATTAAAGCCATCGTAAGTCTTTCCAGCAGCATCTACCTTCGGTAAGGGTAATGGTCTTAGCGATTTGCTCAATAGGGTAAAAGCTTTCACCATCACCGTGGGCTCCCCCACTTGGGTGGTAAACAATACTCCTTCTATTCCCAGGAAATCTCCAATATCTAGTAATTTCTTGTAAACATCATTATACAATGTTTTGTCTTCTCCTGGGCATATTTCATCCCTGTTGAAGTAGACTTGTACACGCCCTGCGCTATCTTGGAGTTCTGCAAAGGAGGCCTTCCCTTGTATCCGTCTCGACATCAATCTACCCGCAATCACTACCTTTTTACCTTCTGTAAAATGAGATTTTACATCGGTAGAAAGGGTATCCACAGGATATAACGGGGCAGGGTAGGGATCAATCCCCATTTGACGCAGTTTGCCCAATTTTTCACGTCGTACAAGCTCTTGTTCCGATAGTTGCATAGCCAAAAATCATAAAGCGCAAAAGTACACTTTTGCGCTTTATTCTAGACCATATTACCCTTAGCTACTCTGCGTAATTCGGGATATAGTCGAGGTCCGTTAAAATGGCGAAAAGGTCTTCCTCCAAAGAATCGACAGGACTTTCCACTATGCGGTTCACCTCCTTACCATCTTTAAGGACAATTAGGGTTGGAACGCGAATAATATGATGTCCTTCTTCCTGACCTTCAGGGCTTTTCTTATACTGTTCTTTGCGTCTGTCCAGGGCTACCATGGTAAGTTTGTCAACAGGGAAATGGAGTTGATCTAATATTTTTAGCAAGCGCGGCACCTCCCTTTTACTATCTCCGCACCAGGTACCCAAAAAAAGCAAGAGCTCATGCTCCTTTAAGGTGGGTTGCACAAGGGCCAGTAACAGGCTATCAACCACATAATTGTCATAATTGGATTGAAACCATTCGTTATAAGGTTCAGATTGCAAATGAGATCCTACAATTTCCCCCAATAGAAAGGTAGCCCCGTCGGGCAAGGTAATTTCTTGAGACTTGGATTGTCCCATTACAACACTACTTAATGCCACAAGGGCAGTACACAATAAAATTCTCATGATTATTATTTTTTGCTGAAAATCAGACGATTACTAAATAATCACAAGGTTTTGGGGATGGAAAAGGGGACTAGACCCCCGGTGGAAATTACTTTTTCCCTTGATAGCGGGCAACAATCTCTTGGCGGGAAGAAAGGTTGAGTTTTTT
>JBCDGY010000386.1:0-2539 GCA_039414375.1 Bacteroidota bacterium | reverse complement strand
CTGAACTAGCTGGTACTGGTGCTGCCCAAGCCGTAGTAGAAAAAACATTACCATGGATAGAAGCCAACCGCAAGACTCTATTACCTTTTTGTCCTTATGTGTTTGCTTATATTAAACGACACCCTGAATGGAAACGCATCGTTGATAAGCGCTTTAAAGCTTATGATAAGCTATAAAAAGAGCTAAAGACTTTATAAACTCATTGATATGCAATCAAACATTGGACTGATTATAGAAGAAAAAGCTGCGGATATCGGTAATTTTATGGTGGGTAGGCTTCTCCCCTTTCGCCAGAAACGTGCCGTTGGTCCTTTTGTGTTTATAGACCATATGGGTCCAGCCTGCTTAGCCGAACATCAAAACTTAGACGTACCACCACATCCTCATATTGGACTCTCCACCCTCACCTATTTATTTGATGGCTCCATTATGCATCGCGATAGTTTAGGGAATGCTGTTGAGATAAAACCTGGTGAAGTCAATTGGATGACTGCGGGCAAAGGTGTAGTGCATTCTGAACGTACGCCAGAATACATGCGAAAAAAAGACAAATTTTTACATGGTCTTCAAATATGGATTGCCCTGCCTAAACACTTGGAGCAAACGGACCCTTCTTTTTTCCATATCAATAAAGAAGACATTCCAAGTTGGGAAGACGGTGGTGTTAGTTATAAACTCGTAGCGGGTGAAATACGCAACAAAAAGTCACCTGTACCTATACATAGCCCCTTGTACTTCATAGAAATTAAAACAGAATCTGCCCAAACTGTTAGTATTGGAAGTGAGTTGTTTGGAGAAGTGGGCATGTATGTGCTAGAAGGATCGGTTAATATTGAAGATAATGACTACGGCAGCAAACAATTGTTAATCGCTAAAAGTGCCGCCCTATGCGAGTTCAAGACCAACGGTCCAACAACACTTTATCTTTTTGGCGGAGAACCTTTTGATGAAGAACGTTTTATGTTTTGGAATTTTGTGCATTCCGATAAGGCGATGCTAGAACGGGCAAAAGCGAACTGGAAGCAACAAAACCTCAGCGCTTTTCCTAAAATCCCAGGCGATGATCAAGAATATGTACCATTACCAGAACCTAAATTAAGAGCAAAGAAGTGAAACGCTTAATATTCCTGTTCTTAAAATAAAAATGTTATGCCAAAGCACGAAGAAAAGTTCTGTCCGCGATGTGGAACAAAATTCGAATGCAAGGTCGGTTCTATCTTGCTTTGCCAATGTTCGACTGTTGTTTTAAATGAAAGGGAGCGTAAATTTATTTCTGAGCGCTATGATGACTGTCTTTGTGCAAAATGCATGCAAGAATTAAAAATAGAATTCCAAAACAAAAAATTAAAAAGTAGAATAAGCTCCATTTTAGGGGTTCATTATAAAAGTTCCAATCAATGACTAAAGAAGAACGAATAAAAAATTCCATTACCCAGATATTTAAGGCAGTCTTTCCTAATACTACGAACCATTATGATACTTTGTTTGGTGGAACAGCCATGCAACTAATGGACGAAGTGGCCTTTATTACAGCAACTCGATTTAGCCGACAACGCATGGTAACCGTTAGTAGCGACCGTATTGACTTTAAAAAACCGATTCCGGCAGCTACTATAGTAGAATTGATTGGTAAAGTCACCTACACAGGCAATACAAGTTTAAAGGTACGTGTAGATATTTATGTTGAACAGATGTATACGGATCAAAGAGAAAAGGCAGTTAGTGGAGAATTTACTTTTGTTGCAATTGATGAAAATAAAAAACCGGTCAAGATTCACGAATAATTAATATCAAGGTGATAAGTAATTTAGAATGATAATAACTTGAATAAATGACGATGACTAAGGAAACGAAAAACTATAAGGAAATGACGGATGAAGAACTCTTGGTTGAAAAAGAAAAGCTCAAGAAATCCAAGCTCTTTTATTCAATTTTTATTGGTTTTTTGGGTGGGGTCTTTGGATTTGGAATGGTTAGTTGGATCTTGAACCCCGACAGGAAATTAGGCTTCTTAATTCCCATGCTCATCCCTATTGCGTTTATATATAAATTGGTAAAGAGCAACGAACAAAACAAAGAACTGGTTGAAGTCTTAAAAGAACGTAACTTGAGTTAATTAGTATTCAATCGATGAAAAAGAAAGACCAACGAATTAATAAACTTATCCTTCTTCTCATAGTTTTTATTCAAGGAGGATTGTCGGCCCAACAACTTAAGATTGAGCCTTTTGAATTCATCTCAAAAAAAGGAGATACAATCAATAGTGAATTGGGAACATTTTATGTTTTGGAGGATCGAAATAAGAAATCTTTAGACTCCATTAAGTTAAATTTTGTCAGGTTCAAAAGCACGAATCCCAATCCAGGAAGCCCAATAGTTTATTTGGCTGGCGGACCAGGGGGGTCTGGTATCGGTACCGCCAAAGGCAGGCGTTTTGAATTATTTATGAAACTGCGCGAAGTAGCCGATGTAATTGCCTTTGATCAGAGGGGTACAGGGATGTCCAATCAACTACCAAATTGTCCATACTATGCCGATT
>JBCDGY010000385.1:0-2575 GCA_039414375.1 Bacteroidota bacterium | reverse complement strand
GTTCCCTTTAAGGCCAAGAGACTGGGTAAAGGACGTGTATTGTTATTCACAGACAACACTAATTTTAGGGGCTTTTGGTATGGGACCAACAAATTAATGATGAATGCTATTTTCTTCAGCAAGCTGATGTAGACCATATCATTATATAGTAAACTCATTTAAACTTTTTTAATTGGCCATAAAGTTTAAATGAGTTCAGTATTAAAATAATAGGTTGCATTGAAGGTGTCTTGAGCATTTTTCAATGATAAATCATAAAAGATATCACATGGCAAGAACACCGAGTACTATGCTACCCTTGGGCACCAAAGCCCCTGATTTTTCACTATTTGATACCGTGAGTGAACATACCCTGACTCTTGAAAAGCTTCAAGGAGCAAAGGGTACCCTGGTTATGTTTATTTGCAACCACTGCCCTTTTGTAATTCATGTAAACCCGGAAATTACCCGTTTAGGAAGAACATACCAAGACTAAGGCATTGGTTTTGTTGCCATTTCAAGTAATGATGTGGATAATTATCCACAAGATGCTCCACATTTAATGGCCAAAGTGGCGCGTGAAACAGGATATCCCTTTCCATACTTGTATGACGAAACACAAGCAGTAGCCAAAGCATATGAAGCCGCTTGCACTCCAGATTTCTTTTTATTCGACCAAGACCTAAAATTGGTATATCGGGGGCAATTGGACGATTCTCGTCCTGGCAATGGTCTTCCTATTAATGGAAGTGACCTCAGGAACGCCTTAGAAGCCTTGTTATCGGGAGAAGTTATCGCCGAAGAACGGCAGAAACCAAGCATTGGCTGTAACATTAAATGGAAAGGCCCTTTGCAGAAAAGTTAAACCCAAATTATAGGAGAATTGCTGACTTTTCAGAAATCTTAAATCCTCACAACCAGGAGGTTGCTTGGTGTAAAAATTTCAATGGGTATCGAACTTTCCTATTTTGTGGCCTTACCAGCCCTTACGTAAGATCAAATTATTGATATGTGCAAAGTGGTGGTCACTATGCCAAGCGTACCGCCCCGCATTTTCAGCCAAGGTGGTGGTTATTTGATCTGCAGGATGGGTAAAGGTTCGTTGCCATTGTTCAGTAGACAGTCCCTTAAGGAGGTAAACCAGTTTAGCGTGTACGGCACTTAGGTGATTCAAAGATGGACCGATAGGAGCTATTTGACTATCGAATAGATTAGCCCACTCCTTTTCCATGTAAGGTTTTATAATGGGGTTATCTTCAGTGAGCGCCCATTTAAAGCGGACATAGCTATGATGATGGCTATCGGAGAGGTGATGAACCACTTGCCTTACAGACCACCCTCCGGTCCGATATGGGGTATTTAGTTGGGTGTCGTCCAGGCCAGTGACTAATGTTGTTAGCCGTTGCGGAAGCGTCTCTAAAACCGTAATCCATGCTTTTAAGTGCGTAGGCGTAATCGAATCTGGAATAACATAGGTACCGATAGGATAGCTGAGTTGTTGTAGTTCTTGATTTTCCATAATTAAAGGTAAATATTTGATAACAAAGGTCTCTAAGCTAAGGTCCATTTAAGAGCAGATCGCGTTTAGCGCAGAAACACTAGAAAAGTGGACATTGAAGAAATTCTTCAAAGCATTAAAACTAACACTAGGCCATATGAAATAGTTTAAATCACTTCACTACTAAAATCGCTCAAAAAGTAGATTTTAATATAGTTTTAACCCGTTTACTACAGAAGAATCTCACTGCCTAGCTACCTTTATTCAATTTTTAAAACCAAGGATATGGCAATACTTAGATTAGGGGATACCGCACCTGACTTTACAGCGGAAACCTCAGAGGGCAAGCTAAATTTTTACGACTATTTAGGAGATAGTTGGGGAATTTTATTCTCGCATCCTGCAGATTTTACACCTGTGTGTACCACAGAGTTAGGAACCGCAGCAAAATTTAAAAACGAATTCGATAAACGCAATGTTAAAATGATGGCCCTTAGTGTTGACGGAGCGGCATCTCACAAAGAATGGATCAAGGATATCAATGAAACTCAGAATACCCTTGTTAACTTTCCGATCGTTGCGGATAGTGATAAAAAGGTGTCAGATCTTTATGATATGATTCACCCAAAGGCAGACAATACCCTTACCGTACGTTCTGTTTTTATTATAGCACCCGATAAAACGATAAAGCTAATTTTAACCTATCCTGCTTCGACAGGAAGAAACTTTTATGAATTGTTGCGGGTAGTAGATTCCCTTCAGCTTACGGCCTATCACAAAGTAGCCACCCCTGCCAATTGGAACAACGGCGAAGATGTCGTAGTAAGTCCCGCTATCCCTACTGATGAAGCTAAAGAACTCTTTGAAAAAGGGGTAACCGAGATAAAACCCTATTTAAGGATGACGCCCGACCCAACAGCTTAAATTGAGGAAGCTTTTGTAATATTCAATTTAGATGTAGCAAAAGTTTGACACTCTAAACGACTTTGATCCATTTTGCAAAAGTCTCAAGCGTTAACTTTTATGACCGCTCTTTGTACAAAGAGCGGTCATAAAAGTTAACGCTTGAGACTTTTGCAAAATGGATCAAAGTCGTTT
>JBCDGY010000384.1:0-2575 GCA_039414375.1 Bacteroidota bacterium | reverse complement strand
TATTGTTCGAAATAAAGACAGCATATTGTCTTCCCTTGGCTCGAAGTTTCTGTGGATGGTGGTCATTGCTACCTTGTTTGGCGTATTGCTCTCTTTTACTAAAGCCAAACACTACGAAGGGGCCGGAGCTAGTAAGATTGGTGGTATGTTTATTTATATTTTGGTAGCCACCATAGGTATGAAAATGGATCTCAGCAAAATTTTTGATAATCCAGGGCTACTTTTAATTGGATTTATATGGATACTAATCCATGGAGGGTTGCTCATCTTAGTTGCTAAGCTCATACGGGCTCCTTATTTCTTTATGGCAGTGGGTAGTCAAGCCAATGTTGGAGGGGCAGCCTCAGCACCTGTAATTGCTGCTGAATTCCATCCTTCTTTGACCTCTGTAGGTATTCTTTTGGCTGTTTTTGGCTATGTTGTGGGCACTGGGGGAGCTTACCTTTGTGCAATTTTGATGGAAATTGCTTCCCAAGTTTAATCAGACTATCGATATTTGAGGCCTTAATAGCATGCCATGAAGCAACTACTATCAATCTTGTGTTTGGGTCTATTTTGTGCGGCCTGTTCAAAAGTAGATAAACACACTATGTATCTTTCCGGAACAGTGGATGGTCTAAAAAAGGGTACCCTTTTTTTACAACAAATAGCAGACTCTTCATTGATCACTTTAGATTCTTTAGAAATAAGAGGCAGTGGTGATTTCACCTTTGAAGTTCCCATGAAAACACCTCAATTGTGCTATCTATATCTCGAGAAAGCAGATAATAATGATATCAATGATCGTCTTTCCTTTTTTGGGGAAAAGGGCAACATCAGCATTCGTACCTCATGGGATCAGTTTGATTCTGGGGCCGAAGTAGTTGGTTCTAAAAGCCACCAACTATATTCGGAATATCAAGAGATGATGTCCGAATTCAATAAAAAAGACTTGATGTTGGCACAGGCAGCTATTGGCCTACAAGACACTGTAAAAATCGACTCTATCGAAAAGTTGTCAAAGCACAACTTCGTGAGTCGGTATCGCTACCTATTGCATTTTGCACTGACCAATACGAGCTCCTATGTTACGCCCTTTGTGACTGTAATAGATGGTACAGCGGCTAATCCTATTTACTTGGATTCTATACACCGTTCCCTTCCAGATAGTATTGCTAACAGTCCTTACGGAAAAAAGTTAGCGTTGATGGTGGGAGAAACCAACAATTAAACAGGTGAAGCTACGCCTTACCTAAGTCATTTAAGGCTTCTATTAAAGTAGTAGCCTTGTCTTCAAGGGTGTTGCGCACAGCGGCAAAATGGGCTTTTTTATCTGCTACTTCCTTTTCATGTACTTTGGCCATAATCTCGTCGAAAGCGGCTATAGAGTTATCTACAATAGCATTGCCCGCTTCGGAATTATGATTATTGGTATCCGCTTCCCATTGGTAGACCGCCTCAATAATATCTCCTAGAACGAAATTGATATCTTTTTTTAAGTCTCTAATATTAGCCATTACTGTTTATTTCTTTAAAATTACGACTAAATGGTTACTTCCAAAAGTCTTGCTAGTGTGGTGGTTACTGTTACGGTTTCGCTAGCAGCTGGTATAAGCACCGTTTCTCCTTTTTGGAGCTGAATACTTCCAAAACCATTAGATATTATAGCGCTTCCTTCGACACACATGTATATGGTAAACGCATCTCGCTGCTTTAGGTCTTGCTGAAAGTCTTCGGTTAAATGCAAAAAATTGGTTTTGAAGTACGGACAATCAACCATGGCATTCACCTGATCTTGATGGGTCTCATAGGTTACCTTAAAGTCTTCTTTTTTAATGTAATCGATAGCATCTAAGGCCAATTCGGTATGCAGCTCTCTTAACTTCCCTTGTTTATCCTTTCTATTAAAATCAAAAACACGATAGGTAACATCAGAGGTTTGTTGAATTTCTGCCAATAAGACTCCCCCGCCAATAGCATGTATCTTTCCAGTATTGATAAAAAAGGTATCCCCAGTAGTTACCGTTTCGTAGTTCATCAAATCAAGTAGTGTGTCATTTGCAAGACTAGCTTCATACTCTTGGCGTTCCACATCTTTATTAAAGCCAACAATTAATTCTGACCCCGGATCGGCATCCATAATATACCACATCTCAGTTTTACCAAAAGAATTATGGCGTTCTTGAGCTAGTGCATCATTGGGATGCAATTGAATAGACAAATCTTGCTTGGCATCAATAAACTTAATAAGAATGGGAAACTCAAGCCCAAAACGCTGTACAACACTCTCACCCAGAAGCGTACCTTGATAGGCATGAATTAGTTCGTTTAATGACTTCCCTTTTAAAGGGCCTTCCGCCACTACGGAAACGTCACCAGGCACCCCTGAAAGTTCCCAACTCTCCCCTGTCGTATTGGTTTCACTAGGCTTGCTAAAGAGCTGTTGTAGTTTTTCACCTCCCCATAGCCGGTCTTTCATTATTGGGGTAAATTTTAAGGGAGCTATCATCGTGTTATATTTATTCGGTGTAGGTTACAAAATTTCTTGGGGTTTCGTAAAGTACAATCTCTAGCGTTTTTTCAGCATCGATGTGAG
>JBCDGY010000383.1:0-2579 GCA_039414375.1 Bacteroidota bacterium | reverse complement strand
TTGGCAATTTGTTGAGACATTTTATGAGCTTGCTCTGGACTATTGAAAAGGGTGGTTACCGCTTGGTATACCTCATTGAAAGTTAAATCAACCTCGTGTGCAAAGTTGAAGTAGTTTTCCTCTTTCTCACGAAAGGGTTTGAAAAAGTAGTTTTTGAGCAGTGCAACCAATTCATCGTTTAAAGCATACGGAGTTTCAGAAAGAAAAAGCGTTTCATTTTTGTTTTTATTCCCCACGCGATGTAGAGAAAGGCTTTCTATTTGAGCGGGATAGAGGTTGAGCATGATTGTTTAAGTGTTAAGGGTTGTATCCCAGAGTGGACTACTTTATCTAATGTTACTAAATGGATTAGGGGATATTGGCAAATTTCCATTTATGGGATTACAATGCAGGTCGCCAAATAGATTAGTTCCAGTTTTCGTCAAAATCAAGATCGTCGTAACTACCAATATCTTCATCACTTTCTGCAAGCGGCTTTGCTTCAAAATTTTTGTCAGGGGGTGCATCCGGTAATTCCCCAAAGCTAAATAACAAGTTTGGATAAGAACTACCATCTTCCTTATCAGCAATATCAGCTAACTCCACGAAAAAGGTCCACATGCTTAAAAAGTCATAAACGTAGATTAATCGTGGACTTTCTTCAGTGAGTACCTCTTCTAGCAAGGTTTCATTCATCAGTCTTACCGCTCCCGGCTGTTCTCCCATATCGAATAGCGCAATTTCTTCATCTTGATTCCACTGTTCGTCGCAGGTATAGAAGGAAGCCATTTCATTTCCCATAAAACCAAAGGCTTGCGTTAAGGCATTGTGAAACTCTTCGAGAGAATCGGTAGCTTCAATTTCTAGATCTCTAAAAATATCGTCTTCAGCATCTAAGATTATCCTGATTTTGTAAATCATCATCAGCACAGTTGTTATACTATAAAGTTACAAAGTTTTATGGCGCTCCTTCGCCTGAACTACTTCTAAAACAAGGTAAAATTGAACCCCAAAAAGCAAACTAGCCAAGACCAAATGCAAGGGCTGGGTGCCAAAAGGGAAATCGACATAATACATGGCAATACCGGTAGCGATTTCTAAACCAATGATAAACATTACCCATCTCAGTTTATGTAGCCCCAATTGTTGTTTTTTATTATTCCAAAAAAGATAACTATTCACCAATACTACAGCGATGGAAAACGATCGGTGTAGGTAAAACGATAGGCTAGGGTTGGCTAGCCATAGCGCTTTTGCTTGCTCACCAACTAGGTCAATTTGATGATCAACAAATTGTCGCACTTGGGTGCCCATTACAATTTGTACTAACGTAAGACCGAGTGCTACGAAAACCCACAAGCGAATACCCTTTGGAATCATAGGTAAGCTTGGATCATTTCCACTTCTTTTAATAAGGCCAATGAGCAAGGCTACAATGGCCAACGCCATAAGCATATGAAGCGTTATTTTAACAGGTTCTAGTACGGAATAAACTACCGTAGCTCCAAGCCATGCTTGAAAGCCCATACCAATAACTACTAATAAGGCGCCTAAGACCAATCTTTTGTCCTTTTTCCAATATGGAATAGACCATATTGCCAATACCAGGGTAGCTAGTCCTGCAAGGGCACCCAGCAATCTATTGAGGTATTCTATCCAGGTGTGCCATACATTAAAAGTTGCGTAGTCGTGCTTTGTGTATGGTTCCCAATTGCTTAAGTCGATCGTATTTTGAGTGATAAAGCGAGAACGGGCTACAAAAAGCTGTTCGTCGTTAATAATTACTTGCCCTTTCATGAATTCAAAATTGGGTCTCCATTCTAGGGCAGCACTGTCTGTTGGTGGGATGTAATATCCAAAACACTTGGGCCAATCTGGGCAGCCCATACCACTGCCAGTCATGCGCACTACGGCACCCGCTACAATAACCAGATACACTAGTAGCAGCGCAACTTTAGCGATTTTACGGTAGCTCAAATTCATGAGACAGCTGGTATTAAACCTAGTTTTTTTCCTTCTTCAAGCATAAACTCATGCGCAGCTTGGTGTTCGTTTGGAATTTCTCCTTCCAAAATAGCTTCTTTGATAGCCTCTTTGATCAAACCAATTTCTTTAGAGGGTCTTAGATTAAAGGTTTTCATGATTTCTTCTCCAGTAACCGGAGGTTGAAAATTCCGTATCCGATCCCGTTCTTCAACCTCAATTATTTTTTGGCGTACAAGTTTAAAGTTATTGAGATATCTGCGTTGTTTTCTAGGATTTTTAGTGGTAATATCTGCCTCGCACAAGGTCATCAAATCTTCGATATGGTCTCCGGCGTCGAATACCAAACGACGTACTGCGGCATCAGTCACATGATCTTCTGAAAGGACAATAGGCCGAGAACTAAGGAGTACCATTTTTTGTACAAAAGTCATCTTATCATTCAATGGCATGCGCAATCTTTTAAAAAGGCGATACACCATTTTACTGCCCACAAACTCATGGTTGTGAAAAGTCCACCCAATTTTTTTATGAAAGCGTTTGGTGGGGGCTTTTCCAATATCGTGTAGCAAGGCTGCCCATCGCAACCAAAGATTATCTGTGGTTGTCGCAATATT
>JBCDGY010000382.1:0-2604 GCA_039414375.1 Bacteroidota bacterium | reverse complement strand
GCGCAAATGGATATTGCCGAACTAGCCCACTTTTTTGAGGACCTAGAGACCACTTTAACCGGCAATCAAAAGCAGATTGCTGCTGAAATTATTAAAGAAATAAAAACGCGAATTGGTTTTTTATTGGATGTTGGCTTAGACTACCTCTCCTTAAATAGGGGTTCCAAAACCCTTTCTGGCGGGGAGTCCCAACGCATCAGGCTTGCCACACAAATCGGATCTCAACTCGTAGGGGTTCTATATATTTTAGACGAGCCTAGTATCGGATTACACCAACGCGACAACGAACGATTAATCAATTCTTTAACTGCGCTTCGCGACATTGGCAACTCAGTTATCGTAGTAGAACACGACCGTGATATGATAGAACAGGCCGATCACGTTATTGACATTGGCCCACGCGCTGGAAAACATGGTGGACAAATTATCTCTGAAGGTCCCCCTTCCCTACTCCCCCAACAAGATACCCTTACGGCAGCGTATATCGTTGGACAAAAAGAGATCGCGATTCCTAAGAAGCGACGAAAAGGTACTGGCAAAAAAATCACACTAAGTGGATGTACTGGAAACAACTTAAAGAATGTTACCGCACAGTTTCCCTTAGGTACGATGATTGGCGTAACAGGAGTTTCAGGAAGTGGGAAGTCCACCCTGATTAACGAAACGCTATACCCCATTATGAATGCCCACTATTTTAATGGTGTTAAAAAACCCATGCCTTTTAAAAAAATAACGGGCCTTGAACATATCGATAAGGTCATCGACATCAACCAATCCCCTATTGGGAGAACTCCGCGTTCTAATCCAGCTACTTATACCGGCGTTTTTAGTGAAATACGGTCGTTGTTCGCTAAAACGACAGAGGCAACTATCCGAGGATACAAACCCGGGAGATTTAGTTTTAATGTGCAAGGAGGGCGCTGCGAAACCTGCCAAGGTGGAGGGTTAAGGGTGATTGAAATGAATTTTTTACCGGATGTTTATGTAGAATGCGAAACCTGTCACGGCAAACGCTTTAATCGCGAAACTCTTGAAATTAGATACAAAGGAAAATCCATAGCAGATGTGTTAGAAATGACAATCAATGAAGCCGTAGACTTTTTTGAAAACATTCCTAAAATACATCGAAAGCTAAAGACCATTCAAGATGTAGGCTTGGGGTATATCTCACTAGGTCAACAATCCACTACCCTCTCTGGCGGTGAGGCACAACGGGTAAAACTGGCCACGGAACTATCCAAAAGAGACACCGGAAATACTTTTTACATTTTAGACGAACCAACAACGGGACTCCATTTTGAAGATATCCGAGTGCTTATGGAAGTTTTACAGCAATTGGTAGACAAAGGAAACACGGTATTGGTGATAGAACATAATATGGATGTAATAAAAATGGTGGATCACATTATTGATATTGGATACGAAGGCGGCCGAGGTGGAGGCATGATTGTGGCGAAAGGCACCCCAGAACAAGTAGCCAAAGACGAAAAGAGTCATACCGCACGTTTTTTAAAAAAGGAATTGGAACAATCCAAAAAAAATATGGCGCGAGCCCTATGAAATTCATAAGTATGAGAAACCAAAAGCATCATAAAGGCTGGAATGAGATTAAAACCAACGACTCATGGGCCCTCTTCAAAATCATGGGAGAGTTCGTCAATGGCTTTGAAAAAATGAGCTTAATCGGGCCTTGCGTTTCTATTTTTGGTTCTGCAAGAACCAAACCTGGTGAAAAATACTACGATCTAGCTGTAAATATTGCTAAAAGTATTGCGGAAGCAGGTTATGGTGTTATCACCGGAGGAGGTCCAGGAATTATGGAAGCCGGTAATAAGGGGGCTAGTTTGGCCGGTGGGACATCGGTAGGTCTAAATATCGATCTACCTTTTGAACAACACGACAACCCCTTCATTGACTCTGATAAAAGTCTGGATTTTGACTACTTCTTTGTTCGAAAAGTGATGTTCGTAAAATATTCCCAGGGTTTTGTAGTGATGCCTGGAGGGTTCGGTACTATGGATGAGCTGTTTGAGGCCATGACTTTAATTCAAACCCATAAAATACAACACTTTCCTATTATTCTGGTAGGGAAACACTTTTGGGAAGGCTTGTTAGATTGGATCAAGCAGGTAATGCTCGACGAAGGTAACATTAGCCCGGAAGATTTAGATCTCATCAAACTTGTTGATACCGAGGAAGAGGTTGTTAAATGGATAGACGCCTTTTATAAGGGACAAACACTTACTCCGAACTTTTAGCTAATTTAAGCTTTGAAACCTTTCTGTACTTCTCGTTTTTTGATATGGCCGTTTTTATTGGCCAACCTTTTTGTACTAAATTCTCAAACCCATAAAAATATGATTGAGGCCAACTTAAATGGTCTCACCAATGAAATTAGTATTACACAAAAATTTACCTATTACAATTCATCAGACAACATCCTACTACCTGTGCTCTATTTCAATGATTGGAATCACGCTTACTCCGCTAAGAACACCAATCTAGCCAAAAGATTTGCAGATAATTTTAAAAAATCTTTGCATCTCGCTAAGGATAAAGAACGGGGGGTTACCAAAAACATTAGTTTAGTGGACAAGGCATATC
>JBCDGY010000381.1:0-2622 GCA_039414375.1 Bacteroidota bacterium | reverse complement strand
ACACGTCGTAGCTTAAAGTGCTCGCGGATTACTAAGTAGGCAAAATTGAGATAACAAATTGCGCTAGCAACGAAAAAAACGACTGTAGATACTGGTTTTTGAAGTTGTGCAGTGATCTTGTCTTGTGATGACATCCCTAATGATCAAACGCATAGTGCAGGGGATACAATTGCAAGCGTCCCTTGTTTTAAATTCAGATGTTCGGTGCAATCGAATTTGAGTAGCGGCATCGAAACTAAGCCTTGGCCATTAAGCTTTTGAAAAAGACAAATCCAAATCCTAAAAACAACATCAAATGGAAAGGAAACAGGCCATAGTCATTTAGCGGCACTGCGCTATACATACCAAAAAGGAAATAGAGCATCAAGGCAAATTCTAAAACCATATTGGGTGACAGCTTCTTTGCAATGTACTTATTGCCTTTCCAACTATCGGTTAAGTTGTTGATGTTGAACTTTGGTGTTCGAACGAATTCACTTCTCTTGCCCAAGTGCCCTTCAAGTACCGCAATGGAGTTGTGCAAAGACAACCCTAGCGCTACAGAGAAAAAGGTAAAAAACAACTTGATGTAGTCTACAAACTTATCAAAGCCACCGCCTTGCATGCTACGGTAAGTATACCAATAGCAGAAAAAGAGAATAATGGTACTTACGATAAAAAAGCTGGTTACCTCAAAAACCCATGCCAAATGGCCATAAGTGTTTTTGATGTATAACATTGGAATACTCAAAACAGAAACCAAAAACACGCAGAGAAACATGGAGCTATTAAGCAGGTGCATTACCCCATGAAACTTGGTTTTAAAATCAATGTTTTTAGCAGTGAGTACACTCGTTACTGTTTTGCGGAAGTTTTCGGCCCCACCTTTATTCCAACGGAATTGTTGTGAACGGGCGGCACTCATAACAACAGGAAGCTCTGCGGGTGTTTCTACGTCTTCCAAATATTTGAACTTCCAATTTTTTAATTGCGCACGATAGCTTAGATCCAAATCTTCAGTTAGGGTGTCTCCTTCCCAATTACCAGCATCTAAAATGCATTGTTTTCTCCAAATGCCAGCAGTACCATTGAAGTTGATAAAGTGCCCTTTCGAGTTCCTACCCACTTGTTCTAAAGTAAAATGCGCATCGAGTGCAAAGGCTTGTATTTTGGTGAGGGTAGAATAATCCCGATTGATATGTCCCCAACGGGTTTGTACAACACCAATTTCAGGATCCTTAAAGTAAGGAACAGTCTTTTTTAGCCAATCGCTTTCTGGCATAAAATCGGCATCAAATATGGCCACAAATTCTCCTTTTGCCATCGCAAGCCCTTCTTTTAATGCTCCTGCTTTGAAGCCCACGCGATTTTCGCGACGGATATGCTGGATGTCTAAACCAGTTTCTTGCAATTCTGCCACTTGCTTAGCGGTGTCGATAACCGTTTCATCGGTGGAATCGTCCAATACCTGAATCTCTAACTTGCTTTTAGGATATTCTATTTTAGCGATGTTCTCTAACAATCGCTGCATCACATATTCTTCGTTGTATACGGGCAACTGGATAGTCACGTGCGGAATTTCCCGAGGATCCAATAGATTGTATTTGGGTGCCTCTTCATTCCGTTTTTTGTAGGTGAGGTAGTTGATCAATAAATTAAGTTGTGCTAGACTGTAAAAGAAAATCAACATCAAGGCGATGCTATAGATGGCAATGATGAGGTAAGCGATGGTTAGGCCGATTATCATTTTACACTGTATTTAAAGATCCAAGTTAGAATTTTGATGCCAGCAAATATAGTACCTTTTACCGTTCCTGAAACTTTTGAGACCCCAATTCTACGTTTGTAGCGTACGGGTACTTCTTTGTAAGCCAGTTTTTTACGAAGTGCTTTGAGCTGCATTTCTACGGTCCAGCCGTAGGTTTTGTCTTGCATTTGCAATTCTTTGAGCTTTTCGTATTTAATGGCCCTAAAAGGTCCTAAATCGGTAAAACGAGCCCCAAAAAATAAACGCATTAAGAAAGTGGCCAGCGCATTCCCAAAAAGTTGCTGTGGGGTCATTGCTCCTGGTTCTCTAAGTGCTTTAGTTCGTGCGCCAATTACGAGGTCCATATTTTCGTTTGCTATGGGGGCTATCAATTGGTCCATATCTTCTGGATAATCGGAATAGTCCCCATCCAGAAATACGATAATATCGGGCGGTTTGGATTGTTTGGCCAAATAATTTAATCCACAAAGGCAAGCATGGCCATATCCTTTCCGCTTTTCGGTTAATACTGTAGCCCCAGCCTTTAACGCTTTGTTAACGGTATTATCAGTGGAATTGTTGTTCACCACAATAATTTCCGTGACCGATTTAGGAATTTCAGCAATGACTTTTGAAATGGACTCTTCTTCGTTGAAGGCAGGAATGATGACCCTTATATCTTTTGCCATTATCTAAGGTCAGAAAGTTTATTCTCCCGTTTTAAGCTTCCAAAACTATACCATTCCTTTATTTTTTTTCCATTTTTAAATTTTTCAGCAGATTTTAATTTTTCATTTACGTATTTCAAACAATAGCCATTTTTAATGCCGTCCTTTAACTGACATTTGTGGTTGATTTTTTCATTTTCATCATAAAAAAGCCACCATTTTACTTTT
>JBCDGY010000380.1:0-2628 GCA_039414375.1 Bacteroidota bacterium | reverse complement strand
CGAAAATAGCACCCTCATCGGTTGGTAAGGTTTTCCAATACGCCACTTTCTCTTCAAAAGCTTTACCTTTTGGTGCAAATTCGCGTCCTTTTATGTAATTAAAAGTAGTTTCATCTGGTGCAATCATACCCCCGCGAGCCCCCATTTCTATACTCATATTACATACAGTCATACGACCTTCCATACTCATGTTTTCAAAGACACTTCCAGCATATTCGCAGAAGTAACCAGTGCCTGAGTTGGTTCCTAGTTTAGAAATGATATACAGGATGACATCTTTTGGGAGTACTCCCTTTTTTAGTGTGCCTTTAACGGTTACCCTTAGGCTTTTTGGTTTTTTAATCAATAAGCATTGACTTGCAAACACTTGGGCTACTTGACTTGTTCCAATACCAAAAGCAATGGCGCCAAATGCGCCATGAGTTGATGTATGGCTATCACCGCACACCATAGTAATACCGGGTTGGGTAATCCCTAATTCTGGTGCCATGACATGAACAATCCCATTGTACTTGTGCCCGAGTTCATACAAGGTGATGTTGTTCTTTTTGCAATTCTGAGAAAGTTGTTCCAATTGCTTGCGAGACAAGGCATCTTTAATAGGTTGATCCTGATTTAAAGTTGGCGTATTATGATCTGCAGTTGCTACGATCTGATTTGGCCTAAAAATGGGAATTCCTCGACTCTCCAATTCATTGAAAGCCTGAGGACTTGTTACTTCGTGTATTAAATGCCGGTCTATATATAAAATCTGAGGGCCATTCTCGATACTGCTGACCACGTGTGAATCCCAAACCTTATCGAATAATGTTTTCTTACTCATCTAAGCTGAAATAATTTGTCGGTAAGCCTCACTGGATTCGATAATTTGATGAATGTCATTATCGTCTATCTCCTTTTTTCTATCTGCAAAATTGAGGAAATTGGCATATACTTCATCCAATTGTAATTTGGTTAAGTCGTACCCTACCTTTTTAGCTCTATAAGCCAATGCAGCACGGCCACTTCTAGCCGTCAATACAATAGCAGAATCTGTAACGCCGACATCTTTTGGGTCGATAATCTCATAAGTAGCGCGGTTTTTTATCACGCCGTCCTGATGAATCCCGGAACTATGTGCAAAAGCGTTGGCACCAACAATTGCTTTGTTTGGCTGGGTATAAATACCCATGTTTTCACTCACTAACTGACTCATGCTATAAAGGCGCTCAGTTTTTATTGAGGTATCAAGATTTAAATACGGGTGTTGTTTTAAAATCATGACAACCTCCTCTAAAGCCGTATTTCCTGCGCGCTCTCCAATTCCGTTAATAGTACATTCTATCTGCCTTGCACCATTGATAACACCCTCAATAGAATTAGCAGTAGCCAAACCCAAATCATTGTGGCAGTGACATGACAAGATAGCCTTTTCAATACCTTTTACATTTTCTTTAAGGTATTTTATTTTAGCACCATATTCGCTTGGCAAGCAGTAGCCAGTTGTATCAGGAATGTTTAATACCGTAGCACCAGCTTTTATGGCAATTTCGCAAACACGCGCCAAAAACTCATTATCCGTTCTGCCTGCGTCCTCAGCATAGAATTCTACGTCTTCAACAAACGACTTAGCAAAAGAAACCGCCTCGTGAGCGCGTTTAAGAATAGTTTCCCTATCAGAATTGAATTTGTGCTTAATATGTGAATCCGAAGTTCCAATACCGGTGTGTATCCTAGGATATTTTGCATCTTTTAGTGCTTCAGCAGCTACTTTAATATCATTTTCGACAGCTAGGGTTAAACCGCAAACCGTTGCGTTTTTTACCAATTTTGAGATTTCAACTACAGAATTAAAATCACCTGGGCTTGAAACTGGAAATCCAGCTTCTATAACATTAACTCCCAATTCATCTAGCTGCTCTGCAATGACTAATTTTTGTTTTGTATTGAGCTTGCAGCCAGGAACTTGCTCTCCATCTCGCAGTGTTGTATCGAATATTTGAACGCTTTGACTAGACATTTGTTAAAATATTTTTTTCAGTTGCATTACGAATTTATACTTTGGTGTTTGAGTTAGATTTTTTGTTTGAACACAGTTTACGATGTTCAAGAACGTTTTTTGATTATATCTACCTGTTTATCAGGTTTTTATTATATATTTTGATTGATGACTAAGGAGGTTAAAGACCATTTGTTTCTTCTCATAAAATCGCTGACTAAATCGGAGAAGCGCCAATTCAAGTTGTTTGTAGGTCGTCTTGACATCAATCAAGACTCAAAATTTTTACACCTCTTCAATTTTCTTGACAAAGCTAAAACCTACGACGAAGCCGCTATCCTTGGAGATGGTATTATAAAAAAGCAACAGCTCGCTAACGTTAAAGCACATCTCTACAAACAAATTTTAATCAGTCTAAAACTGAATCCTTCCCACCAAAATGTTAGGCTTCAAATTAGAGAACAACTAGACTTTGCCTCCATCTTGTACCATAAAGGTTTATACAAACAAAGTCTGCGGATTTTGGATAAGTCTAAAGAGATGGCCATTCAAAACGAAGAAAAAAACCTCGCCTATGAAATTGTAGAGCTTGAAAAAATAATTGAGTCGCAATACATTACGAGAAGCATCAGCAATAGAGCGGAATACTT
>JBCDGY010000379.1:0-2637 GCA_039414375.1 Bacteroidota bacterium | reverse complement strand
TTTTAAGTCCCCTTAACAGCATATCGATACTTTTTCCCGTATCTTGTTACTAAACAGCACTTATGATCTTGAAAGCGATATCTATTCCCCTTATTAGTCGTTGTCTCCCCTTTGTCATATTAACAGTAGTAAGCTGTATGCCAACCCATGCGCAACCGGGAGCACAAGAGAACTATGTAACCTATCGGGGATCGGTATTAGAAGCAGGTAGCAACCGACCTTTACCCCTAGCTTCCATAAGTATCGAGGGTACCAATATCAGCACGGTATCTAATACAGAAGGAGAATTTTCTCTAAAAGTGCCTACAGCACTACAAACCGCACAAGTCGTCTTTGCCTTTTTGGGCTACGAGAATAAAAGCTTGCCCTTAGCAACATTGAAAACTGGAGATAATCAAGTAAAGCTAGAAGTATCGGTAACCCAATTGGATGAAGTAAAAATTGATGTAGCAAAAAATGCCGAAGCGCTCATAAAGGAAGTGTTACGAAGTAAAGGTGAGAATTACCTAGGCGAGAATATCCTTATGACCGCTTTTTACCGCGAGACGATTAAAAAACGAAAGAAAAATGTTTCCTTAGCTGAGGCTGTAGTCAATATTTATAAAACACCTTATGCAACCAACAGAGCAGATGCTATTGAACTATACAAAGCCAGAAAAAGTACCGACTATAGCAAATTAGATACGGTAGCTTTAAAGCTTCAAGGAGGCCCCTTCAATGCGCTATACGTGGATTTGATGAAATATCCCTCTTTCATTTTTGAAGATGGCTCCATTGAAGAATATCAGTTTGACTTTGAGCGATCAACGTATATCAACGATCGCTTAGTATACGTGATCAACTTTTCACAACTTCCCTCCATAGTACGCCCCCTATATATGGGAAAACTATTTATTGATATTGAAAATAAAACATTAACCAGTGCGGTATACAAGCTTAACATTACCGACAAAGAAATGGCTGCCCGTTTGTTTGTTCGGAAAAAACCAGCCAAAGTAGCGGTTTGGCCAACCGAGGTGGCTTACAGAGTTGACTATCGGGAAAAAGGCGGGAAATGGTATTATGGTTACAGTAACGTTTTGATGGAATTCAAGGTAGATTGGAAAGGAAGGCTATTTAACTCTGTTTATAGCATGACTGCGGAAATGGCCGTCACGGACTGGAAACGGAACACACAAAATGTTTTTCCAAAAGGAAAGGACCGCATAAAGCGATCCATTATTCTCAACGACGAGGCTTTAGGTTTTTCGGACCCTCAGTTCTGGGGGGAATACAACATTATCGAACCCGAAAAATCTATTGAATCTGCCATCAAAAAAATACAACGGCAGTTACGTCGCAATGCCAAAAATGGTACTTCGATTCCTTAACCCTGAGCATACCTGCCTAAGCCTCAAAAGCCAAAATCGTATTTCGAATTATCGTAATACAATCTTCCAACTGCGATGCTGTCATTACCAACGGAGGCGCAAAGCGGATAATATTACCATGGGTGGGCTTAGCCAAAAGACCATTCTCTTTTAGGGCGACACAAATGTTCCAAGCAGTACTACTATCTTCCGTATCATTGATAACAATCGCGTTGAGCAACCCTTTACCGCGAACTGCGACAATAAGGTCTGTTTCTTCTTTTAATTGAGACATGGCCTCTCGAAACCGCCTCCCTAGTCGATCTGCATTTTCGGCCAAACCTTCTTCTTTAACCACTTTTAGGGCCGCCATGGCTACTGCACACGCCAATGGATTACCCCCAAAGGTAGAACCGTGATTCCCAGGTTTAATGACCTCCATAACAGCATTGTTAGCCAACACTGCTGATACCGGAAAAACACCGCCAGAAATAGCTTTTCCTAAGATTAGAATATCTGGTTTTACGGCCGGGGTTCCAGAACAATTTTTATCTGGACAGCTACAATTTCCGCAAGTAGCTAGCAAACGTCCTGTTCTAGCAATCCCAGTTTGTACTTCGTCTGCTATAAACAATACATTATTCGCCTTGCACAACGCGAATGCCTGTTCCAGATATCCCGCGTTAGGCACAAACACTCCTGCTTCTCCTTGAATGGGCTCTACCAAAAAGGCCGCCACATGGTCTGTAGCCAATACGGCTTCTAGTGCCTCCAAATTGTTGTAAGGTATGGGGACAATGCCAGGTGTAAAAGGACCAAAGTTTTCCGTAGCCACAGGATCATTTGAAGCAGAAATAATGGATATCGTACGCCCGTGAAAATTGTTGTGGCAAACAATAATCTTTGCTTGATTTTGAGGTATTCCCTTTTTCTCATAGCCCCATTTTCGCGCAATTTTTAAAGCAGTCTCCACCGCCTCAGCTCCGGTGTTCATGGGCAAAAGACGATCAAAACCGAAAAATTCCGTGGCGAACTTTTCGTAACGACCTAAAAGATCGTTGTAAAAAGCACGGGAAGTTAGCGTAAGTTTTTCTGCTTGAACTTTTAGGGCTTCAATAATTTTAGGGTGACAATGCCCTTGGTTGACTGCGGAATAAGCCGAAAGAAAATCATAATACTGACGTCCTTCAACATCCCAAACGTGAACGCCTTTACCGCTTTGCAATACAACAGGTAAAGGATGATAATTGTGAGCGCCATATTGCTCTTCAAATGCAATGGCCTCCTC
>JBCDGY010000378.1:0-2651 GCA_039414375.1 Bacteroidota bacterium | reverse complement strand
CAAATTACTAATACAATTGATTATATCAGAAAAAATTAATTCCATGATCAATTTGATTCCAGTATTTTTCTTCATAGTTGCCTTGGTTTTAAGGTTTATGGATAGATCTATTACTTTATATAGAGAAATATACCCTCAAGATAGGTTTGTTTGGGCCGTGCCAATAAAAAGATTAAAAACTGATTACAAAATAGTTGACCAACAAGAAATCAAATCCAAGATTAAGAATTTTTTGATTCTTAGAATTTTACATTTTTCTGCTTTGTTACTGTGTTTTCTTTCATTGATTTTAGTTGGCTTATTAAAAAGTTAGTTTATCCGCTGACCCCCGCTTCCGCACGATTCCCCCACGCTGGCGCGAGCCTGCCTTGTCGGCAGACAGGCGTCGCGCTTGTGCCTTACTATATAAGGAAGGAAAATTTAAGGATAAAGCCACAGCTTTGTAGTTGTGGTTTTAGTATTTAAAGAAGAGTTTGTAGTTGCAAAAGGCGTATGCAGTAGCACAAAAGGTAATGGTCATTGCAATGGCAATTCCTAAAGCAGTTTGTCCTTTTATCCCCCGCTGGCGCGAGTTTGTAACTCGTGCCGTACTTGCCCCGTAAAGTCTAAGCTACTCTAACTTAAAAGCCGGGCTTCCACGCCCAAAATGGGAGTTCCATTACCATAAAGATTAACCCTAATGGCAATGGCGGCGGTATGATTTCCGAAGGCGATTATGATGTAAGTAATATTAGCTATGATGCCAATGGCAACATCCAAACGCTGACTAGAAATAAGGGTGGCCAAAATGGTGCCAATGCCATGGACAACTTAAGCTATGCTTATAAGCCAGACAAGCCCAACCAATTATTGCGGGTAGCCGATAGCGCTGGAGATGCGGCTAATGCCGAAGACATTATAGACCAAAATGGTGATAACTATGTGTATAATGATATCGGACAGTTAACAGAAAATGTATCCGAGGGAATTCAGTATTTTTATAACGCCAGTGGCTTGGTGACTGAGGTGCGGAAAAACAACCAGGCCCTGGTGAAGTTCTTTTACAACGATAGAAACCATAGAACCAAAAAAGAAAGCTACGTAGACGGCAGTTTGCAGGCTACTACTTACTACGTCCGAGACATCGCTGGCCAAGTAATGGCTATCTATAACGACTATTCAGGTAGTATAGCATTAGCGGAGCAACCCATCTACGGCGCTGGCCGTATTGGTGTGGCCTATAACAGTTCCTTGAGCGGAGCCGAAGGGAAACAATACGTTTATGAGCTTACTGACCACCTCGGAAACGTTCGTGCGCTCTTCTCTAAAGCTGGGAACGACGCTACCTTAGAGGGCTACAGCGACTACTATCCTTTTGGCATGCTCATGCCAGGAAGAAATCTGAAAGATGCTAATCAGTATCGCTACGGATACCAAGGCCAGTATGCCAAAAAAGACCCTGAGACTGGGAAAGAAGCGTTCCAGCTAAGGATGTACGATTCTCGTATCGGACGGTGGCTTACCACTGATCCCATGGGAGAGTTCGCTTCTCCATATCTTGCCATGGGGAACAATCCTGCACTTACTGATCCTACGGGAGGAATGACAGATTGTCCTGATGGTTGTGACACATCAGCTGTACAACAGCTACAAGAAGTGGTAGTTACTGCTCCAAATCTTAAAGATGTTGGTCCTTTTAGAATGAGGGGTCTAAGTCTTTCATTTTTACAAGATATTACTCCGAGAAACCCAGGAACGGTACCAAACTCTAATCCAGAGGATAAATTTAAAGATGCGCTTCAGAGAGGCTTTCCGAAAGGTTACTGGTGGGCTAAGTTATGGGAAAAATATGGTTACTTTGAAGCATCTGTAAATACTATGAAAGGTGCTCCTCTCGAAGTCAAACTCAACAAATCATACGGATTAGAAATAGCAACAGACAAACAAATTCCATGGTCAGCAACCTATACTAATAGAAGCGGAGGATTAGTTAAAAGAGGTGTTGAAAACCATGACAAAGAATTTACAATTGGTATAGGTGCAAAAGTAGGTGCTAGTATTTCTATAATCGATAATCCCGATGGAAATTGGCAGATAGGAGGTGCTGTAGGTTACGAAGTATTAACGGCTGAGTATTTATATGGAGCTTATGCTGACAACCATGGAAAACAACATTCAACTTTTATTGGACTCGATATTAGCCCTGGGTTTGGAATATGGTATGGTATAGAAGGTACTTTAAAACTTGGATTCATGATTGAGAATTAAAATATGGAGTCAATATCATCATTTAAAAAGGTAAAAAGAGTTTTTTTACTCGAAATATCGGTTATGAGCATATTTGTTTTTGCAATACTTTTACAGGCGAATGCAATGGGTTTTTTTGTTTTCATTGGCTTCGGAGTTTTATCTATTTATGCCTTCGTGACCTATCTCAAAAATTACTTTTACAGAGCATTTTTTATTGATATGGAAGGGAATTTTTTTGTGATGCAACTATTGAGTTTTAGTGGAAACTATGAGAGTGTAGAAATCTTAGAGGTAAAGAAAATGTTTTATCCTAGATTATATGTGGGAATGAGCTCTTCGGGCCCGGAGAGGACCGTGCTCCCGAGTAAGAGTCCTTTCGTAGGGACTCCGTCGTTGTTCACGACCATGTCGTAGACTTCGAT
>JBCDGY010000377.1:0-2655 GCA_039414375.1 Bacteroidota bacterium | reverse complement strand
GGAAGGATTAGAAAAAAACACATTCCCCAAGCTTACTGCGCTTTCAGATGCAAAAGGCGACATAACAGGAACATTATAGGTATTCGCACGCACCGCTATTTCAGGCAAAAGAGTGGGGTCTACCGGACCCAGGATAGCATCTACCTCATACCAAGGACACTTGTCCAAAACCGCCTTTACCTTATCCAAACTTCTCTCAGTATCCACAACGGTAGCCTTTATGGATACGCCCATTTTTTTCAGCGAATCGATAGCAACCAAGGAGCCAGAATACAGCCCCATGGCATAGGTAATATCCTTTCTAGAGGCAATCTGATTCTCAGTCTTCTCAGCATTTTTAAAGTCAATGCGATCCAAACGAAAAGGCAGGAGAAACATAACGTTCGGCGCGAGATTACGGTTAATACTATCCGCCAGGTTAAATTGATCCAGCACCAAGGCATTTTTCACCTTTAGCTCACCCTTTTTCTCTTTAGGTAGTTTAAGCACCATACCGGACTTAAGGCCATTTTCAAGTTCAGGATTTAAAAGAAACAAAGAATCTCGTGATATCCCGAGGTTTCGAGTAAGCCTGAAAATATTTTGCTTGGGTTTGACTTGGTAGTAAATATAGTTTTCGGTATTGATATCATTAGTAGTTGCCTGTTGCTTTGGCAGTCGCAGTACCATACCCTCTCGGAGTCCCCCAATTTCTTTAATCTCCGGATTAAGCGCCATAACAGAATCGACAGAAATACCAAAATTCTGACTAATACGGAACAATCCAATCGACTTAGGTACTGTGTAAGATTGAAACAAGGTCACTTCTTGATCTTTTAAGCTATCTCCTTTAGGTCTAGGCAGGCGCAACTGCTCACCTACTGCTAAATAATTAGAGCTTTTAGGTAGTTCTGGATTTAGCAACAACAGACTATCCACAGTGATCCCATATTTATGAGCAATGCTCCAACGGGTTTCTAGAGGTTGTACCGTATATACTTCAAAATCCAAAGGTTGTTCTTCTGCTACCTCTGGGTATTGGGGTATTTTGAGTACCATCCCAACCTGTAGTGGATTGGCGTATAAGTCGGTATTGTAGCGCTTGATCTGATCTTCAGTAACCTCATATTGTTGCGTAAGGCTAAAAAGGGTTTCCTTGCGTTTTACCAAATGGGTAAGGAAGCGCTCCGGCTCCAACTGTTGCTGTGTTGCCTCTTCCGGTACGAATTTCTTTTCAGGGGGAGGTAAAGCGGCATTACTATCACGAACTGGAATTATCAAAATGGTATCCGGCTTTAAATCACTGACACTTTTAACTTCCTCATTCTTTTGTAGAATGGCATAGGGTGTTACTCGGTATTGTTTGGCAATACTGTATAAGGTTTCTCCTTCTTGCACGGTATGTTCCACCCAACGCTCTTGTGCAAAAGCAAATGGTATTTTGGCGAACCAGAAAACGGTTACTAAGCCGATTAATATGCCTAATTTTTTCATTCCCATTCTATTGTTGCAGGTGGCTTAGAACTTATGTCATAAACCACTCTGTTAACGCCTTTTACCCTATTGATTATTGTATTGGACACTTTTTGTAAAAATTCATAAGGGAGGTTGACCCAGTCCGCCGTCATCCCATCAGTACTTTCTACGGCCCTTAGTGCTACGCACTTTTCATAGGTGCGCTCGTCGCCCATTACCCCTACGCTATTAACAGGCAGTAGCACTGCCCCAGCTTGCCATACGCTATCATATAAGTCATGTTCCTTAAGACCTTCAATAAAAATAGCATCTACTTCTTGTAACATAGACACTTTTTCAGCGGTAATATCCCCAAGAATACGAATACCAAGCCCTGGCCCGGGGAATGGATGTCTACCTAAAATAGCTTCAGGCATTCCTAAACTGCGCCCTACGCGCCGTACCTCGTCTTTAAATAATAGTTTTAGCGGTTCTACAATATCCAATTTCATATAATCTGGTAGCCCCCCCACATTATGATGACTTTTTATGGTTACCGAAGGGCCTCCAGAAGCAGATACAGATTCAATTCGATCTGGATAGATCGTCCCTTGTGCCAACCACTTCGCTTGTCCTACCTTTTGAGATTCATCTTCAAAAACTTCTATAAAAACGCCACCTATGATTTTTCGTTTTTTCTCTGGATCACTTTCCCCTTTTAGCGCTTTCAAAAAGCGTGCCGAGGCGTCTACCCCTTTAACATTAAGGCCTAAGCCTTGGTACTGCTCTAATACGGAGCTATACTCATTTTTACGTAGTAGGCCATTATTCACAAAAATACAATGAAGCCTTTCGCCAATGGCTTGATGTAATAACATGGCAGCAACGCTACTGTCCACTCCACCAGACAACCCTAATATCACGTGATCGTCTCCTACCGTATGGCGAAGATCTTGAACGGTGGTTTCTACAAAGGCACTCGGAGTCCATTCTTGTTGCAACCCTGCAATGGTCACTAAAAAATTCTGCAACAGCTGTGTGCCCTGCTTGGTGTGGTATACTTCTGGGTGAAATTGAATACCATAGGTAGTCTCGCCATCTATTCTAAAAGCAGCGTTAGCCACATCTGCGGTACTTGCAAGCAATACCCCATGCTCTGGGAGCTCTTTAATAGTATCACTATGGCTCATCCAAACCTGAGTGTCTTTCTCCAAAGCTTCC
>JBCDGY010000376.1:0-2675 GCA_039414375.1 Bacteroidota bacterium | reverse complement strand
GTTTGTAGCACACTTAAAATATTATCTTCTATACTTAATTTTCTGAAAACAGAGGCTTCCTGGGCCAAATAGCCAATGCCATTTTGGGCACGCTGGTACATGGGAAAATTGGTAATCTCCATGTCGTTTAGGAAAATCTGCCCCCCGTTGGGTTTAATTAAACCTACAATCATGTAAAAGGAGGTGGTTTTTCCAGCACCATTAGGTCCTAAGAGCCCTACGATTTCACCTTGGCGTACCTCCAAGGAAATACCCTTTACTACTTTGCGGCCCCGGTAGGCCTTCATAATATTTTCGGCTCGTAAAATCATATCTCTAGTGTAAAACTACTTATAAATTATGGGTTGAGACCTTTACAAAATTTAAAGTATTCAGAAAGTTCGTGGCTCGACGCAATCTTAGCTTCCTACGACCTTTTGATTGTGAAAATTTAAAATTTTTGGAAGTCAGCAATTTTTCATAGTTCAGATAGCGTACTGCTTTTTTGAGACCTTTGTAAAATTCAAAGTATGTGGAAAGTTTGACGCCCGATGAAATTTTAACCCGGAGCAACCTCCTGGTTGTGAGGACTTAAAATTTTTAAGAAGGACGAAATTTTCCATAGTTTGGATTGAATATCACTTTTTTACCCATTCTGCAAAGGTCTCTTTTTATCTCTTTTACAAAGGTTTCAGATTACTATTGATGGTCGTACAAAGTACTATGCCATTTAAAGGCAGAAGTCGTCTCTTTTTACTGTTCAAAATCTGATATTTATAAGGTATCGGCGATCTAAATCTTTTTCAAAGCCTTTTCTCGCTTTTGCTCCTTTTTAACCACCACCTTAGAGATATAGATACTAATTTGGTATAGCAATAGTACTGGAATAGCAACCACAATCTGGCTAGTCACATCAGGAGGAGTAATAACGGCGGATAAGATCAATACGATAACTAAGGCAATCTTGCGGTATTTTTTCATTAATTCCGGGGTTACCAGACCTACTTTGGTCAAAAAATAAATGACGATAGGGAGTTCAAACATAATTCCGCAAGCGATAACGGCAGCGCGTACAGTACCAATATAAGAAGCCAAGTCAATTTCGTTCGTTACTTCTTTGCTTACTTGATAGGTGCCTAAAAAGTTAATGGACAGCGGCGCTACGACATAATAGCCAAAAGTGACCCCTAGAAAAAAGAGTAGGGATGCTATCAAGATAAAGCCTCTAGAGTGCTTTCGTTCTTTTTCGTAAAGCCCAGGACTTATAAACCGCCATAGCTCCCAAAGAATATATGGAAACCCAATAATAACACCAGCCCAAATGGACGTCCAAATATGTGCTGAAAATTGCCCAGCCATCAATCGACTTTGGATGGTAAAGGGTAAAGACTCCCCGCAAAATTCTGAATCAATATTAAAAAAAGTGGCTATGGAACAGAAAAAGCGATAGGTAGGAAAACTAAGGTTTTTAGGGGCAAAAATGATTGTGTCAAAAATAAAACCGCGCATTACAAAGGCTATACACCCAATGATTACGACGGCCAGCGTTGAACGAATTAAATGCCACCGCAGTTCTTCCAAATGGTCCAAGAAGGACATTTCATTAGGGTCTTTGATCGTTTTGTCCATTAGGTAATTCCTTCTTTGATCAGGTTATGCAGGTGTACTACGCCTAAATAGGCTTCGCCTTCTAACACCAATAGTTGTGAGATACCATGCTTGCGCAAAACTTCCAATGCTTTTACGGCGAGTACGTCGGCACTTATGGTTTTAGGACCGGTAGTCATAATATCCCTAGCGGTAATAGTGGTAATGTTATCATAAGTATTGAGCATTCGCCTAATGTCGCCATCAGTTACAATACCAATTACCTTATCATTGTCTATCACCGCAGTTACTCCCAGCATTTTTTCTGAAATTTCAACAATAACTTCTTTGACACTGGCATCTGCATGTACGGCAGGTTTTTGATTACTACCCACAATATCGGCAACTCTCAAATAGAGGCGTTTTCCCAAAGAGCCCCCGGGATGAAACTTAGCAAAGTCTTCACTACTAAAGCCTCGTAACTGTAATAGCGAAATGGCGAGTGCATCCCCCATGACCAACTGGGCGGTAGTGCTAGTAGTAGGCGCTAAATTGTTAGGACAGGCCTCTTTATCTACAAAAGTGTTTAAAACGTGATCGGCCTGCTGCGCCAATGTAGAGTCCATATTACCAGTTATCCCGATAAGCACGTGATTGCCTCTCTTAATGAGCGGGATCAACATTTTAATCTCTTCGGTATTCCCGCTTTTGGACAAACAAATAACCACATCGTGGCGTTGGATCGTTCCTAAATCTCCATGGATGGCATCTGCGGCATGCATAAAAATAGCAGGGGTTCCTGTAGAATTAAAAGTGGCTACAATTTTTGAAGCGATAAGCGCACTTTTTCCTATACCTGAAACTACCACACGCCCTTTTGAATGCAAAATGGCCTGTACTGCATCTTCAAAATGATGATCAAGCTTTGGGATTAAATCAAGTACCGCATTGCCCTCGTTTTCGATGGTCTGCTTGGCAATGTGAAGAATACTGTTTGTGGAAACCAACCTTTTTAAGAACTATTAAGAGTTGTGGAACAGAGATATTATATTATCTTTAAGAGAACAAAATTAATAAATCTAAGTTGTTCCTATGAACCTGGGCTCAAT
>JBCDGY010000375.1:0-2681 GCA_039414375.1 Bacteroidota bacterium | reverse complement strand
GGTAGATATCCCGATCATAGGAGCATTATTAGGATATCGAGAAGTGCATTATGCATTTAGTTGGTTTGGTGCCTTTTACGATTTAACGATACCCTTTTTCTTGTTGTATAAGCCCACGCGATGGATTGCTTTTTTCTTTGTTGTTGTTTTTCATATCATGACAAGAGTATTGTTTGATATAGGGATGTTTCCCTACATCATGATTGTTGCTTCCTTACTGTTTTTTAGTGGTGATGTACATCATAGGATACTACAGCGCTTGGCTTCTTTATTTAAGATCAACAAGAAAGATTTTGATAACGGACTTCAATTCAGCTTACAGTCAAAATTTAGGAAACAAGTCATTTATGGAACGGTAACACTGTTTTTTGCCATTCAGTTGCTACTCCCATGGCGTTATTTGGCTTACCCCGGGGAACTGTTCTGGACCGAAGAAGGGTATCGGTTTTCGTGGCGGGTAATGTTGATGGAAAAGGCAGGCTATTGTCAGTTTAAAATAGTCGACGGCCAATCGGGAAAATGGTTTTATGTCGATAATACAGATTTCTTAACGCCATTTCAGGAAAAACAAATGAGTTTTCAACCAGATTTTATTTTGGAATATGCCCATTATTTAAAAAGACACTTTGAAGGTCAAGGGCACGAAAACATTGAAATATATGTGGAAAGCTATGTAACACTAAATGGGCGACGAAGTACCACTTATATTGATCCCACTGTAAATTTAGTCGACGAAAAAGAATCGTTTCGTCATAAAAAATGGATAATCCCCTTTAAAGATGAAATTAAAGGCATTTAGTCTAATTTGTTTACTCCTATTGGTAGGGTTCCTTAATGGTCAAAACAATATCCAAGGTGTAGTTACTGATATTACAGGTGTACCAATTAGTGACGCAGAAGTATACGTTAAGCAGACACAAACCTTGGTAGTTACCAATAAAGAGGGGGAATTTACCATTGAAAATATAGCAACTGGGTCCTATGACATTATTGTCTTTGCTTTGGAATATGGGCTTTTGGAGAAAAGTATAGACCTCAGTTTAACCACTTCACTTCGATTTGAATTACAACCTTTGGCGGAACAACAACTCTCTGAAGTAGTGCTTACCCAAGAACGAGAGAAGGTTTTTGCACTTCAAAAATTGAAAGCCGTAGAGGGTACCGCCATTTATGCAGGTAAAAAAAGCGAGGTGGTTTTGGTCGAAAACCTAACCGGGAATCTTGCGGTTAACAACGCGCGTCAAGTCTACAACCAAGTGGTTGGTTTAAATATTTACGATAATGGAGACGGGGGACTACAGCTAAATATTGGAGGTAGGGGATTGGATCCTAACCGAACCGCCAATTTTAATGTTCGCCAAAACGGCTATGATATTAGCGCAGATGCCCTGGGATATCCAGAAAGCTATTATACACCGGCGGTAGAAGCTTTGGAACAGATTCAGGTAGTTCGGGGTGCAGCCTCTTTACAATATGGACCACAGTTTGGGGGTTTGATCAATTTTAAGTTCAAAAAACCCAATCCCAACAAAAAAATTGAATTGATTTCTCGCCAAACAGTAGGTTCTTTTAATCTATTGACAAGCTTTAATAGCCTATCGGGCACAGTAGGAAACTTTAGTTACTACACCTACTTCAATTACAAAGAGGGTGATGGATTTCGACCGAATTCAAACTTTAACAGCCGTAACTATTTTGGGCATTTTGGTTACCAACTTTCAAATAAAACTAAAATAACAGGTGAATTGACCCTTTTTAATTATTTGACGAAACAAGCGGGTGGACTAACCGATGTTCAATTTAACGAAGATCCTAGTTTTAGTAACCGTAGCCGTAATTGGTTTGATGTAGATTGGTTTTTATATGCCCTAAGGGTGGAACATGATTTTTCGCCCAAAACAGATTTGAGTATCCAGGTATTTGGTCTAGATGCCACACGAAGCGCTGTAGGCTACAGAGAGAACAGGGTTTTTGCAGAAGATGACCTTGCTGCTCCTCGGGAACTATTGGTCGATAACTTCGCCAACTGGGGCTTTGAGGGCAGATTGCTCCATCGATACCAATTGTTGGACAAAAAAAATATCTTATTACTGGGCACCAAATATTATGATGCCAATAATGACCAGCGACAAGGCCCAGGCTCCCAAGATAACACCGCTGACTTTAATTTTCGGTTATCAGAATTTCCTAACTATGGGCGTCAGGCGCAATTTGCATTTCCCAATAAAAATTTGGCCTTTTTTGCCGAAAATATTTTTTACGTAACCGACAAACTATCCATTACACCAGGATTGCGATGGGAGTATATAAGAACCGAGAGTGATGGGTTTGTTACCCGTATTGAGACCGATCTTGCGGGCAATGTACTTTTAAATGAAGACGTACCTGACAATAGAACCTTAGAGCGTGACTTTTTCCTTTTTGGGGTGGGGCTGTCTTATAAGGCTAACGATGCTATTGAGCTTTATGGAAATTTCAGTGAGAACTATCGCTCCGTAACCTTCAACGATTTACGTATTGTAACTCCTTCTTTTGTTATAGATCCGAATATTGCCGATGAGCGTGGTTACACCATGGATTTGGGATTACGCGGAAGATGGGGACGCTACTTCGCAGCCCAGGCGCTGTCGACGGATTGGGAGAGCCTGAAAGAGGCCGAAGACGAGCTTTTGGTGAACTCG
>JBCDGY010000374.1:0-2714 GCA_039414375.1 Bacteroidota bacterium | reverse complement strand
GTTTTCACAGCATAACATTTAATTACTTTAAGTTAAGTATTAATGTAGAAACATAGCGATGCAATGTTGTGTACCACTCAAATACTGTGGGCAAAATGATTATTTTCTTATGACAAATAACTAAGTCACTTTGGTTATCTGACGGGTCAAAACGCACTCCAATACTATTGTAGGTATAAAGACCGAGCTTTGTTTTCCTCAAAACGTCGAAGTTAGCTCCTGCAAAAAGTGTTAAAAAATAGTTTTTCTATAAATTTTTTTTGGGTGCTGGCCAACCTTTCCCAGTCCTGCCTTTTACTGAGGGTTTCCGTTGAATGGCACACTATAGTTGGCGTTAGAAGGATGGATACTTTTGTTAAAACAGCATATCGAACTGTAACATTTTAAAATTTGCACCGTCCTATGAGCAAACATCATCAATCATCAAATTCAATCAAAAATGATCAAGTTAATGACAATTTATGGGTGTATCGCCTTAAGTAGCGCACCCGCAGCAGAAGAACAAAAGTCAACTTCTTTAAATGAAGAAATGGCAATCGCACAACCCAAGGTACAGACCTTAAAAGTGATGCGCGACGATTTGAATCACGCTCTTACAACGCTTTATTTGAAAGCCGAAGATTTTCAAATTGCTAATCAAGAGGGGTCCAGTACCACAAATATAGAAGAGCCTCGAGCCCTTCAAATTGACGATATCGTATTTGTGGAAGAAGAGGTGGAAGTAGGCCTTGGTTTTAATACCGCAGACTACCTTCCAGAAGGTTTTAATCCTTATGAGCGTTATGTAGACCTTGGTAGTATCGACTACTTTACCGAAGATGCTTCCATGGAGTTAGGTTTTGATACCACGGCGTATTTGCCGGAGCATTTTGATCCCTACGCTTCAACTTCAGCATTGAGTGCAATCAACTACGTTACCGAAGATGACGTTGATCTCGGTTTTGACACGGCAGATTATTTGCCTTCAGATTTTAATCCTTACGAAGCTTACTTTAACGTAAACGAATTGGAGTATGTAGATATGGAGGAATTGGAATGGGAGTTGGAACTAAATATCGCTCCAAATAAAGCACCTAAAGCTAGTCTGACCACAAACACTTTAGCCATTGGTGCTATCAATTACATAGAACAAGAAGATACTACTTTGGGCTTTGATGCCGCTAAGTATCTTCCTTCCGATTTTGACCCTTACACGCGGTCAAAGTAGATAAGGTGTTTTCATTTTATCAAATTTTTTGAGTTAGTTAGTCAGGAAATCCGGTCCATTGGGCCGGATTTTTTGGTTAGAGGTCTTCCACTAAAACAATAAGGGTACCACAAACTGAAATACTAGGATAAGTAGCCCTACAGAGATCAGATTAAGTACAATGCCAACCCTTGCCATTTGCGGCACTTTTACATAGCCGCTTGCAAATACAATAGCGTTGGGCGGGGTAGCCATAGGCAGCATAAAAGCACAGCTACTGGCAATAGTTACGGGAATCAACAGATATAAAATGGGAAGGTCTAGGCCAATAGCAATACCAGCTACTACTGGCGCTAAAACGGCTACCAAGGCCACATTGCTCATAAGTTCCGTCATAAACAGCATGAGTAAAATCAGCAAGGAGGCCGTCGCTAGAATGCTAATATCACTTTGGGCAATGGTATCCGCCACCAAATCTACGATGCCACTTACCGACATTCCCTTGGCTAATGCAAGCCCCCCACCAAATAAAATTAAAATCCCCCATGCTAGTTTTGAAGTGTCCTTCCAATCCAAAATAAAAGTTCCCTTGCCAAAAGAGGCCGGCCATGCGAATAATGCTAGGGCAGCAAAGATGCTAATATTAGCGTCGGACAAGCCCAAGCCTGGGAATAAGGTGTTGATGAGGGTACGGAAAACCCATAAAAAGACGGTGCAGCCAAAAATGACCAAAACCTGCTTTTCTTGAGCTGATAATGGCCCCAATTGCCGAAGTTCGTCTTGTATGACTTCCTTTGAAGCTTCAAAAGCCAGTTGCCGATTGGGAAACATCCACTTTACCAATACCACATAGGTAATACCCAACAATACCAAAGAAAGGGGTAAGCCCAAACTCATCCACCTTAAAAAAGAAATTTGAATGTTGTATTCGTTTTCCAAAAGGCCTATCATTACAGAGTTGGGAGGTGTGCCAATAACAGTTGCTATTCCTCCGGCGTTGGCCGAAAAGGCAATGCCCAACATTACGGAAAGCGCGAAGTTTCGATGGCTTTTAGCAACAGCCCCTCCTTTTTTAAGGAGTAGATCGATCACGGAAAGTGCTATGGGAAGCATTACTACCGTACTGGCTGTATTGCTAATCCACATGCTTAATGCGGCTGTGGCTATCATAAAACCTAAAACTACTTTATTGGGAGTGGTGCCGGTAAGCTTAATAATATTAAGGGCAATGCGTTTGTGTAGGTTTACTTTTTCTAGGGCTAAAGCCATTACAAACCCTCCAAAGAACAAGAACACAATGGGACTTCCATAGTTAGCTCCAACTTCTGACATGGGCAGAATATGTAATAATGGAAATAGTAATAGCGGTAAGAGGGCCGTAACAGCGATTGATACTGCTTCAGTAATCCACCAAATAAGCATCCATAAAGCCACCGCAACAACATCGTCTCCTTTTTCTGAGATTACGATAAAGGGCAGGTTTAAAAAAATGAGAAAGAGCAGGGGTCCTGCTATTAGTCCTATTTTT
>JBCDGY010000373.1:0-2735 GCA_039414375.1 Bacteroidota bacterium | reverse complement strand
GCCCGAAAGGCTTCTATTGGCCTATAAAAAGGGCATTTTCCCTTGGTTTAATGATGACGATCTAATCATGTGGTGGAGTCCCGATCCCAGGATGGTACTTTTCCCAAACAAGATTAAGATCTCTAAAAGTATGCGAAGGGTTATAAGAAGTAAACAATTTCGGCATACGCAAAATAGGGCTTTTAAAGAAGTTATGATCCATTGCGCCAAACAAAAACGCAAAGGACAAGAAGGTACTTGGATTACCAAAACTATGCAGGATGCTTTTATGAAGTTATACGAAAAGGGATTTGCCCGTTCATACGAGGTATGGCAGGGCAATGAATTGGTTGGAGGACTTTACGGGGTTGATTTGCAGCACGTTTTTTGTGGAGAGAGCATGTTTACCAAAGTGTCAAATGCGTCCAAGTATGCTTTTATTCAACTGGCCCAAGACCTGGCTCAAAAGAAATACGTGCTTATAGACTGCCAGATGTATACCAAACATTTAGAAAGTTTGGGTGCAGAGCCTATGTCCAGGGCTAAATTTGTTGAAATTTTAGAGGGCTATACCTCATCATAGCGAAAACAGCCAACCTCGTGATCATTAACCATACCAATTGCCTGCATGTAGGCATAGACTACGGTACTACCCACAAACTTAAATCCTCTTTTTTTTAAGTCTTTACTGATGGAGTCGGATAAGGGTGTTGTCGCAGGAGCATCTTTATAATGTGCAAAAGTATTGCGAATCGGGGTGTCATCGATAAATTCCCAAATATACCTACTAAAACTACCATGGGATTCTTGTATCTTAATAAATACCGTTGCATTGGTTACCGTAGCTAACACTTTTAGCTTATTACGTACAATGCCCTTGTCCTGCAATAGTGCGGCTATTTTGTCTGGCTTGTAATGGGCAATTTTCTGGTAATCAAAACCATCGAAAGCAATTCTGAAATTTTCTCGCTTTCTCAAGATGGTAATCCAACTAAGGCCTGCTTGGAAGGTCTCTAACACCAAAAACTCAAATAGGGTTGCGTCGTCTCGTGTCGGAACTCCCCACTCATTGTCGTGGTAGGCTTCGTAGAGCGGGTCTCCAAGACACCAGCCACATCGGTGCTTTGCCATATGATTCTGCTAAAATGAGACCTTCGCAAAATTCAAAGTATGTGGAAAGTTCGACGCTCGACGAAATTTTAACCCGCAGCAATCTCCTGGTTGTGAGGACTTAAAATTTATAAGAAGTCAGCAATTCTCCCATAATTTGGATAGCGCACCCCTTTTTCACCTTTTCTGCAAAGGTCTCAAAATGTTTGTACAATATACAGATAAAGTGGCATGCCAAGGGTGATGTTAAAAGGAAATGTAATAGCCAAGGCCATCGGGAGGTATAAGCTAGGATTGGCTTTAGGTGCTGCCAGGCGCATAGCCGCCGGAACCGCAATATAGGAAGCGCTAGCAGCCAAAATAGCGAAAAGGAAACGGTTACCTTCACTTTCGGTGATGTATTGACTTAGCCAAGCCACTAATATGCCATTAATAACCGGAACTACTAATGCAAATAGTAAGGCAAACCACCCCTTTTTTAAGAAATCATTGAGTTTTCGGCCACTAGTAATGCCCATGTCAAGAAGAAATACGGCTAAGAAACCCTTAAAAATATCGGTTGTGAAGGGTTTGATACCTGCGGCTTGCTGATCATTGGCAAGGAAGCCTATGACTAGACTACCTAAGATAAGTAGTACGCTACCGTTGGTCAGGGCATGATGCATCACTTTTTTAAAGTCTCCATTAGATGTTTTCTCTTTCTTAAAAAATGACATCAACAACACACCAACAATAATAGAAGGTGCTTCCATAAGAGCCATCACAGCCACCATATGACCTCCAAAGTTGATTTGCTCGATCTCCAAAAATGTAATGGCGGTTACAAAGGTTACCGCACTTACCGACCCGTAGGCCGCTGCAATAGCTCCAGAATTTTCAACTGAAAACTTTCTTCTTAAAATAAAGTAAGAGTAGATGGGAACTATAATCGCTAACAATACCCCAAAAAGCAAGGACCACAATATTTCTAAATTCAATTCGCTGTGCGATAATTCTAATCCTCCTTTAAACCCAATTGCAAACAGGAGATATAAGGAAATAAATTTGGAAGAGTTTGGCGGTATTTCTAAATCACTTTTTAGTTGAACGGCCACAATGCCCAAAAAGAAAAAGAGGAGTGCCGGATTGGTTAAATTGTCAAAGAGTAAATGTAAATCCATAAAGGTGTGTGCTATAGAAGCAATCTAATGACTAGCGATCGTGAGGAAACTGTTTTCTCACGACCTATTTGCTTTCGACGGGGGTTGGTTTTATGTATTGTAGCGTTTGCGCTTGGCAATATTCGCAGATGAAGTTTTTAAGGAATGCTTTTGTTTAAAGCAACACTAGACCCTTCAAAAAGATGTTAGACCTTTCTTTTAATTTGATTTTGCCCAATAAAGTGAATGCCCATTAGTGCAAAGACAATAAAAGTACCTAAGGCCAACCATTCAAAGAATAAAAAGCCATTCCAAATCGATAAAAAGAGCATGCCTCCGAATACCAATCCAATAATGGCGTAGTTCACCAGGTTGCGTTTTAAGGAAGTGGCTACTACCACTTTTGAACTCGCTCGGTTTTGGGTAATTTTTTCATTCATGTTCATTATTTTGACGCAAAGGTGAAACAAAATATCAATAAGTTTTTATTTATATTTATTATCATAT
>JBCDGY010000372.1:0-2740 GCA_039414375.1 Bacteroidota bacterium | reverse complement strand
TAGCATTGCACCCTTCCGATTCCAATACGATCAACTTAGGAGACCGAAACCCAAGAAAAATAGAGTCCTTGACTTATGAAAATCGCGAGATGGTTCGGTATGCTGTAGATGAGTTACGCTTTTACACCACCAAAATTGATGGTAAAACATTTATGAGTTCTTCGCAATTACTTTTAGAGAACACGATAAGAGTTCAGGGAAGAAATCAAGTAGCGCCCATCTTAGAAAAATTATATACTACTGCAAGTATTTCTAAATCTGCTTCTCTTTTCCTTTATCACGAGGCCCCTTCTAGCCTACAGGACTTAAGAACATCGGATAAAAAGGGAATTCCTCATTTTGCCGACTGGATTGCGTTGGATTTTACCCCTTCCCCTAAAGATTTACTTTTAACAGGCGTTACCATTACCGGAGATTCTACCAACAGTTTTACCAAACTCTTTAAAGAAAATGCCCCCTTGTCTAATAGAACGGTGCCTATGGCTCCACAGAATGCCGCTTCAGTACTCAGCTTCTCCTTTGCAGATCCTACCGTTTTTGCAAGAAATCAGAAAACCTATATCGATTCCTGGACAGCTTTAGATGAAAAACTAGACAATATAGAAGAGGTGGGCATTGTAATGGTTAACGGAAAAAAAGTAGTGTTTTTGCATGTCCTACAAAACGAAACCTTTTCGGAAGCTTTAGAAGCGCTTAAATTAACACAAAGTGAATACCAGGGAAGCGAACTCTCCAAACTAAGCGAACCTAAATTTGTGGAAGACCTTTTTCCCGCGTTACTAGAAGACTTTGACGCTAATTTTCATGTACTGATAGACAATACCCATGTGTTTGCAGCTGAAAAAACCCTGTTGCACACTGTACTTACTAACAAGAAGAGGGAATCCACTTTTGAAAAAGGAGCCGTTTTTACCGCCTTAGCTCCCAAACTATCCAATGAATCTTCCTTGCTTTTTTTATCAGGAAACGAAGGCGCTAGTAACCAATTGAGCACTTATCTAACGCCTGACCAACAAGAAAAATGGAACTTCGATAATCTCAAAAATCACGCTTTTGCCTTACAGTTGGTTGCTGATCAAGACTTTTCGCACCTTAATGTCTTGGTAGCAGAAATTACCAAAGCGCAACCAGCCAATGCCATTAATTCACTCTTTACCCTAGCACTAGACGCTCCTTTGCTAACTGAACCTCAGTTTGTAAAAAACCACCGCACCAATGCTTACGAAATTGTTGTTCAAGACCAAAATCACTTTTTGTATCTGATCTCTACGGAAGGGGCTGTACTATGGAAAAAAGAATTGGTAGGCGAAATACAAGGGAAAATCCATCAGGTAGATCTTTACAAGAATGGAAAATTGCAGCTCGCCTTTTGTACCAACAATCAATTTTTAGTTTTAGATCGCAATGGGGAAATTGTAACCCCATTCCAAAAAACATTTGACGGAGGCAACCTCAACCCTTTGGCTGTTTTTGACTATGAAAACAACAGAAATTATCGTTTTCTGATTACCCAAGGACGTAAAATATTCATGTATGATAACCGGGCTACTATTGTCTCGGGTTTTACTTATAAAGAAGCAGAAAGCAACGTGCTTGATGCTCCCTCACACTTTAGAGTAAATGGAAAGGATTACATAGTACTTACCCTGGAAAACGGATCTTTAAAAATAAGACACCGTGCTGGGCACGATCGTATTCCGGTAGACCGTACCATCGATTTTTCAGGAAATGGGGTTTTCCTTTATAAAAACAAGTTTTCGGTTACCGACAAAAAGGGCGTGCTTCACCAAGTTGATACTAAAGGAAAGTTATCGGCTACTAATTTTAACTTGAGTCCCGACCACGGGATGTTTGCTACCAGCAAATCCTTGGCACTTATGGATGGGAATGAACTTACCATTAAAGGCAAAAAGGTAACATTGGATTTGGGAGTATACACCCAACCCCAGATCTTCTATTTGTATGATAAAATTTATGTTGCCGTTACCGATGTCCAACACCAAAAGGTATATCTTTTTGATAGTCAAGCAATTCCAATACCCAATTTTCCAGTTAACGGGGCATCAAACATTGATTTAATTGATATGAACCGAAATGGAAAGCTAGAACTCGTGGTTAAAGACCAAGAAAATTCCATTGTAGTGCATCGCATTAACTGATTACCAATGGCTTAAATTATAAATCCCCCTGCTTTAAAAAGACGATCAAAAGCGTAATTCCCTATTTTTGAGCAATAGCGTTTTTATAATACCAATAGCTTTAGTATGAAAACTTCGATAACCAGCATATTCCTTTTGAGTTTAGCACTAGCCTGCTCAAGTGGTTTGCAAGCCCAACTTCTTAAAAAACTAGGCAAAAGAGCTGAACGAGCGGCCCAACGGACCATAGAACGCCGGGTAGATCAAGAAGCCTCAAAAAAAACTGATGAGGTACTCGATAGTATTTTAGAACCTGGTAAAAAAGGAAAACAAATGCCCGAAACGCCAAATCCCTCGGAAGACGATAGCGATTCTGGCACGGTATCTAGTGGTAATAGTAGTACTAAAAAAGTTGCTTCTGGTAGTACGCAACCCTTGAAGGTATACAGCAAGTTCGATTTTGTACCTGGGGACGAAATGTTGTTCTTCGATGATTTTACCAGTGATTTTATGGGAGATTTCCCTGCGAAATGGAATACCAATGGCGGTGGAGAAGTAGTTACTATTGATGGGTCTCCCAATAGCATACCATCTATTGGGAG
>JBCDGY010000371.1:0-2749 GCA_039414375.1 Bacteroidota bacterium | reverse complement strand
GGCAAAAGCCCAACGGCCCCTTTAAACAAATCAACTAACAAAAACATGGGCAAAACGCGCCCTAGGATATGAACTTTTTTAAGCTTGAACACCTACGTCTAGTATTGTGGTTAAGATCACACTGTTGTAACTATCTTACTCAAAACATTGCTTATTGAAGTATCCTTACAGCTTAATAATAACGATTCTACTAGTTAAGACACTTCTTTTATAGAAAGGTCACTTTTCTAAACACTTTGAGGTAAAAAAATGTGTGGCGGACGTAGTGGCCGCTTTTAGAAATTCTATAACTAACTGTATATAAGTATGTTATTTTAAAATCTTGTTATTAAAAAAGTAATTAATAACGCCTTTTTAACAAAAAAGTAACCTCTTAGACTTGATGGGAGGGTTTCAAAAGATCATTAACCGTCTTGACTGGATTAAAAGTTACGGTAGGCACCTCAACAAAAATGGTATTCCAAAAAGCCATAGCACCATTCCACAGTCCTGGAAGTTCCAATGCTTTAAGCTCCTTTCCAGCCTTTGTTTTTCCGGTGATAAATCCTTGCTTGGCATCTACAAAGTCTAACAAATTATATTTTTCGCCTTTGTAGTTTTTGATCCCGCAAACCAAATCAACCGGATTAAAATGAGTGGCCCCCTTCAAAATACTTTCTTGTTGTGGATTACTGCGATCTATTTGAGCAGATTCTATAATTTGAAGTGATTCGTTACCTTGGCTATCTGTTATCCAGAATGGGCCTCCACCGGGATCTCCTTCGTTACGCACCATACCACAAATTCTTATGGGGCGATTTAAACGTGCCTTAAGTACATCAGACTTTTCAGTGATCGTTAAGGTTTCAAAATCTTTGGGAAGTATACTATTTAGTTCGTTTTGAACAAAATCGGCAATTACTTCGAGATAATCGACTTCTTTTTCTTCTTCTAAATCTTTTCTGTAGCGGAAAGCCTTTTCCTGTACTTTCATCAACATTCCTCCCAACACCTTTTTACTTTGAGCTACGGTCTCAAGGTCTCTTTCCACGACTACATTATCGATATTTTTTATAAAAATAATATCGGCATCTTGTTCGTCTAAGTTTTCAATGAGCGCCCCATGTCCCCCTGGCCTAAACAATAGTGTACCGTCATCGTTTCTAAAAGGGGTATTATCTGGATATACCGCTAGTGTATCGGTAGATGCTTTCTGATTGGAATAGGTAATATGAAACTCCGTATTGGTATTCCCCGCTATCCGAGGCGTTACATTTTCTGATTCGTTGTCGAATAAGTCCGTATGTTGCGGTGAGATCGTAAAGTGCAAATGAGCAGTACCATTGGCCTTGGCATATAGAGCCGCTTCTTTTAGGTGTTCTTCAAAAGGGGTAACCGCAAGGGTTTCGTACCGATGGAAGGGCAAGAGTCCTTTCGGATAAAAACCAAAGTTAAGGCCTTCTTCAACCAACATTTCTTTTACGAATGCATGTATTTTTTCTCCTTCCGATGCGTAAGTCCCTGCTATTCTATTTGATAGCATTTCGTAAAAAGGAAAATGAGCTAGCTGTTCTTTAAATTGGGAAGCGGCATCATCTTTGGTGCGGGCCACATAATCGGTAAATGTTTCGTCTTTGGGATTGTAGGCTTCTAAAAAATTAAACATCGCCTTAAACATGCGCGAGGCGGCACCGGAAGCAGGCACAAACTTGAGCAGTTTAAATTGCGTAGCATGTGTTTCAAAAAAGGAGATTAAATCTTGCTGTGCAGTGGTTTCAACACCAATAATTCCATCTCCAACCACAGCTGCTCTTTTTAAAGAAACAAATGGAATACCTGCCTTAAAAGTGGCAATTTGATCCATGACTTTTGCCTTGGAAATACCCTTGCCTTGCAGTTGCTTTATATCTTTTTCAGTCAAGTCTGCCATGATCGAGTAATTTATTGATCGCATGAGTAGCTGTTAGAAAGCGATCCTTTTGTTCTCCTGATAAAAGTATGAAAGTACGTTGATATTTTTTGAGGGCTGTCTTAAAAAGCTCAAACATATATGCTCTATCTGCTGGTCGGTCACGAAGGTCATCGGGCTCCCAAGGGACATCAATCTGTGTTAGTAAATATAAATGATATTGATTCTTTAAGGCTTGTTTTGCTATCGCCGAAGGGCAGTTTCCTTCATAGTAGGCTTCGGCGTATACTTTGAGTTCTAAAAGATCGGTATCGCAAACCAACAAACGATTTGCATCCTTGGCCCTTTCATTTTCTAACGCCATTTGGCCTCTAGCAATCGGTAACAAATCTGCTTGTTCACAACGTTGGCCATGTAGGTCCCATTTATCTTGTAAGTATGCCCTCATATACTCTGGAACCCACGTTGTTTTGTAGTGGGCCGCCAACTGTTTGGCTAAAGTGGTCTTACCTGTAGACTCTGGCCCAAAAAGCACTACTTTGACCAAGCTGGGGTACTGCTGTGCAAGTCCTTCTTCCATAATCGATATGCTTGAATAGCCAATATTGTAAAGATAAGGTACTGCAAAGACAACATGCCAAAGCCACGGTACGCATAAAGTGGAACGGTAATGCTATCTGCAATAATCCATAGCGCCCAGTTCTCTAACTTTTTCTTGGCCATGTACCACATCGCCGTGAAAAATAGACCGGAAGTTAAAAGATCTACATAGTTCGAGGGACCAATTTCATAACCAAAAATTCGGTACACCGCATAATTTAACACAACCGTCAGAAAAAATAATACCGCCCCAATCCATTG
>JBCDGY010000370.1:0-2780 GCA_039414375.1 Bacteroidota bacterium | reverse complement strand
TGGTAGCGTACACGCATGGGGTGCGTGTGGTCGCTGGTTCGAATCCAGTCATCCCGACCAAGCTAAAACACCAAAGGTTTCCGTAGAAAGTTTACTTTCTCAAGGAAACCTTTAGTGTTTTTAGCAAGAATTCAAGGCAGCTTTCATGGGTAACTACCCTTACTCCCCATACAAAGCGTGAATCCAGTCATGCCGATTTGGGCAACAAAATACAATCGACAAATTTAGAATGTTCTTTATTTTAAGGATGATATCTACGGTCTCAGGAACACAAAACTGCAATAGCAATTACCGTAACCCTCTTGGCCAGGAAGGCATTTAATATACTTTTGATGATAAGTTTTCTTTACAGCGTAGTAATGATCTAACCTTATAAAACGGGTTAGGTTTACTTTTTTAACTGCCTGGTAATTTTTCTTTTTTGGCAGAAAGTACGGCAACTTTCTTTATTCTATTTTGTCTGGTTGTAGCGGTTTTAGCCAGTTTTATCCACCGGAGTACAAATCTTTTACTTGAAGCATTGATGGCGTTAAAAAAATCCGTTGCTCCTTCAAATTTTGAGAGCTCCGCGATTAAATCGTCTGGAACAATCAAATTATCCACATCGTCCATAAAGTTCCAAAGACCACGCTCTTTTGAAGCTTCAATAGCCTTTAATCCAGATTCATGCATTCTTTTATGTGCTATCAGTCTTTCTGCCCTCTCTTTATAGGTCCTAGTCCAATGCGCCACTTTTCGTGGAGATATGAGTTGCATGGTCTTACTATCGTCTAGCTTGCGTCGAATACCATCAACCCATCCAAAACAGAGCAACTCATCCAGAACTTCCTCTCGTGATACATATTTACGGGGTTCGTTTTTCTTGTAGGTTACCAGCCAAACACTTTCTTTTTGAGTATAATGCTTCAGTAGCCAAAGTCTTAGTTCTTCTTGAGTGGTAATTTCAACTTTATCGAAATGGTCTGTTTTAATCATAGGGAAACCTTTGTAAGATTCGAAGTCTATGGAAAGTTCGAAACGCTTATAAAAAACAGTTGTTTACAATATTATGATCAGAACTTATGCAGGAGTAGTTCCCACCAGGTAAAGCCTGTTCTATTTGCTTTGGAATTTTGAATGGTAGTTACCATACCAATATTGCCATTGGATAAGGGAATGATGGGAAAATACTCCCCACCGGTGGCTCGTTGATAATCCCCTATAGCGAACCTCGACCAGATATCTGTTTTCTGAGGACTTATCGCATGGGTATGTATGACTCCATCCGCTACCTCGAGTACTGCCGCATGATGTTTGATATCGTTTTTAAACCCAGAAACCCAAGTACATAAAAGGCCTTGTTTGCTCATTTTCATATAAGGAAAATACAAGGTATCGTTGCTTTGCACGACACGATGGGCTTCCCAAGAACTCCCATTGTCGCGGGTTATCCCTAAGTGCAAGCTTTTCCCTTCGCTCCAGAGTAGGTATAGCTTATCGTCCTTATCCCAAACCATAGGCTCTACCCATCTTGGGATGCCACTGAGGTTTTGACTCCAAGTCCTATTCCCCGGGATGTCCACATCTTGCCATGTTTTTCCGTTATCTAGACTTAGTCGAACCAAATCGATACCCTCATCCATTTTAAAAGCGGAAGCAGACAAGGGGGCTACCCGAACAGCTAATTGTTTATGGTAACCACTAGCAAGGAAACTAGAACCCCCTTTCTCGTTGATATCGGGTTGGCTTTGCCATGTTTCTCCCTCGTCCTTACTAGTAACATGATGAACTCCTTTGCCATCATTCCATATAATATGCAGTGTGCCATCGGTGGTAGCGCTAATCCATGGCCTGTCGTCATAATCTTTGTTAGAGATGGTTTGCCAGGTCCAATGCTTTCCTTCATCTTTACTTACCCCTACGGTGATACGACTCCCTTTCATACTGGAGAAATCAAAACCTTCTAAATTCTCAGGGAATTTGGTGTAGGTCATACTTAGTAAATAAATATTCCCTTTTTTATCAATAAACAAATCAACATCAGAATTGCCAATGGCACCTTCGGCAGTACTTCCTACGTTTACCTTTTCCCAAGTTTTACCAAGATCATTGCTTTTCCATAATTGGGGACTATCACTGGCATTGCTATAACCGGTTACAAACAAGGCGCCATTCGTATGCTCACAGACCATAGGCTCTCTTGCCAAGGTGGTGATATGGTCAATCTTGTTTTTTACTATGAGTTCCGTATGCGATTGCGCTATGGTAATGGCGCTGAAAGACCAGAAAATCAACCCTAAAAATCGATGCATTGTAATACTTTTTGAGGTTAGCTGTAAATACCCAGAACAATAGGGCTTTACGTTCATTCCTTAAATGTAGTGTAAATGAGCGGAAGAAAACTCCGCCTTGTTGTTGATGCTTGTCTGAGCAAACCCGGTTACCCCTAAAAATTATCGGCAATTTATAAATTGCCAGAATTTAAAATTTAGGATTTCAATAGTTTATTGCAACTTGGGGGCATAAATAGTTTTCATAGATTGGCAAAAAGAGCATTAGTGAAGGAAAAACAAAAAAAGCGTTTTATCCGATGAAATCTAGAAATCTTTGAAAACGAAAATTAGCGTAATGATACTTTAGAAGAATGGTCAACAAAAGGATTGAAATACCGCATCGATAAAATGCTAAAAAATCCGTTGAATGGGAAAACCTCCAATGGTAAGACAGGTTTATGATTTTATGGAAATATCAAAAATGAAGATTTACTAATAATAAAAGTAAATTATATGGAGCGAACGTTG
>JBCDGY010000369.1:0-2783 GCA_039414375.1 Bacteroidota bacterium | reverse complement strand
CAGAAAAATTGAACATTATTCTGATGTACACAAGAATTTATACTTCTAAAGCAGATCCATCCCTGACACATCATGAAATGATTGATATGTTAGAAAACGCTCGCGTTTTTAACAAAAAAAATGATATTACAGGCTGCTTGCTCTATCATGAAGGTACGTTTATACAATTGATCGAGGGTAAGCGAATTGTAGTACAGCAGCTATACGAGCGTATCCTAGAAGATCGTAGGCATCATGATATAACCTCTTTGTTTTCAGGATCTTCTTCGCAACGTCTTTTTGAAAATTGGTATATGATTTATGAAGAAATCGATTCGTTTAGCAATGTGGCACATAAAAAACAAGGGATGTTTCGTAAAATTATTAGTGAAACGAATATGATACCTAATCTTTCCGGTAGTCCCTACTTTATATTCTGGAAGTATGCCAACCTTATTCTTCGGGACGAATATACTCCTATTAGACCCACTCCTGTGCTACAGGTTTTTTAGAGAATAACGCGGTAGCTAGCCGTCAATGCAACACAAATTGATTAGCACAATTCTTGGTCCAATCACATCTACCACGTAGGCTGGCCAACTCGGTTAATATCTAGAGGTATATCTTATAAACAAGATCTTTAGTCGCGTAATTCCTAAGGTTAAAAGGAGGTATTTTTTTGCATCTATTTTTGTTGGCAACTAGTCGGCAACTATTTGTTCCAAGTATTACATCTTGGTCTTCTTGAGGGAGATTCTCACGGGTATCCAAAAGTGTTATAGATCCGGGTCCTTTCCGAATCTTGTCAATATTTATTTGCGCTAGTGCTGGTAAGGCTTTGTTAGACAAGAGCTGGTTATCTTGAGCTAAAAGGATGACTGGTAACCACAGTGCATAGCTAAAGAGATATAGGATTTTCTTTTTATAGATAGCGTAATGGGTTGTTTCCGCGGTTATCCCCTTGGCAGTGATAGACGATATGCGAAGCATTCCCTGGATGACTTTTATTCAAGGCCATGTCCGTACTAAAGTAACGCATGGTATACCCCGTGCGCCTTCTAGCGCTTTTGTTTTCATTTGCGCCGTGTATAATACGAGAATCGTGTAAGGAATAGTGACATCGCTCTAGCTCAAACCACTTTATGGCTGTTTCATCGATTCCATCAGAAATTTCGGTATCGAAAATGGCGTTGTCTTGTTCTAGATTAGCATAATTAGAGAAGCCGTTACGGTGAGATCTTGGAACAACGCCCATGCACCCATTTTCAAGATCGGAACCATCTATAGAAAGCCATAAGGTGATAATCTTATCGAAACGGTCAAATCTTCCATTCCAGTAGGCACTATCTTCATGCCAGGGCGTTCTTTTTCCTGTAAAGGGGGCTTTACTTATAAAGTGACTACTCCAAAGTCCAATGTTGGGTCCTATAATTCCCTCGATTACTTTTAGTACCTCTGGCGCCATTAAAAACTCAAATAAGCGTTCATCAGAAAAATGGGGTACATCCATATCGTAGCTTGGGTCTACCTTACTCTTTTCCAAATGCTCATGGAATATGGTAACCAATTGGTTAAACTTGGCTTTATCAAAAAGCGGTTTGTTCAAGAGCAGGTAGCCGTGTTCTTCATAAAAGTCTTGATCATCCCTGGTCAATAGACTAGTTGTAGTCATACGAGTTCTTTCTTTAAATAGTTCTTCATTTTTTTATTGATCTCCCAAATATCACTTACGGGCATCTCGGAGTAGGGAAGACATTGTTGGTAAGGTGGCGGGCCAAATTCGCAGGTAATTAAAAGGGACTGCTGCTTTTCTCGGTTTTTTGAATAAGCTTCCTTCCACCATATAAGATGTTGTTGCAAAGCCTCTTTGTGCTCAGGTGCAAAAGGATCGTTTACTTGTGGGGTTTCATCACTTCCTACTCTGCAGTGTATGTGTGCAGTACAATTTATAGCGGCTTGTACCTCTTTTCTAAAAGGAGCAAGGAGTGATTCCGTAACCACGCACCAATGTGAGAAATCTGCAGTTAGCACCAAATCGGGTTTTGTTTCTAGATATGCCGCACATATTTTAGGATGAAATGAAAACCGCCCACGGTGAATCTCGTGACCAATTAGGGTACCCGATTGAGCAGCGATATCTTGACTTACCGTTAAAAGGGCCAAATTTTCCTCAAATGAAAAATAATCGGTACCTGTATGGCAATTGATGTATACCGTATCCATCTGGGCGATGAGGTTGAGTTTATCGCTGTAGTCCTTCTCATATTCTAAAAAGCTGTTGCCTTTGGCAAAAGGATGTTGGGCTAATAAAAGTAAATCGTGCTTTTGAAAACATTGCTGCAGATCGTCCAGGTTAGTCTTGTAAGGATCAATGGCCAACTCGGCCCCATCATAACCGGCAGATTTAATCTTTTCTAACGCCTTCTCGAGCGGAAGGTCTAAAAGAGACCATATCGGATAAAAAAAAAGCATAATTTTAAGTTGATATAGGAAGGTAAGATACCAAGGTTTGTCCTAAAACTATTCACCGAAACCTGCATTTACTAATACTATATTACCATTTATTACATCGGTTAAAACTAGATGGCTACAATACACTTTTAACTCCAAAGTATTGATTTCTATATTGTGAGGGGGTTAGTTGCTTACTTTTATTGAATATGCGATTAAAGTTGGCCAAGTTGTTAAAGCCTGTGGCATAAGCAATTTCTGATATATTTTGATCGGTTTCAAGTAGCAATCGAGAGGCATTAGAAATACGAACACTGTTTAAATAGTTTACAAAAGTTTGACCGGTTCGTTTT
>JBCDGY010000368.1:0-2786 GCA_039414375.1 Bacteroidota bacterium | reverse complement strand
CTACTTTTTGCCTCGATCTCCTTTTGATGCTGAACCAACATTTCATTGGTTCTTTTACTCTTTACACTATTCCTGTAAAGAGTAAATAACAAAACGGCCGTAAATGCAAGGATTACAACCAATACGTTTCTCAGAAACTCTTCGTTTTTTAGTTGCTCTTGACGCAATAATTGTTGTGCATTTAGTTCAGCAATAGCCAGATCCTTACGTCCAATTTCGAATTCCATCAACGTTTGGGAGAACTGTTGATTACGGTTAATGGCTTCAAGACTATCTTTTAAACTGGCGCTCTTCCGAATCGCTCTTAATGATTCAGTAGGTAAGCCGGATATTTCGTACCACAACGATAGTTCATTTAGCGTATTGATCAATAATTCAGCGTTATTATTGCTTTTCGCTACTTTTAGGGCTTGATCAAACAGATACCTGGCCCTTACCTTATCATTCTGCACAAGAGCAATTTTTCCTTTGTTCAAATCGATTTTCGCTAATTCGATATCGTTTGATTGTTTTTTAAATAACAAAGCAGCTTTATTGTAGTAAATAATGGCCTTCACATTGTCACCCTTTTCGGCATGGCACTTTGCTATGTTGGATAGAATGCCAGGTATTATTACGTCTTCATCCAGTTTTTCAGCAACGGTAAGGGCAGTCTCTAACGATTTCAACGCATTGTCATATTCACCTTGTAAAAAGAAAATCTCTCCTAAATCATTTAGGGAATATGCCTGGCCGATTTTATCATCAACAGCCTCACTTAACATCATAGATCTTCTAATAAACTCAGCGCTTTTTGCAAGTTGGCCTGTTTTTTTGAATACCCTTCCAATATTGTAAGTAACGACTGCAGACATCAGACTATCCCTAACTTCTTCTGCCATTGATAAGGACTCCTGATAGTAAGAAAACGCTTCATTATACAAACCCAAACCCAGGTAGTCTTCACCAAGTCCATTAAGTGCAACAGCAATCCTACGGCGATCATTTACCGAAAGTAAGTATTCATAGGCTTGTCGATCATATTTGAGAGCTTCGCCATATTTACCCTGGGCATTATAAAGGCTAGCCAAATCCAGTTGGACATTGGCTATACCAATAGTATCCCTCATTTTTAAATTTGTGTCCAAAATTTTTCGGGCCAATACAAAGGAAGTGTCGATATTATCCAGAAAATAATAATTAAAAGCCTGCTTTAAAAGTTGACTCTTTACGGAATCTGTTTCTTCCTTTTGAAAAAGGACATTAAGGCTATCTGCATAGTTGCTCTGCTGGGCGTTAAGACCTGAGCCTAACACTACAAAAAACGATATGGTAAGTAACTTTTTCAACTTTGCGCTGAATATAGTTAAACCATCATCAATCTCCATAAAGCGCTAAAAAATAATAGCACCAGCGCCGCTGGAGTCAAATATTTCCAACCTAGGCTCATCAATTGATCCAGCCTTACGCGTGGATAAGTCCAACGTATCCACATCTGAATAAATACCATTATTATCGTTTTAATCAAAAGCCAAAGTACTGCCCAGAAAACACTCGCCATTGAGCCAACTTCGCCAGTAGTCCAAGAAGCTAACTTGATTGATCCTATATTTGGAAAGGGTGTATTCCAACTGCCAAAAAATAAGATAACACCAAGCAAACTTGTTAGTAACATCATACCATACTCTGAAAGCATTATAATAGCCCATCTAAAACCTGAGTATTCCGTATGAAATCCTGACACCAATTCAGATTCGGCCTCCGGCAAATCAAAAGGCGCCCTATTGCTCTCAGCAAGTGTTGTAATAAAGAAAATAATCCATACGGGTATTAAAACAGGAGCTCGAAGAATATTCCAGGTAAGGACCCCTCCTATTTCAGTAGTATTCACATTTGCAAATGATAGACCAAAAAGATAATTCTCTGCATCAGCAAAATAAGAATTGGACAAAACACCTTGCTGAAATGATATCACCTGCAGATCGAGAGATTGAGTTACTACTAAGACGCAAACTACACTTAAGGTCAACGGCACTTCATAAGAAATAATTTGCGAGGCAGATCTGACGGCTCCAAGGAGTGAATATTTATTGTTTGATGCCCAGCCAGCTATAATAATGCCAATAACATCTAATGAAACTATCGCCAAAAGAAAGAACACACCTGTATTAATAGATGCACCTTGCCACGTTGGTAATATAGGAACCACCGAGAAGCCCGCAAAAACGGCTACAAAAATTACGAAAGGAGCAACAAGGAAGAGAGCTTTAGAAGCTACTCTTGGCACGATATCCTCTTTCTGTAATAATTTTAGCAAGTCTGCCACTGTCTGTAATAAGCCGTAATAACCAGTTTCCATAGGGCCATAACGGTTTTGAATAAATGCTGAGATCTTGCGTTCACCGTAAATTGCCAGCACAGCAAAGACCAACAGTAAGGGAAGAAAAAAGAGTATAGTGCTCATAAACAAACGACAAAGATAACTATGAAATACGGATTCCGCGTCATATCGACAAGCGACCTACTCCCAAAGCTTGTAAAGTGTAAGATGAATTAATTCCCCAAAAAACAATTTAGTTGAAGACTCAAAAGACTGCGTGAAATCCGAAACCATGAATTCATCGTTTTCCACCTTTTCTGAAGCCAGCAGCCCCTTAGCCGCTAGTTTCTGCCCTAGGAAGTTAGCCGTAATTTCTGACGAATCAAGCGCTTCGACCTTGTGTTCCAGAAAGTTAGTGACTTCTTCTTTGATCAACGGATAATGCGTACACCCTAAAATTAAAGCCTTTATATCCGCCAGATCCTGG
>JBCDGY010000367.1:0-2789 GCA_039414375.1 Bacteroidota bacterium | reverse complement strand
CGATTGTCCTAGTTTATGCAAAAAGAAAGCTTTATTTGGGATCGTGTTGAAAAACAGTATCGTCGGATGGACAAACGGATAGATAGAATTTGGATAGTGGTACTGCTGGTAGCATCGGTAATAATATTTACGCTTAATCTAGGTAATTTACCGCTACGAGACTGGGATGAAGGCACTGTTGCACAAGTTGCGCGCGAATTGGGGCGCGCTCCGAATGGTGAGATGCGATGGCTTTTCCCAACTCTTGGAGGTGAGCCGTATCATAATAAGCCGCCATTAATACATTTGATGATTTCTTGGGCTTATAAACTAGGAGGTGTTAACGAGTGGACTACCCGTTTACCCGGTGCAATTTTAACAGCTATTTCAGTACCTTTTCTGTATAGTATCGGCAGAGAAATATTCCATCAACGCATTTGTGCTATCTACAGCGCTTTAGTTTTCTTAACAATGTTGCCAGTAGTGCGCCACGGAAGGCTGGCTATGTTAGACGGTGCAGCAGTTTGCTTCTTCACGATTATGCTGTTGTGTGTATTGCGATCGCGTCGTAATTTGCGCTATTGCTTGGGGGTAGGCATCGGTTTTGCACTGATTTGTTTAACCAAGAGCATTTTGGGCATATTGTTGGGTGTTGTGGCGATGATATACCTATTTTGGGATACGCCGCGATTGCTTACGAGCAAGTATATGTGGATGGGAATATTTATCGGTATTGTTCCGGTAGCCTTTTGGTACGGTGCCCAATGGATACATTACGGACAGAATTTTGTGAACACGGGGATGATGAATCAATCATTCAGCCGTATTTGGAATTCTGTAGAAGGACATTCCGGGCCACCCTGGTATTATTTGCTAGAAATCCTTAAGTACACCTGGCCTTGGTTGATTTTCGTACCAGCTTCTTTACGTTTCGCTTGGGAAAATCGCAATCTCAGCTGGGCAAAACTTGTACTGGTTTGGTTCAGTGTTTACTTGATAGCTATTTCTGTGATGGGAACCAAGCTTCCTTGGTATGTGTTCCCGATTTACCCTTCGATTGCTTTGATGATTGGAGCAAAGTTAGGTCAGGTAGAAAATTTACCTTTATTGACCCCGTTACCCAGATTTTGGGTAGTAATGCTAAGCTTCCTAGCTTTAATTTCGGCAGCTGCTAGCACTTACTATAGCTGGAACGGTACACCTTCACTGGAATTACAGCTGATATTTGCCTCCCTAAGCGTAACAATGGCTTTAGCGGCTTTAAGGGCACAAAGAGGTGACAGAGAGTTCCTCAAAGTACTTTTATGGGGAACCTATGTATCTTTACTACTATTCGTAAAATCTGATTACTGGGTATGGGAACTCAATGAAGATTATCCAGTTAAACCAGTTGTGCAGATGGTAGCCAAAGCCAATCCACCAGTAAAGACAGTTTACATTTCTTCAGCCATCAACCGACCATCACTAGAATTTTATAGCGAAGGTACCATAAAACCTGCCTCCCCAGATTACCTGAGATACAATTGGCAGCATGAGAAACAACCATACTTCTTACTTGACGAAAATGCTCTGAAGGATTTTCCAGCAGATTCAGTACAAGTAATAGATAAGCAAGGGAATTGGACTTTAGTTACGAAAAAGACTGCTCCCTAACTCAAAAAATTAAGTATGGGTCTGTTTTTAACTTTCAAGATTTCGACCTTATTCAATTGAGCTACGTGTTAGGAGCGTGACCGAAAATAATGGGATATAAGCCCCGTTCTTTTAGGACGGCTTTATTGTAGAATTGGAATTAGTCGCCATAGGGCATTGGGAGACTTTAAACGGACATGGAGGGATGATAAGACTAATTTAATTAGCGTATCCCAACGAAGTGTCAAGGAATCCTTGCTTCTTTAGAACGAGGAGGTATGTCAACCTATGGTCATATTTACTTACCTAAACTTTGTAGTAGACATGAAGCTTATATAGAGACGTAGCAATGCTACGTCTCTTTCAATGTGAAATCACGTTTTCATCTTTTCATATTTTTATATGACTAACATCGCGCTCCGCTAACAGAAACACCAGATTTTTAGTCCATAAAGGCAAATAAATTTTATATACAAATAAATCTAGGTAAACAAGGTAGTCATAATTAAAGGGGACATTCTTCAATTCCGAGTCCCCCTTCGGCTTAACAAAAATACAATATCTTCACCAATATAAATCTGTGAAAAATTGTGAAAAATATAGTTTATTTTTCTTCTGTACTCCTATTTTTTATCTATATTCTCTATATTATCGAGAGGCTTTTGACCACCTGGCTCAACAGTGTTTGTTTGAGTCACGGTTAACATACCGCATATAATAGCACTTCCTAAAATAAGAGCTACCAAAGGATGCTTAAAAAATACAAAATCTCGTAAAATTCGAGCTAAAGGTCGGCTTTGACGACGCAGTACAGATGAAAGAGTAATTTGTTTTAAAGGGAATGGGTCGCGCACGTAATTACCGCTACGACATACTACTAGCCTTTCCTGACAGTACGGACAATTATATAACCCAGTACAAGTTTTCAAAGCTTTTGCCGTAGCATTTTTTTGGCAAATGGGGCAAGTAACGTAATGATTATCAAAGGTGTGTGTGTTCATCTACCTCGTCCGCTTATTCTATTTACCTGGCACGTATAACAATTGATATAACTGAGGGCTACCCATGAGAATTTTTTTAGGAGAAAAAGTTCTCGTGAGAATCCTTGACTTGCTTCGTGCTTATGCTACCGGAGTACGCTCAAAGATAAGCAACATGCGATACATACAAATTTCCTT
>JBCDGY010000366.1:0-2796 GCA_039414375.1 Bacteroidota bacterium | reverse complement strand
GCCCCTCAGCATTTGCGGCGGTTACGGGGGGGAATTCCAATCGGTCGTCTAGAAAAAATAAGGGCTTTTTGTGGCCTTCTTTTTCCAATTAATAGCAATTTTCAGTAAAATTAGGGTAAAAAGAATCAAAATAAGAATAGCCCGCCTAGGAATATCAATCCGCCTATTATCATAAAGACTAAGGTGTAAGGTAATAATTGACCTGCTTTTAGTCTCGTAATGGCCAATAAAGGTAATGCCCAAAAGGGTTGTAACATGTTGGTCCACTGGTCTCCATAAGCCAATGCTATAATGGTTTTTGGTAGCGGAACTCCCATACTTAAAGAAGATTCTATAACCAATGGCCCTTGAACTGCCCATTGCCCACCGCCACTCGGGACAAATAGATTAACCAGAGCAGCGCTAAAAAAGGTAAATACCGGAAGGGTTGTTTCCGAAGCAATCGTGGTTAATATTAGGGATAGGCGGTCAATTAATCCACAACCAGTCATTATTCCCATGATGCCGAAATAAAGTGGAAACTGAATTAAAATACCGGAAACATCCCCTATAGCTTGGGCTACTGCATTCAAAAAACGCTTGAAATTGCCGTGAAGCAGTATGGCAAGACCCAACATCAAAAAATTAAGCATATTAGGTGTAACGCTCAGTTCTACTAATTTAGGGAGGTACTGTGCACAAAAGGTAATCAAGAGCAGCCCACCAAAAATAAATGCCAAATAGGATGCCTTCCTTCCAGTGTTGGGCGTTTCTTGTAATTCCGTTTCGACTACAGGTATTTGCGGAACCTGAACGGTACCCCGCTTACCCAAAAAAAAAGCCATAAGTGTTACGGCTATTGTCACTAAAAAGAAAACTAAAAGGTTAGGTAAGCTAAAGATCGTTTCTACAGTGGGTATCGCAGAAGGCAATACTTCTGTGGATACTGTAGATAAATTCTTAGAAACTAATGCTTTGAGATGGCCTTGTTCTGCAACTTTTAGCGGTGCCGAACCGCTAATGCCACCGTGCCATATCATAAGCCCTACATAACCACAAGCTCCAACAAGGGGATAGTTAATGGGTATGTTGCGATCTCGGGCATGTTCTCCTACCTTTCTGGCCAATAGCGCACCAAATATCAACCCCACACCCCAATTAAAAAAGGACAATAGTAATGTAGGTAAGGCTACTAAAACTGCAGCGCTAGAGGCGTCCTTAACCAAGAGTGTCCAGTTGCTTATAAAACGTTCCATGGGTGGGCTAAGTACCAAGACATGGCCTAGCAGCAATAAAAGCATCATTTGGTATGCAAAAACCAAAAGGCCTTCATTCCAAATACCCTGCTCCCACAGTAATAAAGTCTGTAAAAGAGGGCTTGTGCTTTCTTCAAAATCGCCAAACAATACGGCAAGTACTATAGTCCCCAATGTTAAGAGTACTGCTAACACCATTGGGGAAGGCAAGTATTTCCCAAAGACCCTTTCTAAGAGTCTTACTAAAGTCATGGGTTAGAAAGGAAGGTCGTCATGGTCTTCCTCAAGCGTATCCTCAGCAGGCTCAAAGGCTTCCATTGGCGGAACTGGAGGTTGATTGCTAGGAGTTGCAGAATTATCAACATTTTCAATACGCCATCCTTGAATAGAGTTAAAGTATTTTACTTCGCCTTGAGGATTTGTCCACTCCCTGCCTCTAAGGTTGATGCTAATCTTAACCAACTGTCCTACCTGATACATATTTAATAGGTCTGTCTTGTCTTGCACAAATTCTACCATAATATGCTGTGGATACTGCTCTTCGGTGGTAACAACTACCTCTCGTTTTCTAAAACCGTTATTACCGTAAGTCTTAGTGTCTTCTATTACCTTAATCTTACCCTGAATCTCCATAAATCTCAAAAATTGTAGGAGTAAAAGTAATGAAAAGAGCCATTGAACTAGTTCCAATGCACGGTACTTTTTCAACAAAAAATTGGCCTAAAACTATTGACCCTCTTGCAGGATAATGGTTTTCTAAATCCTAATCAGATATGAAAATGAAGGTCATCGAAAGTCGGTTGTTATTACCTTTAGTTAGAAAACCCTATCCTTAAAACAACCCCATAGTTTTTACTTTAACACTATTCGCTTTCAATCTTGAGAATTGTTTCAATATTCTTAGAATTTAAGCGCTAAACTTGTGATATCTTAAGAAAAAGTCGGAAAATTCTTTGTGAGATTTCGGTATTGTCAGTATCTTATAGTTCTCTTAAAGTAACAGCTTGTTTTTGTAACCGGAACATAGTTATCTAACCAATAGATCACGTATGTATCCAAATCCGGGTCAGTTGTCAAAAGCAGGCTGTTCTTAGTTTTTTTATTATCGCAGTGGTTTTTTGGAAGACAGCGTAGTAATTTGTTACAGCACGCTTTTTGAACCATAATTTTTTAGTCTTTATCCCGTTATCTTTTCAAGAGCCCCAATTCTAGTATCTTTACGCTTAATCGGGTGCTGCATGAAATTCAACCCAAAGAACCGTACTACCAATATCATCTTACTCGTTTCTGCTTTCGTAGTGGTAAGTCTTATTTTGTGGAATACCAATAGTTTTTTTGAAACTTTTAAGGAGGAAGAGCGAAGAAAGATGGAAAATTGGGCCGCAGCAGAATTAGAAGTATTACAATCTCCTATTGATCAAGAACTCGGGAACCTGCCTTTGATTGTAATGGGCAATAACAACACCACGCCCATGATTCTTGTTAATGAGGAGGGATCGGTGAAAACCCATAACATCGCCCCCGAAATCGCTAGCAATACCGATAAGGTTAATAGTTTGAT
>JBCDGY010000365.1:0-2813 GCA_039414375.1 Bacteroidota bacterium | reverse complement strand
GATTTTCGCATCGAGTTGCGATCGGTAGATTTTCTATTGCAACTGGGCCATGCTGAAAACTTGACACAAAAGTTCAACAATTTCAATGCTTTTTATGCAAAAGCCTTGAAAGACGAAACTTTGAATGCTTATGAAAAAGTGAGTTTAGAATTTGATAATCAGGTAGTTTGTACCAAAATATAAGGCATGGAAGTAAGTAATTTTTCAGTAGGGTTAGACATTGGCACTACAAAAATCGTGGCCATTATTGGTCATGAAAATGAATATGGAAAAATTGAAGTACTTGGATCAGGAAAATCCAAAAGCTTAGGCGTACATCGCGGGGTGGTCAATAATATCACACAAACCATTTCCTCCATTCAGCAAGCCATAGAACAAGCCGAGCTAAATGCTGGTGTAAAAATAGGATCTGTAGTTGTGGGTATTGCTGGGCAACACATCCGTAGTTTGCAACATAGCGACTACATCACTAGACCCGATGCCGAAGAAGTGATTAACGATGAAGATCTAGACAAATTATGCAATCAGGTCTACAAGTTAATTATGCTTCCCGGAGAAGAGATTATCCATGTACTTCCACAGGAGTATCGTGTAGACGGGCAATCTGAGATTAAACAACCCATCGGAATGTATGGCGGACGTTTGGAAGCCAACTTTCATGTGGTAGTAGGACAGGTATCTTCCATTAAAAATATTGGGCGCTGTATTAAAAGTGCGGGCCTTGATTTGGGGAATATCACCCTAGAGCCTTTAGCTTCTGCAGAAGCTGTGCTAAGCCAAGAAGAAAAAGAAGCTGGGGTAGCGCTAATAGATATCGGTGGTGGTACTACGGACTTGGCCATTTTTAAAGATGGTATCATCCGCCATACGGCAGTTATTCCTTTCGGGGGTAATGTGATTACAGAAGATATTAAAGAGGGCTGTTCGATCATCGAAAAACAAGCCGAACTCCTTAAAATAAAATTTGGTTCTGCTTGGCCCGGGGAAAACAGAGATAATGAAATTGTATCTATCCCTGGTTTAAGAGGAAGAGAACCCAAGGAAATTACTTTAAAAAACCTCTCTAAAATTATCCACGCCCGAGTAGTTGAAATTATAGAGCAGGTATACGTAGAGATCAAGAACTACGGCCACGAAGAGCAGAAAAAGAAGCTGATTGCTGGTATTGTTTTGACTGGTGGTGGTAGCCAACTGAAACACCTTAAGCAATTGGTAGAATACATTACCGGAATGGATACCCGAATTGGGTATCCAAACGAGCATTTAGCGGGCGATTCCGACAAAGAGATTACCAGTCCACTATATGCTACCGCAGTGGGTCTGCTTATGAATGCGGTACAATCCGATGTTCACGGAGGTACTGCAGCGGATGTTGTTGAAGAAGCACTACATGAAGAAGTACCCGTTGGTCAAGCCGCAACGGCTACATCCGGTGGCGCAAATGCCGTTAATAGTCGCGTTAAAGAACGCAAAAGCATTTTTGACAAATGGTCAGAAAAACTGAAAGATTTTTTAGACAACGCTGAATAATAATATAAACAAACCGCTAAACCCATATAGCATGAGTAAAAACAATGAACTGGATAGTATCGCATTTGATTTACCAAAAAACAGAAGTAATGTAATTAAGGTCATCGGTATCGGTGGCGGTGGGGGTAATGCGATAAATCACATGTTTCAGGCGGGTATCAATGGTGTAGATTTTGTGATCTGCAATACAGATGCGCAGGCCTTAGAAAACAGTTCGGTACCCAATAAAATACAGTTAGGGGTCTCCCTAACCGAAGGTCTGGGAGCAGGAGCAAACCCTGAAGTGGGTGAGCAGGCAGCCTTGGAAAGTATGGAAGACCTAAAAACCATGTTGGGATATACCACAAAAATGGTTTTTCTTACCGCAGGGATGGGTGGTGGTACAGGTACAGGTGCTGCTCCAGTTATTGCGAAACTAGCTCGTGAAATGGATATCCTTACGGTAGGGATTGTAACTATTCCCTTTCAGTTCGAAGGTGCCATGCGTTGCAAACAAGCACAGATTGGGATAGAGCGGCTTCGAGCTAATGTAGATTCCTTAATCGTAATTAACAATAATAAACTTCGAGAAGTGTATGGAAACCTTGGTTTTAAAGCAGGGTTCTCAAAAGCCGATGAAGTATTAGCGACGGCTGCAAGAGGTATTGCAGAGGTAATTACACACCACTACACCCAAAACATTGACCTTAGAGATGCCAAAACAGTATTGTCTAACAGCGGTACTGCTATTATGGGATCTGCTAACGCTTCAGGCGAAGGACGTGCACAACAAGCCATTACTGAGGCTTTAGATTCTCCTTTGCTAAACGATAACAAAATAACAGGAGCCAAAAATGTACTTTTATTGATTGTTTCTGGTACTCAGGAAATTACGATTGACGAGATAGGAGAGATCAACGATTACATTCAGATTGAGGCTGGGCATGGCGCCAATATTATTATGGGTGTTGGAGAAGACGAAGACTTAGGAGAGGCCATAGCCGTTACGGTAATAGCAACCGGCTTTGCTGTAGACCAACAGGATGAAATTGTAAATACCGAATCAAAAAAGATAATTCATACCCTAGAAGACGAGCAAAAGGCTACGCAAGAACTCAACCATAAGGCCTCTGCACCTTCCGTTCCTATTTGCAATACCCCACAAACACCGGAAAATAGGATTATCAAGCACGATCTTCAAGAATATGAAGCGGCACCAGAGTCCGATCTTATAGCGATGACCGAGCCTATCCGTAATTTAAACGTGGTTTTTGAAGAAGTACTGCCCCCTGTGGTGAAAGAGG
>JBCDGY010000364.1:0-2829 GCA_039414375.1 Bacteroidota bacterium | reverse complement strand
GGGCGTTACCTTTTTATTATTGGTCAATTATACGATCAAACTGGTTTCAAGGATAGTGCTAACTATGCCTATGATAAGGTTATCGACTTGAATCGCAGATCTCCAAGAGTTTACATGATTAACGCTCATCTAAACAAAATTGTCAATACTTCGATTACCCCGGAGAATGAAGAAGAGCTCTTAGAATACCTAACAGATTTGGAAGAAAATCGGGAAAACAGACCGTTTTTAGACAAAATATACCATCACATTGCCAATTATCATTTAACCCTGAATGCAGATAGTATGGCTATTGTGTATTACAACAAATCACTAAGAGCCACCCAACAAGATCGCAAACTAAATGCAAGAAATTACGAGACATTAGGGGAATATTATTTTAATGAAAAAGCATACAGGCAGGCAGGATCTTATTACGACAGTACCCTAACATTTTTAGCAGAGAACACTAAAAAGTATCGAAGTGTTAAGAAAAAGTTTGACAATTTAGAAGACGTTATTGCCTACGAGGACATTGTACAACACGCGGATAGTGTTATCACCGTGTACAGGATGCCCGAAGAAGAAAGAGCAGCGTATTTTGAAGCCTATATTGAAACCTTGAAAGCGATAGCAGCGGAAAGGGAAGCAGAAAAAGAGAAAAAGGCCAATGCAGGCTATGCCGCTTATGAGAAGACTTCTGGAGGCAAGGAGAATAAGGGGAAATTCTATTTCTACAACATCAAGAGTTTAGGGTATGGAAAGAATGATTTTAAAACTAGATGGGGAGAACGGCTATTAGAAGATGACTGGAGGTGGAGTAACAAAGCCCGTATAGCCCCAGTAGAAAACCCCCAAGAGGCCTTGGCAGATGCAGCCGCCATAAAAGCCAAAGAAGAAGAAAAATATAATTTGGATTTTTATTTGGAACAAATACCTACCGATGAAGGCGTTATAGATAGTTTGATTACCGAAAGAAATTTTGCAAACTATCAGTTAGGTTTGATTTATAAAGAAAAGTTTAAAGAAAATATGCTTGCTGCTGCCAAATTAGAAGCAGTATTGCAGGGAAACCCAGAAGAGCGATTAATATTACCCTCCAAGTATAACTTGTTTAAAATTTATGAGGAGACTGAGAGCCCGTTAGCAATTGCTATGAAACAGGATATTATAAACAATCATCCAACGAGTAGGTATGCAGAGATTTTGTTAAATCCTGATGCTGTTTTAGCTTCCGACGGAAAAGGCCCGGAGGCGAGATACAAACAGCTCTTTAAATTATATCGTAAGCAGGCCTATGCTCAGGTTATCAACAAATCCCAAGAATACATAAGGCTTTTTACCGGAGATCCTATAGTTCCTAAGTTCGAATTACTGAAGGCCAATGCGATAGGAAGATTACAAGGATTTGAACCTTACAAGGAAGCACTTAATTATGTGGCCTTAACATATCCCAACAATCCTGAGGGCAAAAAGGCACAGAAAATATTGGTAAGCCAATTGCCAAAATTGGCAAACCCGCAATTTTCAAAAAAAGTAGAGAGCACAGGAACTGGTAACTGGAAGGTCGTTTTTCCGTTCACGAGACTACAAGACGATTTAGCGGCTGCTTTACAGACGAGGTTAGTAGAAGCTATCGAGGAGTTAAAGTATAGAAATATTGTATCTACAGATATTTACAATTCTGAAAATCAGTTTGTTGTAGTTCACGGGTTCCGGTCTAGAGATTTCGCTCTTGGTTTTGCTGAGCTTATAAAAAACAATAAGGACTATCGTATTAAGGATGAGAATTTTGTAATTTCGTCTTTGAATTATCAAACCATTCTAATTCATAAAAACTTAGATGCCTATATGGCCCAACTGTTAATTCCTAAACCGTGAGTAGAATGTTCTCAGATAACAAAAAACCTAGAGCTATGGAGAATTTTGGCGGACAGCCCAATAGAATTGAAAAAAATACTGTGATTAAGGGAGACATCACTTCCGAAGCAGATTTCAGAATCGACGGAAAGCTCGAAGGCAATGTGAAAACCTCTGGTAAGGTGGTCATTGGAAAAGATGGTCTTATCAAAGGAAAAGTAGAATGTGTCAATGCCGATATAGAAGGCAGTTTTAATGGAGAGTTGTTCGTTTCTGAACTGCTTTCGCTTAAAAATACTGCTCGTATTGAGGGTACCGTTAATGTTTCAAAATTAGCAGTTGAACCTGGCGCTACTTTTAATGCTTCCTGTAGCATGGGTAAAAATAATGCGGTATCAGCTGCAAGGAAAGTCGCTTCTCATAAAATAAATGAGCCAGCAAAAGTCTCCTAAAAAATCAAACAAAGGATTTAAGAATGGCCTGGCGTTGACAGGAATAGCTCTAGAGATGGGGGTTATTATATTTCTTTCCGCAAAAGGAGGTCGTTGGCTAGATAGCCACTTCCAAACCAATAAAAATTATTGGACCGTTTTCTTAACACTTTTCGGAGTAGCCATTTCCATTTGGTTGGTTTTAAGGCAACTTAAAAGACTTAATCCTTGAGAACAGTCTCCAAATTAGTACTTAGTTACGTTATTGTGCTCTCCTTAATTTTGCTCTTAGCGATGGGGCTGCACCTAGCCGTATCACATCAATTAAAGCTAGCAGTAGCTTCAAAAGAGATTATACACGCGTATAGCGTCAATTTTATTTTGGCCCTCATAATTTTTATTGGCCTGTTTTTAGCTCGAAAGCGCTTACCAAATGCTTTAGGGTTTCTTTTTATGGGAGGAAGTCTCTTAAAATTTCTTGTTTTTTTCTTGTTTTTTTACCCTGATTATCGCGCTGACGGGGAGTTACAGCGAACAGAGTTTGCCACCTTCTTTATTC
>JBCDGY010000363.1:0-2856 GCA_039414375.1 Bacteroidota bacterium | reverse complement strand
GTGACCTCCAATGATGAAAAAGCGCAATCACCGAAGAAGGAAGAAGCGCGGTCGCTGAGCGAAGTCGAAGCGACTGCCGAAAACCTAAAAACCCTCCATAAAACCATTAAGAAAGTACAAGAAGATATTGAGAACTTTAGTTTTAATACCTCTGTGTCTACTTTTATGATTTGTGTGAACGAGCTATCTGCTCAAAAGTGCACCAGTAGAACTATTTTAGAACCCTTAGCTATTCTAGTAGCCCCCTATGCCCCGCATATTGCGGAGGAACTATGGGAAATTCTAGGCCATTCGGAATCTATCGCACAAGCCCCATTCCCAAAGTTTGAGGCACAACACTTGGTAGAAAGTGTGAAGGAATATCCCATTTCCTTCAATGGAAAAATGCGATTTAAATTAGAACTGCCTGTTGATATGGACAAGGCTGGCATAGAGGCTACTGTAATGGCCCATTCGCAAACCCAGAAATACCTAGAAGGGCGTACTCCGAAGAAAGTAATTGTTGTTCCCGGTAAAATCGTAAATATCGTTGGCTAAACGGCATCACCAACATCAGCTATGCCCAATATTGAGATTATAGGACTTTTGGCGGCCACCTGTACTACAGCAGCCTTTATCCCTCAAGTATACAAGGCTTGGAAGTACCGCTCTACCGCCGACATTTCCTTAGTGATGTATTTAATTCTTTTGGTAGGCCTCGTACTGTGGTTAATCTATGGGATTTATCTTGGTAGCATTGCTATTATTTTAGCCAATACCATTACTGGCGTATTGGTCCTTACTATGCTTTTCTTGAAAATCAGGCACAAATGACATCTGTTTGGCTTGAATCGTTGGCAAATTGTCAGTTTTCAATAGTCACCATAAGGTTGGCCTACTTTTTGCATTTTACCAGAAGATCTCTCGTTGCTACGGGATATTCGTATCTTTAGTATAACCAAAAATATAAAAGCCATGATGGGATATTATATATTGATAGGAGGCATTGCACTGTTTAGTTGGCTCGTAAGTGCTCGATTAAAAAGTAAGTTCAAACATTACTCCAAAGTACATCTACAAAATGGAATGAGCGGTGCTGAAATTGCCCAAAAAATGTTGGACGATCACGGTATTCGTGATGTAAAGGTCATCTCAACTGCAGGGATGTTAACGGATCACTACAATCCGAAAAATAAGACCGTAAACTTAAGCGAAGGGGTTTACAATCAGAGAAATGCAGCTGCGGCTGCGGTTGCCGCACACGAAGTAGGCCATGCAGTGCAACATGCTCAGGCTTACGAATGGTTAACCATGCGTTCTAAATTGGTTCCGGTGGTTAGTGTAACCTCTGGAATGTCTACTTGGATCGTTTTTGGCGGTTTGGCACTGGGTGCCGCCGCAGGAGTAGGTCTAGGATATTGGATAGCTGTTGCCGGATTGGTAATGATGGGTTTCGCTACGCTATTTAGCTTTGTTACCCTACCCGTAGAATATGATGCCAGTAAGCGTGCCTTAGCCTGGCTCAAACAAAAAAATATGGTGACTCAAAAGGAATATGCGGGTTCCAAAGATGCCCTAACATGGGCCGCTCGTACATATTTGGTAGCCGCCATAGGTTCCCTCGCTACCCTTATTTATTGGGGACTGCAAGTTTTTGGCGGTAGAGATTAGCTACAGCACCAATACATTATTATTAAATACCCACCCTTTCCGGTGGGTATTCGCTTATTACCTTACATGTTAAAATTTTTAAAATGAGATTTGAGGTCTTTAAAAGTCTATCCGTAATACTTTTGATTTCATCTATTTCTTGTCAAAATTCTTTAAGCGGACCCAACCTAAAAAAAAGTCAATCCATTGGACCAAAAAATGGTGCATTATTAATTGGAGGGGGCGGAATTACAGACGAAATGTGGAAAGTGTTTTTTGATTTAGCAGGTGGAAAGTCAGCTAAGCTTGTTGTAATACCCACCGCTTTTGATGAAAGTTCAATTAACTATGACCCAGAATTTAAAATTCTAGAACGAAAATTTAAAGAACGAGGCTTTAACGATATAAAATTTATACATACGAGAGATACTTCAGTCGCAAATAGCGATGAATTCGTAAAACCTCTTAAAATAGCAACCGCAGTTTGGTTGACTGGAGGCAGATCTTATAGAACCTCCGAGGCTTATCTTAACACTAAAACTCTAAAAGAATTAAAAAAAGTTTTAGAACGCGGGGGAATAGTAGGTGGACATTCTGCAGGTGCATCTATTCAAGGTTCATATTTAGTAAGAGGTGGACGAGAGTTGGATGATAACTATAAAATCATTAGCGATAATAGCGTTGGTTTCGGATTTGTCACCAATACAGCAATTGATCAGCACCATCTTGAAAGAAACAGGCAATTCGATATGTTTGAACTACTAAAAATCAATCCGGAATTGTTAGGAGTAGGATTAGACCAGGACACTGGCATATTAGTTCAAGAAAATCAATTTGAAGTAATTGGTGATAAATATGTTGCAATATATGACGGAACTTTTTGGTCGGACTACTTTAACCAAATAGATACACTTGAAGCCGGGCAGGGAAAGTTCTATCTTTTGGAAAATGGTGATAAATACAATCTAAAAGAAAGACGCGTTCAACGCAATAAGTTTGTAAAACCAAAAGTGATTTCTTCCAACCTTAAAAATGAGTATTTAGGGCAGTATTTATTTGAAAAAAGTAAGGTGTATTGGAACAATATCATACTTGAGAACGACACTTTGAAATTCCAGATCGTCCGTAAAAATATTGTCAGTAAACCAATTCCCATTTATCCGTACAATAAAGACATATTCTTCGATACAGACTCGGAATTATGGTTTCACTTTCATAGAGATAGTT
>JBCDGY010000362.1:0-2856 GCA_039414375.1 Bacteroidota bacterium | reverse complement strand
TTAATTTTGGCCAAAGTTACGTGTTTTGTATGAGTGCCGTAAATGTTCTTCGAAATTTTAAGATCAAGGGCAATCCCCGTGCAATGATCCAAAAAGTAAAAGCTGTGAAAATACCATAGAGTTTCAAATCATAATGGTCGGTTACTAAGATGATGGGAATAAAAACTATTAAGGTTGAAAATAACAAAAGGTTCCTAAGGTATTTCATCCACCCCAGTCCTTTAAAGACGCCATCAAATATAAAAGCCAGGGCACACAAGGGCTGCATAACTAAGACGAGCCAAAATACCTCATTGAATTTTACTAGAACGCGCGGGTCATTACTGAAGACGCGACCAATGGGACTATAGAATAGAAACCCTAATAAACACATTACCGAGCCCACAGCAATACCATAGATAATTAGGCGATTGCTTAGCTTTAAAAGGGTTTTGTAGTCCTTCGCCCCAAATAGTTTTCCAGATAGGATATTACCAGCACTGGCATAGCCGTCGATCAAAAAAGCTCCTAAGAACCAAAGATTGATGGCAATGGTATAGGCCGCGATATAGGTTTCCCCATAAGAGGTAGCAAAACTGGTAGCAAAATAGAGGGCTATATTTAAGGCTAGGGTTCTTATAAAAAGGTTAACGATCATCAGTAAAAACTTCTTGATCTCAGTATTAAAGGGCCATTTAAAACGCAAGGTGATATCCGTTTTGGTCAAGAGAAAATAGGCGGAAAGCATAGCCATTACCAATTGGGCGATGACACTAGCCCAAGCAGCTCCTTCAATATACATGGGCGCAATGATGCCATTAATTCCATAGACCAGAACAATGTCTAGAATGATGTTGATTACGGTACCAATAATGGCGATGATCATGGGATAGAAGGTGTTTTGCAAACCTCTAAACGTACCAAATACTGCAATGGTAAATAGTGTAAACGGAAAGCCTAATACCCGGATATGGTAGTATATAACAGAGTAGTCTAATATGGTCTCGGAAGCATTATAGAGTTTAAAAATGGGGACAGCAAGTGGATAGGTTATGGCGATGATTAATACACTCAGAGCAGTGATGATCAAAATCGCTTGAGCAGGAAGGTCCTTAACCTTGTCAAGGTTACTTGCACCCAGATATTGCGATACGATGGAGGAAATGGCGCTTCTTGTTTGGCCTAATACCCAAATGAGCATAGAAATAAAGGTGGTGACAATACCAACGGCTGCTAGAGAGGTTGTAGCGTTTGCTTCCATATTTCCAATAATAGCCGCATCGGTTAGGGACAGAATAGGTTCCGATATTCCAGAAATTAATGCCGGAATGGCCAAACGATTGATATTTTTAAAGGAAATGGTATGGCTCACAACAACAACTCGTAACAGTAAAAGGGATGTTCGCTTTGTTTGGGGAAATAGATATTACCAAGGCGTTGATAACCGCGCATTTCATAAAACTTCTGGTTGCGTTTGTTTTGAGAAAAAGTATCTAGCCTAATGGATTCAAATTGCTGTTGCCTAGCTAAGGATTCTGCATAGTCCATTAGCTTTTGGGCATAACCCTGACCTTGTAAACTTGGATGAATGGCCAGTCGGTGGATGTATAGATTTTTTTCTGTTTTACTGAGCCATTGGATGGGGATGTATTCTGCATCTTTGAAAGTAGAAATCACGATACATCCTTGAATGGTTTTATCAAATTCTAAAACATAAAGTTCTTCCCGCTCAATGTCCCTTTCAAAAGCAGATAAAGGTGGGTAATATTCATTCCATTGGAAGATGCCTTTGGAAATCATATGTTGTGCGCAGGCTCCCGTCAAGACCATAAGGGCTTCTAAATCTTTGGCACTTGCCAGTCTAATCATTAATTATCTTATTTTTGCTTCAATCTTACTTTTTCCAATCAATCTATGAAAAACATCCTTGTCCCAGTAGGCTCCTCCTCGAATGCAACTAGCCACCTTCAATATACTGTTGATTTTGCAAAGGAATTTGGTGCCAAAATTTATGTGGTTCAAATATATAATGTTTATACCAAAGCAGGCACGCTGATTAAGATAGACGACATTATAGAACGAAAGTCTAGAGAGTTTATGGAGGCACATATCAACACTGTTGATGCCAAAGGGGTAGAGATAGAACTCAAGACTTTTAAAGGTGATGTGGTAGATATTTTGGAACATGTCTGTGAGGTTTTGGCCATTGATTTAATTGTGCTGGAACCCAGAACCATCTCAATACGTGATGAGGTCTATTTAGGAAAGGTTTCAGGAAGAATTATCAAACGCACACAGATTCCGGCACTTATTGTACCAGAGGGCTATCAGTTCAAACCCATCGTCTCCATTTTATTGGCGCTGAAGTCTGCTACGATCAAAAAGGAAGGCGTTCTAAAACCATTGATTGAGATTAAGAATCAATTCAAAGCTATTGTGCATCTGCTTTTGGTCAAGACCTTTTTCTATAAGGATGGTGATTTTGATTTGCCAGAAGAATTGACAGAAATCGTTACCAAGACTGAGGAAACAGTCAACCCCACCACTTTCCAAGGCGTCCTTGAACACTATCAGAAGTACGATCCTGATATGCTATGTGTGGTGAGGCGTAAGCGCGGGTTCTTTAATAAGCTTTGGGAAGGTGATGCCATTCTAAAAAAGGACTTTTATGCCAGGACGATGCCAGTGATTGTATTGCGGGGGATGAAGTAGTTTTGGCATTCTCATGCTTTAACATACACCCACCCTTCCTTACCAGACACAAACCGGACTAAAATCCGCTTATAATCTGACACTTCATAAGAATCAGCTTCTTCCAATTCTTGTTTTGAAATTTTAAAGAGTGTTCCTCCAATAACCAAAATGATAAAATTGAAG
>JBCDGY010000361.1:0-2888 GCA_039414375.1 Bacteroidota bacterium | reverse complement strand
CTTTTTGAGAAAGAAAAGGAATTGATTACCTCAATAATCGGTGACCATGCCATTCGAATCGAACATATTGGCAGTACGGCAATACCCAACATCAAGGCCAAACCCATTATTGACATTTTGGTCGAAATACCGAACAACACTTCTATAAAAGATGAAATAATTACCTTGATGAAAACTAAGGGCTATATCTTCATTTTAAGGGAAGACAGGCCCCCAGCGTATTTATCTTTTTTGAAGGGGTATACGAATAAAGGTTATAAAGGCAACATATTTCATATCTACATGGCCGAAAAAGAACACACAACCCTTTGGGACCGGTTGTACTTCAGAAATTATCTCAATGAATATGGAGACATAGGCAAAGAATATGAGCTATTAAAGGAATCACTTGCTGCGGAAAACAAATATAATCGCGAAGCCTATACATCAGGTAAGGATGTATTAGTAGAAAATGTGACTCAAATTGCAAAACAGCACTACCAAAAAGTCTAGCCAAAATGTAGCTGAACTAGTATGAACGCAGATGTTCTTATCGCTGTTTTACAAGCTATTGAAAAGAAGCTCGCCCACCAACAAAATGTGGTTGTTTCGGTTTGTGGGGGCTCATGTACACGAAAAAGCTCGTTGGTAAGTGCCTTCTTGTCCAATCATTTTAAGGACCGTTGTGTTGTTATTTCCCAAGATCAATTTCAATTGCAGCCAACATTTTTAAACAAGGTAAACCCCAAATACATGTGGGACCATCCTGGTAATTTTGGTATTGAACAGTGCCAGGTGGCACTTACTCAATTACGGCAAAACATAACGGTCAAGATTCCTGATTATCAGTTTAAAAAAGAGCAAAAAGTCGGGTTTAAGGTCATTACCCCCAAACCGATACTAATTTTTGAAGGACTATATGCAAATTTCAACGAGCTTGCTGCGTTAAATGATGTATCGATATATGTTGAGTCACCTTGCTATGCGCGGATGATAAGGCGTATTTTTAGAAATACGTTGGATCGTTATAAACATAAGGAGCACGAACTCATTCTTAAATCATTCTGCAATTCGGTGGCCGCCGCACACCAAGACTTTGTCATAGATCAAAAACATAAGTGCGACTACATAATACAAGTACCGCTTGCTTTTGACCAGATTACGGGCTACTACGCTCTAGAACCGGTGGACTATGATACGGGCAAAGCCCTTACTGAATATAACTTGGTTCATGATCAGGATATAAAGGTCAGACTTTTAACTGATCATAACGATCAATCAAGATTTATTCTTTTTTATAAGGAAAGGCCTTATCTCAATTTTCAAATAAGCAACACTTTGGCAACAAAGACCAAAACTATCGATTGGTTAGCCTATTAGTTCTCTGTTTTGCTTAAGGGCAATGGTGGTTTGTAACCATGCCTGTACCAATTTACTATCCTCTTTTAGTTGGGGTAAAAATAAAGAGGCTACGAAAAAAGGATGTTTGGGCAAGCGAATCAGTACGGTCCTTCCATCTTCGGCAACACCACAAAATTCAAAAGCTATCGCTGCTTTTGAAACGACATTATCATCAATTTCGAAGTTACAGTGCGATGTTTCAGAAATGCAATCGCTACTAAATACAGCTATTAGGCTGCAACCTGGTTTTAACGTAATTGCCAAATCTTTGTAATCTTTAGTGCAATTGGAGTTTAACCCGATATACTTATAGGGGTCATCAGCTTTAAAAACATGCTTTGCATATTCAACGACCATATATTTAAAACCTGAACAAGTACCTATTGTCGGAATCTTATTCTCCCTTGCATACTTAATAACAAGAAGTGCATTTTCTTCATCTAAATAGGGGCCTGACCCAGCCCAAATACAATCGCATGCCGATAATTGTTCGGTGGTTGCAGTTTTTGTGGGTAACCATTCGTAACGTATCGTTACTCCTTCCAAGGCCGAAGCTATCTGCATAAGTGCTTTTTCAGCAGATTCATGGGGTAGATAGGTATTTCGTTTGTCACCCAGTAAACCAACAAGTATCTTAACCATAGTTTAATGTTTGAACTAAAATAGTTCTACCATTATAGACTATAATTAGTACTTCATTAATTCAGTATGAAAATGCCAGTTAACGTTTTGATTGCCTTCATAACAAACCGGTAACTTTAACCACATTGAAATTTGATAATAAGGTAAATCTAACAATTGTTAGCTAACATAATACTAACATGTTTGTAATATGCTAACGTGATCTTTATCAAAATTACAAAGCACTGTGAAAGATAAGATCATTGTAGCCATAGATGATGAAGCAGATATTTTAGAAATTCTAAAATATAACTTCATGAAAGAAAGAGCTCATGTAAAAACTTTTAAGTCTGGCGAACAAGGTCTTCACTACATTATTGAAAACAAACCAGATGCAGTGATATGCGACTGGATGTTACCTGATATTGATGGCATTGAGATATGCAAAAAGTTAAAAGGCAATCGCGGTCTAGAAGACATCCCGTTCATCATGCTTACCGCAAAAAGCGATGAAATTGATGCGGTTTTGGCACTCGAAATGGGTGCTGACGATTATGTTATGAAACCTGTGCGCATTAAAGAGCTTATATCTAGGGTAAAACGAGAGATCAAGAAGCGAAAACACAAAAAAAGCAATGATATAAAAGCTGTGCCAAGCGCAGACGATTCTAATAAAACAGCTTTAGCCGAAAGGCAAAATGAGTCGTTATTTTTTAAAGATTTTGTAATAAATACAGAAAAATACAAAGCCTACATTCACGAAAAAGAACTAGATCTTACACACTCAGAATTTAAATTACTTCACCTTTTTATAAATAAACCGGGCAAGGTCTTTACCCGCAATCAGATTATTGAGAAATTAAGCGGAATGGACTACATTGTTACCG
>JBCDGY010000360.1:0-2908 GCA_039414375.1 Bacteroidota bacterium | reverse complement strand
ACTTTATATAAATTCATTGTTGTCAAAGCCCCTCCTTCTGTTGTAAGGCTATGGTATGCTGTTATGGTACACAAAAAGGGTAGGTTAATATGCTAGTTGAATTAGTCGAAATCCAACCTTGTAATTGGGGTATTAATACCCTCTAGCTTGGGCAATAAGCGCCTTTTTAGATCTAAGGTAAATTGTTGACGACCCAAGGCATTAAGATGCGAACCATCTCCAAAAAGACGGTCTTCGTAATACCCTAAAGCATCATAAAGAAACTCGACCTCGGGGTGATTGTTTTTTAGTGCAGCTTCCCATTCTAATACGCCCTCTTTATAGTCTTGGTGTAAGGCTACAAAAGAACTTTTATTCATGGGCATTGAAGAAAAAATCACCTTAATGTGATGTTCTTTCGCTAAAGTGAACAACAGCTGTAAGGACTTGTTGATGACCTTTTTAGGCCTAAAATTCTGACGTAAGGCTTCCACATTTAGATCATGTGATCCTTGGGCTTTACCAAAATCAAAACTGCCTTTGCGCTGTTTAATATCTCCGTAGACTTTGTAGTTGGTATACCCTCTTAACAGTAACGATTTGCTTAACTCCGTACGAAGTTCCGTTGGGAATTTCGCATAGGTTAAATAGGCTCTTCGCAAGTACTTTTCTTTCTCGCTACTTTTAAAAGTTTCCGCACCTTCGTAATGCCAAAAAACCTCGTTGTCTTCATTTATGACATTAAAAATCTCCTTGACTTCGGCAGGTGTGTAAAAGCCATATTTTACCTGTCGGTCCCAAAACATTTCGGATTGTTCTAAATGAATTGGAGCATACGATACTATAATAGTATCTATAGCCAAACCGTTTTGTAACATTCTTTTTAGCATGTAGTAGCCTTCCATAGGCGTGCCGCCACCAAGAGCAAGGTTGTAGTAGTCTGATCCTAACATTTTCGGATCAATTCCTGAAATGGCACGACTATCCCCAATAATATAGTTTTTATGACTTCCCTTTTGTGAGAGCATTTCCATCTTACTCTTCCACATAGGATATTCTGCATTAAAATAATGAAAGGGTAAAAGCAGACATATGGCATACACTACAACAAACCATATCCCTGTAAATAGAAAGACCTTGTAGATTAGTTTTTTGATGGCCATATTGCTTAAAATTGAAAATAAATAAACTCTTGTTCGTTACTTGAAAAGATGAAGACTAGGCTCCACACCAACAGATAAAAAGACCAACGCACTGTTTTTGGCTTTACCCCTAAGTCAATTTTTTCAATCGCATATTCATTACTACGTCCCATCCATTCCACCAATAAAAAGACCATCAGCAATAGGCTAATTAGGGCTATTTTAAACAGGATATACCGATCTAGTACAGGCATTTGAAGCAGAGATGCTGAAAAAATTCCTTTAACGTATGCTAGGGCATGCCCAAGGTTTTCGGCCCTAAAGAAAATCCAAGCAAATACCGCCATAAAAAAGGTAAGAACCATGGATCGCAATTCCTTAAAGCTGGGAAACCGTCGGCCTTTGGCCACAACATCGAGATTGTTTCTGTTATTATTAGTAAGCAATAAGGGTAAAAAGTAAAGAGCATTTAACGCACCCCAAACTATAAAGGTCCAGTTGGAGCCATGCCAAAAGCCACTAACTAAGAAAATTATAAAGGTATTTCTAATCTTCATTGGGGTACCCCCTCTACTACCCCCAAGAGGAATGTAAAGATAGTCTCGGAACCATGTAGATAACGAAATATGCCATCTTCGCCAAAATTCTGCAATATCCCGCGAGAAATAAGGGTAAGCGAAATTTCTTTTAAGGTCAAATCCAAATAACTTTGCGGTACCTATGGCAATATCAGAATAGCCCGAAAAATCTCCATAAATCTGAAAGGTAAACATCAAAGCCCCCAGTAATAGCATACTCCCAGGATAAGCCTCTGAGTTGTTGAAGATCATATTAGCGATCTCTGCGCAATTGTCTGCAATAACTACTTTTTTAAATAGCCCCCAGAGCATTTGCCGCATTCCGTCAATGGCTTTTTCGTAACTAAAAGTTCTCCGTTTTGGAAACTGCGGTAAAAGATTGGTTGCCCTTTCAATAGGCCCTGCTACCAATTGTGGGAAGAAGCTAACAAAAGCTGCGAAGGCTAAGAAGTCTTTTTCGGGTTCCAACTTACCTCTGTAAACATCAATCGTATAACTCAGCGTTTGAAAAGTATAAAAGCTAATCCCTACAGGCAGGATAATATTTAACGAATTGGCCGTTATGGGCTGCCCAAAGAAAGTGAAAGCAGCTACAAAATTGTCTAGAAAGAAATTGTAGTATTTGAAGAAACCTAAAAACCCTAGATTAACCACAATACTGGTCCACAGCAATAACTTCCGTTTTCTAGTATTCTTTTCCTTATAAAGTGCCCGCCCTAAGGTATAATCTATGAGGGTACTAAATACAATCAACGAGAGAAAACGCCAATCCCACCATCCATAGAAGAAGTAACTAGCCAGGAGCACCAAAGTATTTTGAAGTCTTATATTTTTATTAAAGACATACCAATACAAAAGGAACACCAAGGGTAAAAAAACTGCAAACTCAAGAGAATTGAATATCATAGTCTTGTTTTAGGTTACCATCCTGATTTCAACGCAATTTTCAGCATTTTTGTAAGTTTTTTCGTATTAATGTTGTGTAGTAGGGCTTTGTGTATACCAATTCTTATTTCCTGGACATTACTTATTTAAAGGGAAGGGAATTACCACTAAAGGCGCTACCAGCTAAGCCACACCACTACTGTAATACTAAACCCTATCGCTGGAAAGAATGTAATCGGTATTGGTAGCTTCCATGATTTCAGAAATCAACTGATTTTCTCTACCGATGATATACGCTATTTTGTTTTGTGCTGCAGCACTTTT
>JBCDGY010000359.1:0-2917 GCA_039414375.1 Bacteroidota bacterium | reverse complement strand
GTCATAACCACAGCCCATGAGGAATACGCCATTAAGAGTTTTGAGTTAGAAGCCTTTGATTACTTATTAAAACCTATTCCTTTCCCTAGGTTCCTAAAAACAGTGAACCGTATAATTAACCTTAAGAAATCTACCAAAATTAATGAAGGCGATCATACCGTAGAAAAACCCAGTATTTTTGTTAAGGTTGATAAAAAAAAACTGCAAAAAATTTATTTGGATGAAATTCTTGTTATAGAAAGTCTTAAGGACTATGTGCGCATTAAAACCATTTCTGCCAAATATATTGTTCACAAAACCCTAGGCAGTTTTACCGAGGAGCTTCCTAAAAACCGCTTTTTAAGAATACACAGATCTTATACCATAGCCTTGGATAAAGTTGAAGTAGTAGAAGGAAATAGTATTGAAATCGATGGTGTCCGATATATTATGGGACGAAGTTATATCGAAGAAGCCAAACATCGTATTCTTAATGAGAATACCTAGGTCAAAATAAAATAGAAATTTAAAACAGAATACTAAGTCTAGTAAGGTAATATTGGTGATGGCAGCTTTAAAGATATTGCTGTTGCACTAACTTCTTATACTGCTTTGTTCAAATAATATACCATAATCTTATCCCCCCATCGACAAATCTTAATCTGCTTTAAATGCCAGAAGTACCTTATAAAAGTCTTGATATATGCCTTTTGGGTTGATCTCCTTATAAAATGTTATTGGGCGTTGTCCACTATCACGCGAGGTAGTTATCGTAACGGTTTGTGCCAGTTCTGGATGAATAAACGCGGCCACCAACGCCAAATCCCACAAGGTTCTTGCGCGGCGATCGCCGTCTATATGGGTTTTCCATCGCTCTAGAAGAAAGTTACCTAAAAAATGTGTTCCTGTTTTCTGTTGTACCTCCTCAAAGGTTACCCGCATCGCCGAGGCTACATTTACAGGCATTATGTGCATTTCAACCTCTGATTCCAATAGATAATCCAATGCAAATGGATCCATTAAAGGATTAAAATCATTTCTTTTAAGCACTTTAGTGTCAAAATCCATGGTTGTCCCTAACCAATATATTTTAAGCTTCTCAGCGATCTCTGGGGCTATAAAAACGGCTGAAGCTACATTAGTCAATGCCCCTAATACCACAATCTCTACCTTTTCTGCTTCCCTGGCCTGTGCGACAATCTCATAGGCAGCGGCAGAATGTTGTGCGCGATCACCCCAATCGTACATGCGTGCAGTCGCACCTCTTTTGGTAGGTATGGCAAGTCCCATTTCTCCTAATAACTGCTGATTTAAGCGATGGCTATTCTCCATAGACTTTGGTATAGTCCAATGACTTGTCTGCCAATGTGCTGCATTAATGGCAGTTACCTCTAGGGAAGGTTCTAAAAGTACCCGCACTAAGGCATACAAATCGTCAACTTCATTGCCCGTATCCGCATCAATAATGACTTGGCGCTTTTGTGCAATTCCTAAACTTAACACTGCCAAAACAAAGAGGACGAACATGCCTTTTCTCTTTTCCATAACACTAAAAATACCTGAAAACCTTCACATAACCACAACACTCCGGGACTTCTTTTTTAGTCTTCAAAGCTGTACTTTTGCCCTTTTTGACTATATGGAACATTACGAGGAAAACATTGAAGTTCGCGGTGCAAGGGTGCACAACTTAAAGAATATCGATGTAACTATTCCTCGTGAGAAATTGGTAGTAATTACCGGTTTATCAGGAAGTGGAAAGTCCTCTTTGGCTTTTGATACTATCTATGCAGAGGGACAACGACGATATATAGAAACATTCTCGGCTTATGCCCGTCAATTTTTAGGAGGTTTAGAACGACCTGATGTGGATAAAATAGATGGTCTTTCTCCGGTAATTGCCATTGAACAAAAAACTACTTCAAAGTCCCCCCGCTCTACCGTTGGTACGATTACAGAGATTTATGATTTTCTCCGTTTGCTTTATGCCCGTGCTGCGGATGCGCACAGTTATAATACTGGGGAGAAAATGGTGAGTTATAGTGATGAGCAAATCAAAGAATTAATTATTTCAGGTTATACTGATCGTAAAATCAATATTCTCGCTCCCGTCATCAAATCCCGAAAAGGACACTACAGGGAACTCTTTGAACAAATCGGCAAAAAAGGTTTTGTAAAAGTTCGTGTGGACGGAGAAATCTGTGATATTGTTAAAGGGATGAAAGTAGATCGTTACAAAACCCACGATATTGAGATTGTTATCGATCGGTTAAAGGTAGCCCCCAATAAGGATTTTGATAAGCGCCTCATGGAAACCATAAATACAGCCATGTACAGTGGCGATAATGTACTTATGGTATTAGAAGAAGGTAGTGAGGAACCCCGTTATTTCAGTAGGGACCTAATGTGTCCTTCTACCGGTATTTCTTATCCCACGCCTGAGCCAAACACCTTTTCCTTTAATTCCCCAAAAGGGATGTGTCCAGAGTGCAATGGACTCGGGCATGTATACGAAGTCAACCTTAAAAAAATTATACCTGATTCCAGATTGTCGATCCAAAATGGAGGCCTTGCGCCTTTAGGTCCCTATAAACGTTCTTGGGCTTTTAAACAATTGGAAACTATTGGTAAACGCTACAACTTTGATTTGGAGACCCCAATAGACCAAATTCCAGAAGAAGCGATGGACATCATTTTAAATGGTGGCCAAGAAAGTTTTAGTGTTAATTCCAAAACATTAGGAGTTAAGAGAGATTACAAAATTGAATACGAGGGCATTTGCAACTTTATCAAATCGCAATTTGAAACCGCCAATTCTGTTTCCATCAAGCGTTGGGCAAAAGACTACATGGACAAGGTTACCTGCCCTAGCTGCAACGGTGCTCGGCTCAAAAAGGCTTCGCTTCATTTTAAAATAAACAATCGCAATATTGCTGAG
>JBCDGY010000358.1:0-2946 GCA_039414375.1 Bacteroidota bacterium | reverse complement strand
GGTATCTGTACCTTTTGAAGTAGATACGGATACCCAGATGCAATTGGAAATCTCAGAACGGATAAACGATGCTCCAACGGCCCAAACCTATTACGAAGCAGCACGCTATCTGCAGGAGACTGATCAAGAGGCCAAGCGTGCTTTAGATTATTTAAAGAAGGCCATAAACTTAGGTGGGGATACCTACTACTACCATCGGGTTAAAAGCCTGGTAGAAGCTGATTTGGGCAACTATAAGGCTGCCATACAATCTGCGAAAAAGTCATTGGCGATCGCTGCTAAATTGGAAAAGGATGAGTTTGTTCGTATGAACAAAAAAAATATCAAGATCTGGGAAACACTTCTTGCCAAAAAATAGGACTTACCTCAAATTCAGACAATTAAAAGTTCATCCTTGGCTGTACTTGTTATTGTTTTAAGGATGCCTTTGCAGAATGGGTAAAAAGGTGATATGCCATCCAAACTATGGAAAATTTCGTCCTTCTTAAAAATTTTAAGTCCTCATAACCAGGAGGTTGCTCCGGGTTACAATTTCATTGGGCGTCGAACTTTCCACACACTTTGAATTTTGCAAAGGTCCCTTAGTGTCATTTGCATTGTATTTTTTGTAAATATCACATTAACAGAGATTTATTAATAAATCTCTGCTCTTTTTTCTAAAAGCGTTGCGGTCTTAAATCTTTTACTGGACAATATGGCTTTACAATCAATCTAGAGGTTCTTGATTAATTGATCAAAGCATTAAGTCTTTCCCAAAGGATATTGTCATAGCTTGAAGGACCGAGCGTATCGGTACCTGCTGCTTCTCCCATTCGTACTACAACTAGTTTTTGGCTAGGCACCACATAGAGCTTTTGATCATCTCTTCCTAACCCCATAAAAGTATCTGTAGGTGCATTGGGTATTAAAGAACCACTGATTTCCAACTGGGTATCTGGCAAGTGATAGCTACTTTTTCCATTAAGCCACCAGAGGTAACCATAAGATTGGTTGAGGTCTTGACTTGTATTTATCATCTCGGCTTGGTAGGTGCGATCAGTTAAAATGGGGGTATCCTGCCAAATACCCTGATTAAGGTTTAGCAGTCCAAAGCGTGCCATACTACGTGCAGTACTAAAATAGACATTGTTATAGGTGTTCGTAGACAGCCAAAAACCATCCATACCCAGACGGTCCCTTACATTTTGTTTGAAATAAGTAGACCATTCCATGCCACTTGCTTGCGCCACAACTTCTTGCAATAATGTATAGGGCGCATTGTGGTAAGCCCATCGGGTACCCGGATCAGCAACATAAGTAAGGCATTCGGGATCGGTACAATCAAAGTGAATATTGTTCAATCCGGTGGTCATTGTAAGTTGGTTACGTATGGTAATCTCATTCTCTTCCGCTGCAGTGGCAGTTGTCCATCCTTGACCTAGATACAGGGTGGTCGCCTCCTCAATATCTAACAATCCTTCGGCCTGAGCCACTCCCATGGTAAAAGCAGTTAAGGTTTTTGCAGCAGAAGCCCAATACCAATTGGTGTTTTGCGTGTGATCGTCAAAATACCATTCGATAACCATGCGTCCATCATAAAGCAATATAAAGGCCTTGGTGGCACTTTCTTCTAGAAAGTCGTGAAGCGGTTGTTCAGCATCACTATTCCAACCCAATTGCGTTAGCGCAACACTGGCCCATTCCCCTGATGCGATGGGAGGAAAGTAAGAAATGGTATCAAGCGGAGTAAGGGGTGGTGATGGTGTTTCGTTGATTTCGTTATTAGTATCTGTGGACGTCATACTCGCATCATCAGAGCAATTGACAAAGCCCAACATTACCAAAAGGATACAACAAGACTTATAAAGCATAATTATACGGTTTGATTGGGACACTATTTTTCTAACGCACCACTTAAAGAAATATGCAGTATTATCGATGAATTGCACGGGCAGTTGTACTTTTGCGTCTATTTAAACGGAAATGCGGACAAAATCTCTTAATAAGAATAAAATCAATATCATAACCCTCGGATGTAGTAAGAATATTTATGATTCCGAAGTACTCCTAGGGCAGTTACACGCCAATAAGAAAGAAGCAGTTCACCAAGAAGAGGGTAATATTGTGGTGATCAACACCTGTGGTTTTATTGCCAATGCGAAGGAAGAAAGTGTCAACACCATTTTGGAGTATGTACAAAAAAAAGAAGCAGGTGATATTGACAAGGTTTTTGTGACTGGGTGTTTGAGTGAACGCTATAAACCGGATCTTCAAAAAGAGATTCCAGACGTAGATGCCTATTTTGGAACCCAAGATCTTCCCAATTTACTAAAAGCGTTAGGTGCGGATTACAAACACGAACTTTTAGGAGAACGCCTTACCACAACCCCTAAAAATTACGCCTATCTTAAAATAGCAGAAGGTTGCGATCGTCCGTGTTCGTTTTGTGCCATACCGCTAATGCGCGGTAAGCATCGAAGCCGATCTATTGAGGATTTGGTAGAAGAGGCTAAAAACTTGGCAGCGAAGGGTGTTAAAGAGCTAATTTTAATTGCACAAGATTTAACCTACTATGGTCTTGACCTGTACAAAAAACGGGAATTGGTAAAACTCTTAGAACATTTGGTAGCAGTAGATGGTATCGAATGGATACGCCTGCATTATGCCTTCCCCACTGGTTTTCCCATGGAGGTGTTGGAGGTGATGGCCAGAGAGCCCAAAATTTGTAATTATATCGATATTCCCCTACAGCATATAAGTGACCCCATCTTAAAAAGTATGCGACGCGGCACTACTAAAGCGAAGACAACGGCTTTGCTAAAGGCCTTCAGGCAAGCAGTACCCAACATGGCTATACGTACTACGCTAATAGTTGGATATCCTGGAGAAACCGAAGAAGACCTTACTATTTTAAAAGAATGGGTGCGAGAGATGCGCTTTGAAAGATTGGGCTGTTTTACCTATAGC
>JBCDGY010000357.1:0-2955 GCA_039414375.1 Bacteroidota bacterium | reverse complement strand
CAATTTTGTTCTTGCTTTTAACCGAAAGATAAAATAGACATGAAAAAGCTAATATATTATCCGAACATACATCAGACCTATCCGTTTTCTTTGGATTGGTTTGCCAATGCGGAAAAAGAGGCGCAAAGGCGAGCTAGCAAAAAAAGGGAAAGTAAAACAAAATTCCGACTGGCATTTGGTCAATAAAAGTGGAGTTTATTCATACGTTGATTAGAGCATCTCCTTAGGGGATGCTTTTTTGTTAGTATGAGACCTTTGCAAAATTCAAAGTATGTGGAAAGTTCGACGCCCAATGAAATTTTAACCCGGAGCAACCTTCTGGTTGTGAGGACTTAAAATTTTTGAGAAGGACGAAATTTTCCATAGTTTGGATTGCAGATCACTTTTTTAACCATTCTGCAAAGGTATCAGTATACCAGTAGTATAAACTCAATAGAATTGCTGTTCCTGAAACTAACGTCATTACGGTACCAGGCATAAAATTTACAAATCCTCCCAGGTCCATAAATAGGAAGTAACCCAAATCGGCCAGGCCACCAGTGAGTGCAGCTAAAAAAAGCGCACTTTGACGTCCTTTCCAGATCAAAAAGCCACAGACTAGGGTTACGAATCCTATCCATAACAAGTTAAATCCATGCTGTCCAATAACTGCTCCCGCTGCGTCTGGATAGTCCATTTGAATGACTTCTAAATCTACTTTATCTGCAATGCCTGCTATAGCACCTGATATATTGCCTTCCAAGATAAACTTGTCTGTCATTACTCCGGCTAAAATATGTACCAGCCCCCAAATAATCCATAGGACCGCGACTACTTTAAAGATTATGTTGTTCTTCATGATTTTGTTGTTTTCCTTCAAGTTACTATTTAATGGGCTTCCAGCCAATTATCGCCAATGCCAACCTCTACATCAAGGGGAACAGCCATGGTGTGTGCATTTTCCATTTCGTGTTTGATTAAGGTTTTCATCGCTTCTAACTCTGGACGATAGCAATCAAACACCAGTTCGTCATGTACTTGAAGTAACATTTTGGTTTTGTATTGTCCTTCGGATAGCTTTTTGTGGATATTGATCATCGCAATTTTAATAATATCCGCTGCACTACCTTGGATAGGGGCATTAACGGCATTTCGCTCCGCAGCCCCACGAACGACTTGGTTGCCGGCAGTAATGTCTTTTAAGTAACGACGGCGACCCAAAACCGTTTGCACGTAACCGTTTTCTCTGGCAAAATCTACCTGTTCCGCCATATAGCTACGGAGTTTAGGATAGGTCTTGTAATAGGTTTCTATAAGGGCTTTAGCCTCAGTTCTATTTAAGTCGGTTTGATTACTAAGGCCAAAGGCAGAAACGCCATATATAATCCCAAAATTCACGGTCTTGGCATTGCTTCGTTGCTCGCGAGTTACCTGATCCATAGGTACGTTAAATACCTTGGCCGCAGTGGCAGCATGGATATCCTCCCCACTTTTAAACGCAGCTATCATATTATCTTCTTCACTTAGCGCGGCGATGATACGTAACTCTATCTGGGAGTAATCAGCTGCCAGTAGTACATAATTCTCATCTCTAGGAATAAAGGCTTTACGTACTTGGCGCCCTCTTTCGGTACGAATGGGTATATTCTGGAGATTGGGGTTGTTGCTACTCAAACGCCCGGTGGCCGCTACAGTTTGCATGTAGGCAGTATGCACTCTGCCACTGTCTTGGCGCACCTCATTGGGCAAGGCATTAACATAAGTGCTTTTTAACTTGGTCAATCCTCTAAAATCCAGGACACTTTGGATAATCTCATGGTCTTTAGCCAAGTAAGAGAGTACTTCTTCGGAGGTGGAAAACTGCCCTGTTTTCGTTTTCTTGGGTTTTTCTACCAGTTTCATCTTCCCAAAAAGAATATCCCCAAGTTGCTTTGGCGAACCAATGTTGAAGTGTTCTCCCGCTAAATCATAAATTTTTCCTTCCAAGGCCTTTATATCGGTATCCAAATCGACCGATAGTTCATTTAAAAAAGAACGATCTAAGTTAATGCCTTCCCGCTCCATATCTGACAGAACACGGAGCAAAGGAATTTCAATATTTTGAAAAAGCGCATCCGTTTTAGCTTCTGCTAGCTCTGGCCGAAATCGTTGGGCCAATTGAAAGGTAATATCCGCATCTTCCACCGCATACTCCGTTTGTTGGGCAAGGGGTACCTGGCGCATACTAAGTTGGTTTTTACCTTTCTTTCCAATTAAAGTGGTTATTGAAATTGGGCTGTAGTTGAGATAAGTTTCTGCTAAGACATCCATATTGTGCCGCATGTCTGGATTGATTAGGTAATGGGCCAACATGGTATCAAAAAGGGGGCCTTTGAGGACAACATTGTAGTTTTGTAATACTTTGATATCATACTTCAAGTTTTGTCCTACTTTCTCAATCTCTGGGGCTTCAAAGAAAGGGCGCAATTCTTCTACAAGCTGTTGAGCAGCTGCTTGCTCTTCCGGGAAGGGTAGGTAAAATCCTTTATGTGGTGCCCAAGAAAAGGCAATACCTACCAATGAAGCGCCTAAAGCATCTAAACCCGTGGTCTCCGTATCGAAACAAACAGAGGACTGCTTCATGAGACTTTCTAAGAAAAGCTCCATTCCCAATCCTTCCTGTACGGTTTGGTAAAAATGCGGTACGTCAGTAATTGTTTTTCGGCTATTGGTGCCTTGTAGTGTTGCGGAAGCCTCTGCTGGGTCTCCCCCAAATAAGGCAAATTGTCCGCTACCCGCCACAGTGGGATTGGTGTTGGAACTAGTTGTTTTGGTGTTACTGGTCTTATTTGAATCTTCTTCTTTGCTGTATAGCTTGATGAATTGTTCTTTTAGTCTGCGAAATTCTAACTCGTCGAACAATTCATGTACCTTTTCGGGGTCTGGATCGCACATTTCAAAGTCTTGGGCATCGAAGGTTACGTCACAATCAATTTT
>JBCDGY010000356.1:0-2957 GCA_039414375.1 Bacteroidota bacterium | reverse complement strand
TTCCAATCTTCAATTCTATTGATTGTACCCAATACCCCGAAGGCCGAACCAAAAATTCCCAATCCAGCGAAATTCATTTGAATAGGTTGGTCTAATTTAGACTTAGATGCCGAATCAAGGGCATCTTTAATAATAATAGGATACACACTCTTTAAACCTTTGTCTTCAATGTGTTCCTTAAACCTGTTTCCTGAGAGTGTGTTTACAATGGTCTGATGAAAACTGTCTTTAGGCATTAAATAGAACTGACGGGGAAGTTGAATTTGTCGCCAAATCTTCTGCTGTAAATCCAATAATTTCTCAGAAAGCTCTTCATTTTTTGGATTAGCATCAAGCATTGAAACGAAGGCATAGCCCTTATAATCTTGCGGATGCCAAAAACCATTTATGTTCTTAAACTTATCAGTGGCCTTAAGCTTTTTACTTCGGGCCGTTAAACCTTTTAAGCTGACCTCATGCAACTGCCTTTCATTGTGGGAACTTTGATCAAGTTCTGCTATTAATGTAGTCGATTCCATTTTTATGAAAGTACCGATTCTACTATTTTACCATCTTTTAATTCGATTACCCTATCGGCAATATGTTCCATGGTATATGGATCATGCGTAATGCAAAGTACAGAAGTGCCTTGGTTTTTCAAGTCGAGCACCATATTGATTACGATATCTTTTGTTTTTTGATCTAGAGATGCTGTGGGCTCATCAATCAACAAGAAATGTGGCTTTGATATAATGGCGCGGGCAACATTGATTCGTTGTTGTTCGCCACCACTAAATGTAGAGGGGTAGGCATCCCATAGCTCTTCGTCCAAACCAAGTTTTGAAAGGTATTCTTTAGCGATTTGTCTGGCATTTTCCCATGACTCCCCTTTGCTGACAAGACTTACCGCAACTACATCAATTGCAGTAACCCTTGGAATTACACTTAAAAATTGGGAACAGTAGGTCATTTCGCTTTTGCGAAGTGCCAATATCTCATAATCGTCTGCCTTCGCCAAATCTATTTTTCCCAATTTTTTGGAGTTGTAAATGATTTCCCCTTTACTCGGAATACAAGTTCTATAAATGCATTTAATCAAGGTTGATTTACCCGCGCCGGATTTTCCGGCCAATCCGACGATTTCTCCCTCTTTTATAAAAAAGTCAAGGTCCTGTATCGCATGAATGACCTTGTCATTCAGTATATGCATCGTAAACGTCTTGGATAGCCCTTTTACTTCGATTGTGTGTTCCATAATGCCTGTTTTTATAAAAGTGAGCTCACCAATAGTTGTGTATAACCATGCTGAGGATCTTGTAGTATTTGATCGGTTAGTCCTTTTTCTACAATGCGCCCGTTTTTCATGACAATGGTTCTGTCGGTCAACATTCTAATTACGCTTAAATCGTGTGATACGACAATCATGGCGATGTTCAAATCTTGTTGCAGCCTTCTAATCATGTCCAACACTTTGGCCTGCACCGAAACATCCAATCCGGTGGTTACTTCATCTAAGAATAGTAATGGTGGATTATTGGCGATTGCTTTTGAAATTTGTACGCGCTGCTGCATACCACCACTAAACGATTCTGGGGTCTCATCCATTCTGGGCACGGGCACTTCTGTAGATTCCAACAAGTAAGAAGCTCTTTCACGAATACTACCTACATGAAAATTACCTGCCATAAGCAGTTTTTCAGCGATATTTCCTCCAGATGAAAAACGGAAGTTCAATCCATCTCTTGGATTTTGGTACACCATTCCCATTTTATGGTTTCTAAGGAAGCGTTTTTGCTGGTTAGAAACCTCTAAAATATTGGTGTTGTCATTTTTATATCCCTTTAAATATGCACTGCCGGCAGTTGCCATTAAATCAAAGTACAGCAGTTTTACCAAGGTACTTTTACCTGAACCACTTTCACCCACAATACCCAACACTTCCCCAGGGTGTAACGTGAAATCAATATTGGCACAGGCGACAATGGCACCTGTTTCCGGGCACTGGTTAGAATTGAATAATGGTCCTGTTTTATCCAAAGTGTTAACGGAATGCTCACCATAAATCTTGGTAAGGTTCTCAACCTTTAAAAGCCATTCTTTGTTATCCATCATTAATTCTTGTTAAAGGTTTTTTCAATTTTTTCGGTGAGGTATCGATTCACCCATTGTATGGGCCTTTCTTTCTCCTTGATTTGATCCATAAAATCACTATCATTGACCACATGGGTTGTTTTTCCATCAGAGCCATACAGCTCATCTAAAAAAGCAATCTGTTCCCCAGTAATCTCACATTTTAATCCCTCGAACTGCTCAATCTTAAATTTGACATCTTCGAACTCCAACGGCTCTACGGTGGTGTGTGGTGGCACAGCATACAAACGCTTTTCCCTACCCGCGCCAAATAGATATAAGCATTCAGCGTCACTTAGGTTGGGAATGTCCCAACGTGGAATGGGTGAGGGCGACATTACATAACGTCCGTTCACTTTCACAGGATAACCTGCACCTCGCATGATATCTCCAAAACGCACGAACGATTCATACAGGGAAACCCACATTTTGGCATAATCAGCCTCGGCGTGCATTTCTCGTGTTTTCTTCTCATAGCGCTCCACACCACGTAAAGGCTCCGGTTGTGGTACCTGAAAAATCATGATTTGGTGTGCCTTCAATTCTTCTTCCGTAATGCGATGACGTGTTTGAATAAGCGTTGCCTTTGAGGTCTCAAAAGTGGTATCACAATCGGTAGTGTTTTTTACAAAATCTCGCAGGTTGCAGGCATTCACACTAGCATCACTACCTTGGTCGATAATCTTGAATGTATCCTCTTTTCCTATTAATGAAAGGGTAATGTGCAGCCCCCCAGTGCCCCAACCACGAGCGATGGGCATCTCAGGAGAGGAATAAGGTACTTGATACCCCGGAATACAGACCGCCTTTAAGAGTTTGCGCCGAATTTCTTTTTTCGTTCTTTCATC
>JBCDGY010000355.1:0-2977 GCA_039414375.1 Bacteroidota bacterium | reverse complement strand
GTGAGGACTAGAGATGATTTCTTTGACAAATACCCCATCTCTATAAATGAGGGGTATTTGAAAAAGAAATATTTGATAAAACCAAAAATTGACACAGTTAATGAAACACTACCGAAAAGTTCGAGTCCCGTCTAAGCCAGGGCAAGCTGTCCAGACCGCACAATTAAGCTCCACGAAAGTGGGGTTTCTTATGCCAACAGATGAGAAGTTTATCCCGAGCGGCTAGTGCTGAGCGTAGTCGAAGTAATACTAGAGAAGTCCCTTACAAACCAAGCTATTAAAACCGCTTTGTTCACTAGGCTACAAAGGTTTCTTATGAAAACCCTGGCAATACCCGTGCTCCAATTTCTTCAATAAGTTCTTCTGCCGGTCTCGAACTATACTTTAAATTAAGGATAACATGGTTTACCCCATAAGATTCCAACAACTTCAAGTGAGCGTTGAGATAGGCCGTTCCCGATTTAAAACCCAGATGAATTGGTGTCGGTTTCTCCTGTGGGTTAGCAGTGATGTCAATGTATAAAGATTGCATAAAAGGTTTCCAGGCTTGTCTGGCTTGTGATAATGCCGCATTCCATTGTTGCATGACCAATTGTAAGGTCTTAAAGTCCCTGGGGTAATACAGCCACCCATCGGAATGTTCTGCGATCCAATCTAGGGATTGTCCAGAATGTCCAGTGACGAGCATGGGTGTTTTTTTGTTGTATTTTGGTAATAAGTCAATGCCACCATTAGTACTTCCGTAAAATTTTGAAGCGTACCTCGGAAAATCACCTTGTAAAGCCTTTATGTAGAAGAAACTATCTCTAAACAGTGCAGACTTGTTCTCTAAACTTTGATTAAAAGCTGGATATTCTATGGGGCGGTCACCAGATGCTACCCCCAATACGAGCCTTTCATTTGAGAGTAACTGAAGGCTATTAATAGACTTTGCGGTGTGAACTGGATGTCGTAGCGGTAAAATGATACTTGCCGACCCTAAAGCGATGTCCTTGGTATGGTTCATCATATGGGTCATATAAATCCAAGGATCGTAAAGTTGCCCTGCATCACCAAACAACGGATCGTTAAAGGGGACATCCCTAAACCAAAGGGCTTTAAAGCCCAATTTCTCTGCTCTGTGGGCGAGAACCTCCTGATTTTTCATTGCTGCCACAGCGCCTTGATACGCTTCTAGTGGAAAAACAAGTCCTAATGTTAGCTTGCCCTTAGTCGCTATTTTTTCAAATACTCCCATTTAGGCAGGCAAGATTTTTTTTGTTGCGCTAAGCAGTTGGGTCACTTTTTCATCATTATAGGCATCTTTATGGGCTTTGTTGAAATTTCCAAGGTCATTATCAAAATAGTCACCGCTATGATTTGAAAATCTTTCAGCGAGGGCAAGCTCATATAAAATGCGAGCACCTTTATCTGCCGAAGACCAGTGTTGACCATAAGCTTCTTGAACCATTTTGGTATTGAGTAGCGAACCGGGGTTTACCGCAATCGTTGTGATGTTTGAATACCTTTTGGCAAAATCAAAACTCCACATCGTTAGCGCAAGCTTACTCTGGGCATACGCCTCTTGATTAGAAACCTGCTTTTGCCCAGCTAGAACCCCAAAAGCAACTGGAGATTGTGCAGCAGAGCTCAAGTTGATCACCCTAGGGGCAGTGCCTTCTTTAAGAAGTTGTAACAAACCATTGGTAAGTAGGTAGGGTGCAAAATAGTTTACAACAAACCGTAAATCCAAACCATCTGAATTGGCGAGGGTAGCACTTTTAAAGACCCCAGCATTATTGATTAAGACATCAATTTTTGAAATGCTTGTGGACAAATCGGAAATCATGGTATTGATACTTCCAAAATTGGATAAATCACATAACAATCCACTGATGTTTTCATTGGAAGTCTGGTCTTTGATTGCTGAAATGGTATCCGCAACTTTCTTTGGATGTCTTCCATGAATCAAAATGTGATGTCCATCTTTCGCTAATTGTAAGGCGGTTAGCTTTCCAATTCCATCCGTACTTCCTGTAATTAAAATAGTCTTCATGGGTTATTTGCTTTAGTGCGCAACGACTACTTTACCAATGGCTTGTTTGTTTTCTAATTTCGTATAAGCTTTCCCTACATCTTCAAGGGAAAATAGTTCCTCATCAAGCAATGGTTGTAAACCACCCGCTTCGGTGATTTGGGCAATATCTTTTAAAATCTCACCGTGTACTGCTCTTTGAAAATCATGTAACATGGGTATAAGCATAAAAACCACATGCAATGACAATCCCTTGAAATGCACTGTGCTCAAATCGAGTTCACACAACGACACAGTAGAAGCTATTTGACCATTTAGGGCGGCTGCCTCAAAAGACTTAAGCATATTCTGGCCACCGACGGAATCGAATACCACATCAAATCCAATACCGTTGGTGTATTTGTTCACATAGTCTTCAACTGGTTCGGATTTGTAATTAATGCCCGTAGCTCCTAAACCTTCAATAAGGTTTAGTTGTTCTTCCCCACCACCGGTTGCATATACTTCTGCTCCAAAGTGTTTGGCAAGTTGCAGGGCAATATGACCTACGCCTCCGGTTCCACCATGGACTAAAACCTTTTGTCCGTTTTTTACACCAGCACGTTTTATGCCTTCATAAGCGGTTATACCAACCAATGGAAGGGCTGCAGCCTGTCGCATACTAAGGTTATTGGGCTTGAGAGCTACTAATTTGCTATCGGCTGCAATATATTCTGCTAATGTTCCTTGCAGATTTGCTAGGCCGCCAACACAGCCATACACTTCATCTCCAATTGAAAAATCAGTAACACCTTCCCCTATCTCTTCGATTGTTCCAGCAAAGTCCATCCCCAATATCGCAGGATTTTCAGGTGAAAAGGGTAAGTCTTTACCCATATTTCTAATCATGGTATCTACGGTATTGATACTTGATGCTGAGATTTTAATGAGGATTTCGCCAAGCGCTACAGTTGGCTTTTCAAT
>JBCDGY010000354.1:0-3018 GCA_039414375.1 Bacteroidota bacterium | reverse complement strand
TACTTAAAAAGGTGGTTTAGGGTGTCCAATAATCCACTACCAATGCTTTTTCGATATAAGGGCCGGCCAACTCCACAAATTTTTTGTGTTCTGGATGCGGTAAATAGTTATCTCGGTCTGCTTCATTAGAGAAACTAACTAGAAAACAATGGGTAAAGCCTTCATTGAGGCCCTCTGGGCTATTGTTTAAACCCCATTCAAATGCGACGATCTCAGGGATTTTAGAAGGAAGATCTGCAAATGCTTGCTCTAAAGTGATTACTGCCTCTGAGGTGGTTTCGGCCTTGAATTTAAATAGGACAAGATGGCGTAATAAGGCGCCTTTCAATGTATTCATCATGGTAGCGTTGGTTTGTCAAGCTGCGGTTTGCTGGCCACTGTAAACCTACTATTAAAAAATTAAGGAGTTCATAATATAGTAAATGAAGTACAGCTATTGGATTTTTAATATGAGAATCCAGTAATTGAAATTTGTACTTTGTAAGGATAAATTGGATTTTTGGAATACGAGGTTTTATTTGGATTTGTATCAGCAACCGCAGTGCTCGCGGTATTCCCTGGACCGGATAACATTTTCGTACTTACCCTGAGTATGGCCCATGGTAGAAGGTTTGGATTAGCTGTTGTCGCAGGGCTTATGACCGGATGTTTGATACATACCACCTTATTAGCCTTTGGGCTATCGGAGGTTTTAAAACGAAGTACTGGTCTTTTTTGGGTGATAAAGGGCTTCGGTGCCCTCTATTTGATCTATCTGGCCATTATCGTGTATCGAGCAAAAGGACAAATTGAACTTGCCAGCAATAAAAACGCCTTAGAAAACCCTTGGCGACTGTTTAAAAGAGGTTTTTGGATGAATGTGCTTAACCCCAAAGTTGCCATTTTCTTTCTAGCATTTTTTCCTGGATTTCTTTTTAGCGATTCTTTAAATACCGTCATACAGTTTTATGTGCTGGGGGGTATATTTATTATAGTATCCTCTTTTATTTTTGGTGCTATAGCCATTGCTGCCGGCAGTATATCGGATTATATTTTAAAAACACCGCAACTGGGGCCTTTTTTAAAATGGATACAGATCGTTGTTTTTTTAGGCATTGCCGTTTTCTTACTCTTGAATTAAGTTGCATGATCTTCATTAGACCTAGCTGCTAAATTACTTTGCCGCGATGTTCTCTGAGTTCAAACAGTTAGCCACTAAATGGAAACTGCGTATTTTTAAACATGCATCCATCTTCCGTAAAGATTATAGAGTGCCCCCGCGATGCCATGCAGGGTATTAAACCTTTTATTCCCACGGTGGTAAAAGTAAAATACTTGCAAGCCTTGTTGGGCTGTGGTTTTAATACCCTAGATTTTGGCAGCTTTGTATCCCCCCGGGCTATCCCACAAATGGTAGATACAGCCGAGGTCCTGGCCCAACTCGATCTTTCACGGACCAAGACCCAACTCCTGGCTATTGTGGCAAACCTTAGGGGAGCACAAAATGCTAGTGTACATCCAGAAATTGATTTTTTGGGTTTTCCGTTTTCGATTTCCGAGAACTTTCAAATGCGGAATACCCATAAAACAATAGCGCAGTCTTTAGCCGTCTTACAGCAGATTCTTGAGATTGCCGATAAAACGAACAAGAAGGTGGTTACTTACCTATCCATGGGGTTTGGAAATCCGTATGGTGATCCTTGGAATGTGGATATTGTTGCGGAATGGACAGAAAAACTATCTGGTATGGGAGTAGGCATCCTCTCCTTATCGGATACGATCGGTAGCTCAACCCCAGAAGTAATTGCTTACCTCTTTAGCCATTTGATTCCAAGATATCCGGATATGGCTTTTGGGGCACACTTGCATACCAAGCCTAGCACTTGGCACGAAAAGGTACACGCTGCCTACCAAGCAGGTTGCCGTCGTTTTGATGGCGCCATACAAGGTTTTGGAGGTTGCCCCATGGCAAAGGACGAACTTACTGGGAATATGCCTACAGAAAAAATGTTGTCTTATTTTACCCAATATCGTGTGCAGACAGGCGTCAATTGGCATGCTTTTGAAGCGGCACATAACAAGGCAACCGAACTGTTTTCGCAATACTCTTAACGCCCTTTCTATTTAGAGAGCAAGCGAGAAGGAAGGACCTCTACAGTATAGTATTGGCGTAACCCCGTTCCTTCAGATTTATAGAAAAAGGGCCCACATGGAAAAAACAGCTAGACCCATTTAAGTTCATTTATATATCATTTTAGAGGGTATTTCAAGAGTTTACCATATGATAATTAATTTAGATAATTATCGGGATAGACTACTTATCAACTATCAAATTCTATTATCCTGCGCACATGATATCAAAACACCAATTAAAACAAGCAAATCCACTTAGTGCGCAAACGTATGGAGCATATGGACCTATGTAAGGCGTTAACGCAGGTGTGCAAGCCACGCCTGATACTACACAGCCTAGTTGACATATTCTTGCAACCCACCATGATGGGTTTCCATAGGCGCAGCTGGCTGTTAAGCTATTCGAATCCAAAAATGCAAATGTTTTAGATTCTCTTTCAACTACTTCTAGCTTGCTTTCTGTAATGAGTCCATTCAGTTCTTCCTGTATATTAGGATATTTCTCGGCAAACGCTACTGCGGATCTTCTTAGTCGTTCGCTTTCCTCGATCAAGTTGGTGCCTCCTAAGATGTCGTCTAACTTTTCATTATCCTTGGCTTCGTAAATTTCTCTAAACTCGTTAGCACTTAATTTACGTTTAGCCACACTTGTTTTGATTAAGTTTTGAACTTTATCTACTTGATTGGCATAATTTACGGCTACTGGATCATTCTCCAATTCCTTGATAAATTCTTCTAAAGTCATGTTGTACTCAATGGGCTCAATTGAGGATACGAACTCAACTTCATTTTCATCTTTTTGACAAGAAGAAAATAGTAGACATAAAACGAATAAAAAGGCATGATGGGATTTAAATTTTTTCATTTTTACATATTAAAGTTTAATAATTGGTCACTTCGCAGTAG
>JBCDGY010000353.1:0-3032 GCA_039414375.1 Bacteroidota bacterium | reverse complement strand
CGCTTAGAGACCTTTGCAGAATGGGTAAAAAGTGATATGCAATCCAAACTATGGAAAATTTCGTCCTTCTCAAAAATTTTAAGTCCTCACAACCATGAGGTTGCTCCGGGTTAAAATTTCATCGGGCGTCGAACTTTCCGCATATTTTGAATTTTGCAAAGGTCTCGTTTGGTCTCAGCACAAAAGAAACATCGGATAGCACAACTTCGCTTTTCCAATGCCAATACTTATGAAAAATTCCAAGTCCGCAATCATTTTAACTTCTAACAACCTCTTAATAACCTGAGTTCGATTATCATTGCTTTTAAAGGATGCTGTAATAATCAAATTCAGGTTTATAATTACCTTTGAATATGTCCAAAATAATAGCCCCGTCTTTACTGGCGGCAGACTTTGCTAATTTGCAACGCGATATAGAAATGGTTAACCAGAGCGAGGCCGAATGGTTTCACTTGGATGTTATGGATGGTTGTTTTGTGCCCAACATATCCTTTGGGATACCAGTTATACAATCAATTGCTAAACATGCTAAAAAACAACTAGATGTGCATCTAATGATTGTTGATCCGGATCGTTACATAGATACCTTTGCAGCGTTGTCAGCAAACATACTCACGGTACATTATGAGACCTGTAATCACTTGCATAGAACCCTACAGCACATTAAGTCTAAAGGGATGAAAGCAGGTGTTGCTCTTAACCCACATACGCCAATTACCCTATTAGAAGACAGTATTGAAACTATAGACTTGGTATGTGTTATGAGTGTTAATCCCGGTTTTGGAGGGCAGTCTTTTATTGAAAATACTTACCGGAAGGTAACAGCACTTCACGAGATGATCCTTCGCCGAAATACCAAGACGCTTATTGAAATCGATGGTGGCGTTACTTTAGGTAATGCTAAAAAATTATGCGATGTTGGGGCCAACGTACTGGTAGCGGGTAGTGCCGTGTTCGCCAGTGCGGAACCATTGCAAACTATTGCACAAATGAAAGCCGCCATAAGCTGATGAAAATTTTAGATGTAGTTATAGTGGGGGGAGGCCCTATCGGAATAGCCTGTGGCTTAGCAGCCCAAAAACAAGGGCTTTCATACTGTATTTTGGAAAAGGGTCCTATTGTAAATTCTCTTTTCAACTACCCTGTGAATATGCAGTTCTTTTCGTCTTCCGAAAAATTGGAGATTGACAATATCCCCTTTATCAGTAAGGAGGCCAAACCAAAGCGCAACGAAGCTTTGGAGTATTATCGTAGAATTGTAACCTCCAATCAACTGCACTTAAACCTATTTGAAAAAGTGGAACAGGTGCGGAAAGAAGGGGATTACTTCATTATTGAAACTTCAAAAAATAATTACCAAGCTCACAATGTTGTTTTAGCTACAGGGTTTTATGACATTCCAAACTACATCAAAGTGCCTGGCGAGGATTTGGAAAAGGTTTCACACTATTATAAAGACCCCCATTTTTATGCTGGTCAGCAATTAGCTGTTATTGGGGCTAGTAACTCTGCTGTAGATGCTGCTTTAGAGTGCTGGCGTAAGGGAGCCCATGTTAGTATTATTGTTCGTGGACCAGAAATAGGGCAACGTGTAAAATATTGGGTGCGCCCGGATATTATTAATAGAATTAAGGAAGGTAGTATAAAGGCTTATTTTAACGCCACAGTACAAGAAATACGACCATCAGAATTGACAATCGATACTCCTGAGGGAACGGTACGCTTACCTAACGATTTTGTGTTGGCCCTAACCGGTTATCGACCAAACTTTAAGTTTTTATCCTCTTTAGGAATTGCTTTTTCCAATGATGGACGAAAAATTCCGCAATACGACCCAAAAACCATGCAAACCAATGTTAAAGGACTCTTTTTAGCTGGTGTGATTTGCGGGGGTATGGAAACCCATAAATGGTTTATAGAAAATTCCAGAGTACACGCTCCTATGATTATGAAGGCTATTGCCAACAGCGTTCCCGCATAGGACGCTTATGCAGTTATTGAAACCATCGCTTTATTAAGCCGATCTCATATTCCAATTTTGAAGAATACTGTATTTTTGTGGCCTTCCTAGCTATAAGATTAGCAAAACATTTTAAATAATAAACGCTTAATAGTATAATCAAATGCAAGACGGTATTTATGCCAAGTTTAAAACAACAAAGGGCGAAATTCTAGTAAAGCTTACTCATGATAAAACTCCTGGAACAGTTGGTAATTTTGTGGCACTGGCTGAGGGTAATAAGGAAAACAAAGCCAAACCTAAGGGAACACCTTACTACGATGGCCTTAAATTTCATAGGGTTATTAATGATTTTATGATTCAAGGGGGGTGCCCTCAAGGTAATGGAAGTGGTAATCCTGGATATCAATTTGACGATGAGTTTCACGACGATTTAAAGCACGACAGTCCTGGGGTGCTCTCTATGGCCAATGCTGGGCCGGGAACCAACGGTAGTCAGTTTTTTATTACCCATGGTCCAACCCCTTGGTTAGATGGTAAACACACTGTTTTTGGGCAAGTACAAGAAGGACAAGAGGTGGTGAATACTATTGCTCAGGGTGATCAAATTGAGGCTTTAGAAATTTTAAGGGTAGGTGATGATGCGGCGCATTGGGATGCACTGGAGGCCTTTAAAACTTTTGAACAATCGAGGACCCAGCGCGAAGCGGCTCAAAAAGCTAAAATGGAAGCAGAACTAGAAAAGTTAGCTTCTGGTTTTGAAAAAACAGATTCCGGATTGCGTTACAAGATTTTAGAAAAGGGTTCAGGCGCGGCGGCAGAGAAAGGAAAAACAGTCTCCGTGCATTACGAGGGTAGTCTAGACAATGGTCAAGTTTTTGATTCTTCTCATGCTCGAAAAGAACCCATTGCTTTTCCATTAGGTGTAGGCAGAGTTATTGCGGGATGGGATGAGGGTATCTCATTATTACAAGTAGGTGATAAGGCGCGTTTTGTGATTCCTTCGCATCTGGGGTATGGGAGCCAAGGTGCAGGAGGTGTGATTCCGCCAAATGCCACTTTGATTTTTGAT
>JBCDGY010000352.1:0-3057 GCA_039414375.1 Bacteroidota bacterium | reverse complement strand
GATAGTTTGGGGGAAGCCTACCTCGATAATAAAGATTGGAACAACGCCATAAAAAACTACGCCAAGTCTTTAACGTTGAATCCCGAAAATGAAAATGCAATAGAAGCGATTTTAAAATGCAAGGAGGGTAGGGGTCAATTAAAAGTTGGTAATCGTTAAAATATTGCCGCCAGCACCGGGGGCAATTGAGCTCGGATGAAAATCGAAAAGTAAGTTTCTTATAATCAATTACCTTTAAAACAGATAGACTTTTTGTTGGCTCCGACGACTCCGCACACCTGAAAAGTCTACAAGACCATAATTAAGATGGTTGGCGGTAATCAAAACTAACCGAATGAAGAAATACTTAATCTTTGTATTAGTCCTATCGGCTTCTTGTTCAAATTCCCAATCGCAAAAACATAAAACGCCAATTAGTAATAAGCCCCCAGAGCATTATGGATTTGATTCCGAAATATTGAGTCAACTCATTAAAGCAGTAAAAAGTGAAAATCTGAATGTGAATAGCATTTATATTCAAAGAAACAACGCTACTGTTTTAGAAGCATCTTTTTATCCTCAAAGAGGGGAATACTTGCACGACGTTGCTTCGATTACAAAAAGCATTACTTCGTTAGTAGTCGGAATTGCTATTGATAGGGGTTATATAAAAAGTGTTGAACAACCAGTTTATGATTTTTTTCCCAATGACCTACCGCTGTTTAATACAGCTTCTAAGAAGGAAATAACTATCGCACACCTCCTCACCATGACTTCTGGTCTTTGTTCCGACTTTTCACAGGGAGAACAATTGCGGGAGCATATTAAATCAAGTGATCTACCACTCAAAGATATTTTTATATCAAATCTATCCAGTAATCCAGGGGAAGAATTTGTGTATTGTTCTGTTGGGGTTCAATTGCTTTCAATGATTATTGAAAAAGCTTCCGGGATGTCAATGCAACAATTGGCAGAGAAGTATTTGTTCAATCCACTAAACATTAAGGAGTACAAGTTTGGAACCGATGCAAACGGCTTTACCAATGCGTCTGGAGATATCTATTTAAAGGCATTTGATTTAGCGAAAATAGGGCAACTTATTTTGGATAAAGGTGTCTTCAATGACCAACAAATCATTAGTAAAAAATGGATTGAACAATCAATTACACCAAAAGTGGCGAGAAGCAAGGAAGAGTCCTATGGCTATCTATGGTGGTTAAGAGAAGACTTAGGAGGCCTTATTGAGGCCCAAGGAAGAGGGGGGCAGCGTTTAATTATTTTACCGAAAAAACAGATCGTAATCGTAATGTATGGAACGGGATTTGAACCGGGCCAAGTTGGAAAATATATTGTGGAAGCATTAAAATCCGACAATACAATACCAATGAATGAAAAGGGCCATCAACAACTTAAAAAAGAATTGGTCAGTGCTGGAAAAGCGTCTATAGAAGCCGGTACGGGATACATATCGCCGTTAGCTACAGAAATATGTGATAAAACCTATACCTTCAATGACAACGCCATGGGTTTTACACATTTTAAGTTATGTACACAGGATGCTGATAAAGCCTATATTCTTTTAGGATTGAACATTAAAAAATCCAATGAAATTGGAGATAGAAAAGTACCTCTTGGACTAAAAGGAACGTACAAAATTTCTAATGCGACTCGTTTTAAAACACCTATGGCTGGTAAAGCTGATTGGATTGATGATAATACGATTATTATTGACTACAATGAATTCTCCAATGCGCACAAATACAAAATGACCATACATTTTGAAGTAGACCATGTCCTATTTGAGATTGACGATGAAGCTGATTATGAAGATGGAACTAAATTGTCGGCATCAACCCAATAAGCGCTGCAAGTATTATTTATTAAATTATAACGCTCTTTCGGCAGTTATCGCCTTAAAGCATAAAGTGCGGTGTGCTATTTTAACCATTAAAAGACAAATAATGACAGCACAACGATCGCTAAAATTATTGATGTAGCCTGTTCAATAGTTTGAACACTTTACTAACCCACTTGTTGGCGTATGACGATCTTCATCCAGTCGGGTTAACCTCTTAAACATACCTGTTGCGCTGAAGTGCGTGAGGTAGACAACCTATAGTGATTAATGGGAAACAATTTGCTATTTTCGCTAGATGCACGAAGATTTGCTACACTACATATGGAAAACTCAAAAATTCAAAACCTTAGGCTGCCGAACAACTGCCGGTCTTGCTGTGCAAGTATTGCATCCTGGGTCGTATAATCTACAGAGTGGCCCCGATTTTTTTAATGCCCGCTTGCGAATCGATGGTCAACAATGGGCGGGCAATGTGGAGATCCATCTCAAATCTTCAGATTGGTATGCCCATCATCACGAAAAAGACGAAAAGTATCATAATGTTATTCTACATGTGGTTTGGGAAGATGATAGTGCGATTTTTCACAAAGATGGTACCCCACTGAACACTTTAGAATTAAAACATCACGTAGATCATGAGCTGCTTACCGCTTATCAAACTTTGATGCGACCCACCAACCAGAACTTTATCAATTGTGAGCAGGACTTAGGGAGTATGGACGAAGCACTATGGCAAACATGGATGCAACGTTTGTATGTGTCGCGCCTAGAACAAAGAGCGATTGTTATTCAGGACTTATTAATGCAAAGCAAGAATGACTGGGAAAGGGTACTTTTTATGTTACTGATGAAGGGTTTTGGATTGAATAAAAATGGAGCTGCCTTTCTAAAAATAGCAAAGCATTTGCCTGCAGCAGTAGTTCGTAAAACGACACAAGACCCATTGCAACTAGAAAGCTTACTTTTTGGAACAGCAGGTTTGCTAAACAACGACGCAATTATCGATGATTATTATGTACAGTTGACCAAAACCTACAAATACCTTCGCCACAAACACGAACTGCTGGAATATAAAAATGTGGGACCTGAATTCTATGGGTTGCGGCCCAGTAACTTTCCCACCATTAGACTTTCGCAGTTAGCAAATCTCTATGCGCTACACCCAAATTTATTTGCAGCTCTCGTGAGAACTACCAGTTTAGAGGAGTTTTACCAATTGT
>JBCDGY010000351.1:0-3060 GCA_039414375.1 Bacteroidota bacterium | reverse complement strand
CACACCCATAGATATAATGCTTATTACAATGGGTATGACGAATCCTTAACTAGTCATGCAAAAGGTAAATTCATTTAAATTATACATATAAATGTCAGACGATAAGAAAGTAATTTTCTCCATGTCGGGAGTTAACAAAACCTATAAGAATGCCAATACTCCGGTATTAAAAAATATTTATCTCAGTTTTTTCTACGGTGCAAAAATTGGTATTCTAGGTCTTAACGGTTCCGGAAAATCCACGTTATTACGAATTATAGCCGGGGTTGATAAAAATTATCAAGGTGATGTGGTTTTTTCTCCAGGTTATACTGTGGGATATTTAGAGCAGGAACCACAGCTAGACGACGAAAAAACCGTGCTAGAAGTCGTACGCGAGGGTGTAGCAGAAACTGTCGCTGTACTCGATGAGTATAATAAAATCAACGATATGTTTGCCTTGCCCGAGGTATATGAAGATGCTGACAAAATGCAAAGTTTGATGGACAAGCAGGCGACATTACAAGATAAGATCGATGCTACAAACGCTTGGGAACTAGACACTAAATTGGAGATCGCTATGGATGCCTTAAGAACCCCAGATAGCGATAAAAAAATAGGTGTCTTATCTGGTGGTGAAAGAAGAAGAGTTGCACTATGTCGGTTGTTATTAAAAGAACCTGATGTGTTGCTACTCGATGAGCCTACCAACCATTTAGATGCAGAGTCCGTACATTGGTTAGAACACCACTTGGCACAATACAAGGGTACTGTGATAGCCGTTACACATGATCGTTATTTTTTGGATAACGTTGCAGGATGGATATTAGAATTAGATAGGGGCGAAGGTATTCCTTGGAAGGGTAACTACTCCGGATGGCTAGATCAAAAAGCCAAGCGCTTGGCACAAGAGAGTAAGCAAGCCTCCAAACGGCAAAAAACATTAGAACGAGAATTAGAATGGGTGCGGCAGGGTGCCAAAGGACGGCAGGCCAAACAAAAGGCACGATTAAAAAACTATGACAAACTGGCCAGCCAAGACCAGAAACAACTAGAAGAAAAGTTGGAAATATACATTCCTAATGGTCCGCGTTTAGGAACAAACGTTATTGCTGCTGCTGGGGTTAGTAAGGCTTATGAAGATAAACTCCTATATGAAGACTTGAATTTTGATTTACCACAAGCAGGAATAGTAGGTATTATTGGACCTAACGGCGCAGGAAAAACGACCATTTTCAAAATGATTATGGGAGAGATTACTCCGGACAAGGGAACCTTTGCCATCGGTGATACTGCAAAATTAGCCTATGTAGATCAGTCACATTCCAATATCAATCCCGAAAAGTCTATTTGGGAAAACTTTAGTGACGGGCAAGAGTTGGTAATGATGGGAGGTAAGCAAGTAAACTCCAGAGCCTATCTCAGTCGCTTTAATTTTTCGGGAAGTGAGCAAAATAAGAAAGTAAACATGCTTTCTGGTGGAGAACGCAACCGCTTACATTTGGCCATGACTTTAAAGGAGGAAGGCAATGTTTTACTTTTAGATGAACCTACGAATGATTTGGATGTAAATACCTTAAGAGCTTTAGAAGAAGGATTGGAAAATTTTGCAGGCTGTGCCGTGATTATTTCTCACGACCGTTGGTTTTTAGATCGTATTTGCACTCACATTCTAGCCTTTGAAGGAGATTCCCAGGTCTATTTTTTTGAGGGATCGTTTTCCGATTATGAAGAAAATAAAAAGAAAAGACTAGGTACCGATTTGATGCCCAAACGCGTGAATTATAAAAAATTAGTGCGTTAAGTGAGAAATGTTGCCTCCTTTTTGTACTAAAAAATAAATTTTTCGTTTTAAGTATTTGTGGTGTGGTTATTGGCCTCTGGGAAACTTTTGAGACTTTTTGAATTATCAACACCTCTCAAAACATCTAAATTGAAATCCCGACCGTATATAGAGCATTACAAATTATTGTTTTTGAAAACTTAGAATCATGACAGATACAAAAAGTAACAACAGTTTAAAAGTAATCGCAGGCTTGTTGGGCGTTATTCTTTTGGGGACTATCATTTATACCGTTAGCCTTTATCAGGAGAAGAAAAAGACCACCACAGCCCTGAAGCAAGAGAAAGAATTGGTAGTAGAGGATTTGAACAGTCTTAAGTCCGAATACGATAAAGCAATTTTAGAAAGCAATGCCACCAATGAAGAATTGGTAGCTGCAAGAGATAGGATCGCGAAGTATATCGATTCTGTACAAACGATGAAAGCTGATGTGGCTTCTCTTTCAAGATACCGCAGACAAGTAAATCAGTTGAAAGCAGAACGCAAGGAATTGTTAAGGCAAGTAGACTCACTTACACAATCCAATACAATGATTGCTATGCAAAGAGATAGCACGTTTGTTGAATTGGAAAAGCAAACTGTATTTAATGACTCCCTTGTAGTTCAAAATACACAATTGGCCGATGTTGTAGAGCGTGGTTCTGCCCTTAATTTAAGTACGCAAAGCGTAGATGCCGTAAAACAAAGAAGCAGCGGTAAGTTAGTATCAACTTCCAGAGCAAAGTCTACTGATAAAATTAAAGTATGCTTTACGGTAGCAGATAATGCTATTGCACAAGCTGGTGATAGAGAATTTTTCATTGAAGTTCTTGATCCTCAAGGCAATGTAATTGGTGAGGGTGCTAGTTCCACCAATGATAACGGTGCCTCTATAGTGTATACTAAGGGCACTAGCTTCTATTACGAAAATAGCGCGTTAGATGTATGTGACTATGTGAATAAGCCTTCTGGTGACTTCAAGAAAGGAAATTATATGGTGAATGTATATGACGATGGTCTCAAATTATTGGGAACTTCCAAGTTCACCTTGAAGTAAGGAAACACTATCCAACATACCTTCAAAAAGGGGCATTTCTTAGGAAATGCCCCTTTTTTTATGACACGGCACCTGGGTAAACTTCAAAATATTTGAAAAGTCTTATAACTCCTAGAATTTTAACAAGCAGTCACCGCTTTGGTGTAAGTATCGAAATGCTTGATCAAAAGGTAATGCGCTATGCCCTATAATTTAGCGCATT
>JBCDGY010000350.1:0-3095 GCA_039414375.1 Bacteroidota bacterium | reverse complement strand
CCCTAAACCACCTTTTTAAGTATTGCCTTGTTTATTCTTTTGATCAGCCCTGGCCCTTCATAAACAAACCCGGTATACAGTTGAATTAAGTCAGCCCCAGCTTCTATTTTTTCTAAAGCATCTGCTTCGGAATGTATACCTCCTACCCCAACAATTGGAAAGGCTTTGTTACTCTTTTCCGACAGAAAACGAATAACTTCTGTACTGCGTTTTGCCAAGGGCTTTCCACTGAGACCTCCTTTTTCAGCAGTTATTTTCGGGTTAGAAAGTAGACCTTCCCTATCTATTGTTGTATTGGTAGCAACGACACCTGCAATACCCGATTCTTTAACGATCTCAATAATATCTAAAAGTTGCGTATCAGAAAGATCGGGAGCAATTTTTAAGAGTATTGGTTTTTTAGCAATGCTGTATTGCGCTGATAGCATTTCGTTTTGGGTTTGGAGACGCTGTAGAAGTGCCATAAGCGGTGCTTTGTCCTGAAGTTCCCTCAAGCCTGGAGTATTAGGCGAACTCACATTAACGGTAAAATAGTCTACATGCTCGAAGAGTGCATCGAAACAAATCAGGTAATCGTTGATGGCCTCGTTATTCGGTGTTGTTTTGTTTTTACCAATATTCCCACCTATAATGGTGCGATGCTTTCTTTTCAACCGCTTTACGGCGTCTAAAACCCCTTTATTGTTGAATCCCATTCGGTTTATTATTCCTTGATCTTGTAACAAACGAAAGAGCCGCTTTTTAGGATTACCAGGCTGCGGGCGCGGTGTTAAGGTACCAATCTCCACAAATCCAAAGCCCAAATCCCCAAAGGTATTGTGCAATTGGGCATCTTTATCGAAACCTGCAGCTAATCCCACGGGATTCCTAAATTTTAATCCGAAAACCTCCCGCTCTAGTGCCTTATCCTCTAGCGTGGCTACTTTTCTAAACAATGTATCAAGTTTAAATGCAGCGAGTATTTTGAGAGCGCCAAAAGAAAAATGATGTGCGTTTTCTGCATCTAACAAGAACAAAAGTGGACGAACCAATTTTTTATACATCAATACTATTGTTTTGACAAAAATAGCAAGTACAGCGTTGCGGTAAAGGATACTTGCCTTTTTAGGATACTAGGGCGCCAATCATCTCAGCGTTTTTATTACCATTTCCGTAAGAAAAACATTATTCTCTAAGTAATTACATCAATAAAATTGCATAAATCCCGTTATATGATAAATGATAGGCATAACACAAATTAAACCTTATTTTTGATAAAAGCATTTCCATGGAAAAACTATTGCCCCGCTTTCTGGATTATGTTTCTATTGACACGCAAAGTGATCCCGCATCCCAAACCACGCCTAGTACTAAAAAACAATTGGTATTAGCCAAAAAGCTAGTTTTTGAACTCCATCAAATTGGAATGGAGAAGGTATCGCTAGACAAAAATGGTTACATCATGGCGCACTTGCCTGGCAATGCTGATAAGGAGTTGCCCACCATAGGATTTATTGCACATTATGACACCACTCCAGATTTTACTGGAACCAATGTAACGCCCCAAGTCGTTGAAAACTATACTGGGGGTGATATTATACTTGACAATAAAGAAAACATTGTGCTATCTCCTTCTTATTTTGAAGACCTCAATGCGTATAAAGGCCAAACAATTATAACTACCAATGGTCACACCCTTCTTGGCGCGGATGACAAAGCTGGGGTGGCAGAGATTATAACTGCCATGGAGTATTTGACAACCCACCCGGAAATTAAACACGGTAATATTAGTATTGCTTTTACACCGGATGAAGAAATCGGCAAGGGAGCCCATTTATTCGATGTTGAAAAGTTTGGAGCGGAATGGGCCTATACTGTAGATGGGGGTGCAATAGGAGAATTAGAATTCGAAAATTTTAACGCAGCAAGTGCTAAGGTTACAATACACGGTAAAAGTGTACATCCTGGAACAGCCAAAGGTAAGATGATCAACGCTGCACACTTAACAGGCACTTTTCTAGGGCTATTGCCCCGAACGGAAACTCCTGAAAATACGGCGGGGAATGAAGGCTTTTTTCATGTGCATTCCATACAATCTTCAGTAGAACATTCCGAAATTGACCTCATAATCCGAGATCACGATTTAGAACAGTTTGAAGCGCGCAAAGCTCTTTTGAGAGATATTGTCAAAAACCTTAACTCCATGTATGAAGAAGACCATCTTTATATTGAAGTTGCCGATCAATATCGAAATATGAAGGAAAAAATACTGCCTTTGTTTCATATTGTAGAATTGGCCGAGGAGGCTATGACCACTTTGGGCATCACCCCAATCATTAAACCCATTAGAGGCGGTACGGACGGGTCGCAGTTAAGTTTTATGGGCCTACCCTGCCCTAATATTTTTGCTGGCGGCCATAATTTTCATGGGAGATACGAGTATATTCCCCTAGAAAGTATGCAGAAAGCAGTGATGGTTATCGTCAAAATATGTGAACTAACCGCAACCAAGATTTTCAATTATGGAGAACGCAAAAAAAATTGAAGCCTATTATGCCAAAGCAGCTCCCTTTAAAGAAGGCATTAATAAACTAAGACAGATTGCCCTGTCCTCAACAGCTAAGGAAACCTACAAATGGAGCATGCCAGTGTACACGGTTGATGGGAAAAATGTATTCGGAATTTGCAGATTTAAAAACCACTTTGGGGTTTGGTTTTTCAACGGCACCTTTATGGAAGATCCGCTAAAGGTATTGACCAATGCCCAAGAAGGAAAGACAAAGGCTATGCGGCATTGGAAGTTTTTTTCCGAAGATGACATTGCAACTGATGCGGTATCTCAATACATGGAAGATGCCATTCAAAAACAGCTTGACGGAAAGGTTCAGGCTGTCGAAAAACAAGGTCAACATACACTTCCTTCATCCTTGAAAGCCGCACTGGTTCAAAACCCAACACTCGATCACGCTTTTGAGCAGCTAAGCATCTTTAAACGAAACGAGTTTTGTGAATATATCGAATCAGCAAAGCAGGAGAAAACAAAAAAAACACGTCTTGATAAAATCATTCCCCTAATTGAGGCAGGTATTGGTCTTAACGACAAATACCGTTAGTTG
>JBCDGY010000349.1:0-3099 GCA_039414375.1 Bacteroidota bacterium | reverse complement strand
CCCGGACCTCGCCCACGATCTGGTTCACCCACTTCAGCTCGACCGCCTTGTCCGCAAACTCCACCCAGTCGCCCGAGGCCATGTTCTCGTACATCTGGGCCTTGAATTCCTCGAGCGTGATGCCCATCTTCTCGGCCACGGGCACCGCCAGCCGCGCCTCCCATTCCTTGAGCATCTCCAGCCGCTGCTCCATGTCCGTCATGTTCCCGAACACCCCCGCAGACATCTGGTGGTGCAGGACGATCGCGTTCGGGTACGCATACGAGTGATCCGCCAGCGTCGTGATAACCGCCGCCATCGACGCCGCGAACGACTTGACCACCACGTGCACCGGCGCATCACTCGCCTCGATCGCCTTGACGATCCGGTGTATCCTCTTTTTTTCTGGACCAGTTCCACCAACCATAGATACTCATTGCAGACCAATACAGATTCAGCATCATGTCGCCCAACAAGCCATCTTTTAAAAACAGGTAAAAAGTGATTATTGTAGCAATCAAACCCACGGGATAAGCAAGCACTGAGGTTTTTTTGGCCAACCAAACACTGTAAATACCTGTAAAAAAAACAATAGCCTCTAATACAATGATATGAGACTCTTTGTTGTAATAGGCTCCTAAGAAAAAATCAAAAATGGGGTTCATAACCGCTTCTGTCTGACTTTACCACTTTCATTTGCAGCAAAACATTTTCACAGGACTCAAAGGCGTTCTTTGTTGCCGTAGTGAGCAACTCCATTATAGCATCGTAATCTCCATAAACCTGGGTACTCAAAGGGTTTTCCTTAACCGTTAATCCCGACTGACGCAAATGCCTTATAAAATCAATGATGGGAGGTTCGAAGTCATCTTGTAAAGGTGTTAAGGTCAATTCTACTGAAATTTTCATGGTTGTCTATCTTACAACTGGTTAATACAATGCAAATTCAAAACTGTTACTGTGTCTTCTCATCCGCCGTTTATTACTACAATGCAAAGGCACAAGAAAAGCCTTCAAAACCTTCAAAGTGCACTTGGTATGACGATTTCTTGCCCTCGTAATTTATCGTTGCTATAGTCGTAACATCTTCTAAATCAAAATCATTAACTGTAATATGATTTAAAAAGCTGAGGCCAGGTTGTGCATATATTTTGTACAAAGCTTCTTTAGCACACCAAACTTGAGTAAGTTTTAATAGCAACGCAGAGGTATTGGCCATAGTACGATATTCTTGTAGGGGTGTAAACTTAGGAGCAATGCGTAATATCTTATCTCTTTGCTTTTCAATATCAATACCGACTTGATGAGCCGAACTTACAATAATACCAGTAAACTGGTGTGAATGAGATATCGAAATATGGTTACCATCCACCAAATGGGGCTTGCCAAAAGCATTATACCAAAGGTCCTGATCTTTATAACCTGCCAATGCCATTAAATGTCTAATACTTAGGAACGCCCTACGATGTTGTTCAGATTTCATGCGGTTTAATCGATCCTGACAATGCTTAGTTAGCGAAATTTCTTTGGCCAACTCTGCTTCTTGCTCCGCTACCTTCCAAAGGTATACCTTGGTATGTGTATCAACTGTTATTGTTTTATAAAGTGGCACGGTGGGCGGAAAATGAATTTGTATCTTTGAAGGCAAAATAGCTGTAAAATAAAACAAAAATAAGTTATGAGTATAAAGACCATCCCTTATGTGCCTTATAAGGTAAAAAATATGGCATTGGCCGATTGGGGAAGAAAAGAAATTGAACTGGCTGAGGCTGAAATGCCTGGTTTAATGGCGCTTCGTGAAGAATATGCTACGGAAAAGCCACTTCAAGGGGCCCGTATTGCTGGTTGTTTACATATGACAATACAAACTGCCGTCTTAATTGAAACATTGGTTGCACTAGGCGCAGAAGTCACCTGGAGCTCTTGTAATATTTTTTCAACTCAAGATCATGCAGCAGCAGCCATAGCCGCCGCTGGTATTCCAGTATATGCCTGGAAAGGCATGACCGAAGAAGAATTTGATTGGTGCATCGAACAAACTTTATTCTTTGGAGAAGAACGACAACCGCTCAACATGATTTTAGATGACGGGGGAGACCTCACGAACATGGTACTCGATCAATATCCAGAATTGGCTGCAGGCATCAAAGGTCTCTCCGAAGAAACAACAACCGGTGTACACCGTTTGTATGATCGTGTAAAAAACGGAACCTTACCCATGCCAGCGATCAATGTGAATGATTCGGTTACCAAATCTAAATTTGATAACAAGTATGGTTGCAAAGAGAGTGCAGTAGATGCTATCCGACGAGCTACCGATACTATGCTTGCAGGCAAGCGTGTGGTAGTAGCAGGCTATGGCGATGTGGGCAAAGGAACAGCGGCCTCCTTTAGGGGAGCAGGTGCTATTGTTACCGTTACCGAAATTGATCCAATTTGTGCATTACAGGCCTGTATGGATGGCTACGAAGTAAAAAAGCTAGAAAATGTAGTGCAAAACGCTGATGTTGTGATTACTGCAACAGGAAATAAAGACATTATAAGAGAGGCTCATTTTCGCGCTATGAAAGACAAGGCTATTGTCTGTAATATCGGACATTTTGATAATGAGATTGATATGGCTTGGTTGAATGATAACTATGGCGATACAAAAGATGAAATAAAGCCCCAAGTAGATAAATATACAGTAGAAGGGAAAGACATTATTGTTTTAGCTGAGGGTCGTTTGGTAAACTTAGGTTGTGCTACTGGGCATCCTAGTTTTGTAATGAGTAATTCTTTTACCAACCAAACGCTAGCACAAATTGAACTTTGGAACCATAGTGATACCTATAATAACGAGGTATACATGTTGCCTAAACATCTAGACGAGAAGGTAGCCAAACTGCATCTTGCACGTTTGGGTGCTGAGCTAACCGAACTAGAGCGTGACCAAGCAGATTATATCGGCGTAAAGGTAGAAGGACCCTATAAACCGGAGTATTATCGATATTAAAGTGATGGTATTTTCTTGAAAAGAATAGAAAACCCTGCAAGACACTTGTGGGGTTTTTTATAACCAGTAACCTGAGTTGGATTATTATTGTAATACGGCTTCTCTTATTTTTGATTGGAAATTTT
>JBCDGY010000348.1:0-3120 GCA_039414375.1 Bacteroidota bacterium | reverse complement strand
TTTGTAGTAATGGGTATACTACTATCGTTAACGATCTCTCCTAAAACTCCCTTCTCCACGTGGAGCCACTCCGCCCCCAACGAAATAGGAAAATCAACAAAATCTAAGGTGTGCTTCATATGCCCCCCATAAGTGGAGGAGGCTTCCAGAAGTTGATAATCAATCCCAAGTTGTTGTAACTGATATGCTGCTGTGAGTCCTGCCGCTCCAGCGCCTATAATGAGTACGTTACCCTCAAAGCTTGATGCTCCGTCATCGGTTTCCGAAGAACAGGAAGCCAGTATTGGCTGCATGGGAATGCTTAAGCCTAAAAGCGCACATCGTTTTATAAATTCTTCTCTGGTCATGATTTATCTTTTTAGGCTTAAAGGCCTTGCTCTTTAAGAGAATGTTTTAAAAATAACCCTAGAATAATACGCTAAAAAGCTACTATTCTTGTACCATTACGCCTTGTATCCAATCTTGGGCCTGCGCCACGCTCAGAAAGATACTAATATCTCCATAACTGCCATCTACGTGACCTGTAATGGGCGCGGTGGCGCCCCCCATTAAAACACCAATAATTTCCCAATCCGTTCCATTTTTGATAAATAACGGACCCCCACTATCGCCCTGTACGGTGGTGCCTTCAAAATCCAGCGCCATAGCAGTACTAGACCCTGCTCCCAAAAGCTGTTCGTCTGCATTGCGCGTATCGTCTCCCAAAGCATTGATAGTCCCCTGGGGATCATCAAAGTCAAAAGCGATAAGACCTCCAGGATAAATAGTCGTACCCAAAGTAGTCGTAAAGTCCGCTTTATGTCGGTCCACAATATTTTCAACGGCGTGCTTTTTGGAGTCAAGGTCGGCATTTTGCCCTGCCGTTTGGCTGTAATCACCAAAACCACAAAACCATACTTGCGCGCCCAGTGCAATGGTATCGTCTAGATATAGCTTTGCTGGAGTGATATTGGTAATTGGCGTGGCTAGGCGCACGAGACATACATCATTAGCAGCTTCGTAGTCTTGCTGGTCGTCCAACCAAGTGGGATGTAGCAATACTTCGGCGACCCCATAGGTAGCCTCAGGATTGTTAGGATCGTTACCTACAAAAACCTGAATACCCCCTACCGGTGCGGGAGCTGTCTGTTCTTCCGCATCGTAAAAATTATGAGCTGCCGTTAGTATCCACGAGGGGGCAATCAGCGTTCCCGAAGCAGTATAATCGGCCGCATCGCTGCCATCAAGACTGTATTGAAAAGCAACAACAGCCGTAAAATCAGGCATTGTTGTTGTAGGATTGCTTGCCAGCCCTTCATAAGCGGATAAAGGTTGATCGTGTCTTATCCCAAAGGTTTGGGGAGACGTCTCCGTATCGGCCAGCTCCTGTTCTAAACCCTCCTCCTCGGAGGAACAGGCATACCAGAATAAACTTAAAAAGGACAAAACGAACGTCATCCATGGTGATTTCATATCGATCGAGGTTTAGTGCATATACCTAACGCACCTTTTTGTAGGGTATTACATACGCTATTCCTTGAAGTAGCTACTTCGCTTACTCCTACAAAGCTTTTGGAGCAATCAACGTAAAAATTTTTTCGGGTACTTTTAGGGGTGCTTTTAACTATGTAATTTCAATATGCGCTAAGAAATCTCTTCTCCTATACACAAAAGCCATGTCGGAACCCATAACTATCGTCCCCTACTCCGCAGCATATCGCACTGCATTTAAAGCCTTAAACCAGGAATGGATTGACTATTATTTTACTATGGAAGCTGAAGACACTAAAATGTTGGACCATCCTGATACTGAAATTATTGAGAAGGGTGGCTATATCGCAGTGGCACTGCTTGAGGGAGAAGCGGTGGGGGTTTGTGCCCTGCTCAAAATGGAGCACCCACTTTTTGAATATGAACTGGCCAAAATGGGGGTTTCCCCCAAAGCGCGAAATCGAGGTATTGGCTTCTTATTGGGTACGGCAATCATAGACAAGGCCAGGGAGCTGGGTGCCTCTCAATTGTACCTTGCCAGCAATGCTAAATTGGGGCCTGCCCTACGCCTCTATCGCAAATTGGGCTTTATAGATATTGAGGGTATCGACTCCCCCTACGAGCGCTGCGACGTACAAATGTCCTTAACCTTGTAAACGGTTAAAAAACAGGCTTGTTTGGTTTATACTTTATAGAAGATTAAGAAGTTATGCAAGGGAATCACTGTTAGGTATCATTATCCCTTATCTTTCAAAATCTGAAATAAATTTTTAGGATCTTGTCGATTGTCCCAAAATGCAGTAATCACTATTTCTCGATCAGATATTTAATAAAAAATGCTATAATTTCCAAGAGAGGTAACTCTGGTATCTTTAAAATCTGCTTTCTAGTATATAAATGGTGCCTTTGCTATTCGCTTTGTTCGTTCAGAAACTATTCTACCAGTTTTTTGAAAAAGTGGCTGACTTGTTACGTTTTAACCAATAGTCAAGTATTCCAACATATTGGATGTCCGCCGTCCGCGTCCATTTTACAATCCGTTTAGCCATTCAAGGTTCCGTTTGTCCATCGCTTCCTGTGAAATTAATCTTCCATCCTTGATATCCGCTTCATTCATTTCGAGCAGTGCTTTTTGTTCATCGGTTAACTCGACAAGGTTGTCAGCAGCAGGGCTCGAAGCAATCAGATTGTCAAGCGCTATTAAAAAGTCTTTGTTTTTAATGGTCAATATTTTATCAATCAATCCATTTCGTATTTTGTCAACGGTTGCCATAATCGTTATGTATATTATTTAATTTCCGAAATTTTGAAGAGGTTTCCTAATGCTACACAACATGTTTTGTATAGCGTTTTTTAGTATACTATACACCTTCCCTATGGCACAAGTTCGCTAAAAGTAGATCCTAACACTTCATACCATCGCGGTCTTGTTTAGGGTAAAGACGCAAGCCTTAAAGGAAGTCAGAAACAAATCTGTCGAGTTATTTTTTAATCGTTTTTGACCTATCGGAATTGCATCTAACCCCTAGATAAAAGCCCCAGAAAAGGTGCTTAGGAATCTACTACACGACTAGAGGATTGTGCAATAGTAACCGTTGTTATACACAATAGTTATTTAGCGCGATATTTTGTTTGGTTTCCATCTCCAAT
>JBCDGY010000347.1:0-3121 GCA_039414375.1 Bacteroidota bacterium | reverse complement strand
GACAATGGCGACCCCGATGTCGTAGCGACCCCCGATCCAGAACCAGAACCAGAACCCGATCCGGAGCCGGAGGTTGTAGGCTACCTACTTTACACTTATGGTGCGGGTACTTTTATACAGATCAGTGACACCATGTTTTCGGGTCTGATAGATCCCGCTTCCTTCGCTAATGCCATTCAGGTCGCCGGAGATGGTAATACCGGTCGTACTGGGGGCATCTCCTTTAACGGAAGTTTTTACGCACTGATAAGTCAATCGGGTGATCCGGGTATTCAAAAATATTTAAGGGACGAAAACGGCAATTTACAAGCCGATGGTTTTATTTCTATAGCAATGGGAGGGCCTTTTGATTTTGTAAGCGAAACAAAAGGGTATTATTTGGACATAACCAGGAGCACAACGGCTTTGCAGACCTTTAATCCTTCCACCATGCAAAGAACCGGACAGATCGACTATCCCAATGAAGTAACTGAATTGATTACGGCCGACGTGGCAAATGTGAACCTCTCTTTGGTAATAGTGAGTGGGGATTATGTGTATACCCAGATAGAATTTCAAGATGCTGATGGCAAAGCGGTTTATGACTCTACTTTCATAATAGCCATCAATACGAACACGGATACCTTTGAAAAATTGATGGTCTACCCACAGGCCTACGACTTTAGTGGTGGAAATGTAGATACCAATGGGGATGTATACCTAATTGGAGGAGAGAGTGACACTTCCCTTATTTTGGCCACAACAGTCTATGCACGTATTAAGTCGGGAACTACTGATTTTGATATGTCATTTGGAACTGACGGCCTATTTGATTTTAGAGGGGTAATTGAAAACCCAGGTACAGGTGAAGGAGCAGTTTGGCTTGTTGGAGGAGGAGTGTTCGATGGGCAATTGTACGCTAGAATCAAATCAAATGAGCTTGTAAGCTTTGGACAATTTCAAGACCAAGACATAGATGCCTATGTGGTAGATATGAACACCCTAAGCGGTTTTAAAATTCCTGAGATCCCCTCCAGCACTTTCTTGGGGAATACATTGGAAAATCCAAAAGTTATCGAAGGACTTGCCTACTATGCTCTAGGTAATCCCGAATTTCAAGGATACTACACCTATGATCCGGTTTCTGGTGACGTGGCCCTGGCCATAGAATTAGAAGGAGGAAGACCTGCAGCATTAGCAAAATTGGTAAGAACCGAATAGTATGATCAGCCTTGCCATTTTAACTTCGCTTATATCCGTTTTCGTGTTGTACAGCTCTGCTACCAAGACTGAATACCTACCAGGAAATTTGCTTGAGCAAGTTATGGTAAGGCTCTCAAAACAGTCGCTTTTTGCGACCGGGGCCTTTGGATTTTTAGCTTTTCTAGTAAGCACCCTATTGCTGTGCAGCAAGCTTGGAAACATCAATGGAACGATCGGAAGCATAGTCCTGTGGACATTGGTCGCCAGTTCGCTTACCCTTTTTGGCCCTATTCCAAAGGTCAGATTGATATACCTATTGATTTTATTGGTAGTAAGTAGTTTTTTGGAATTTATGTTGTAACACTATGCCCGCGAACAAAAAATATCTGTTGAAGACCCGACTTGGAAGAATTAGTAAAATACTTGCAATGCTTTTAGGTACCCTTATCACTTGTGTGGCCGCACATATGCCCCTATCGCTCCTATTCGGCAATAGGCTCGCTTTGGTCATAACCACCTATACATTTTTCATCATCTGGCCCCTTTTGATGTGTGTGGTGTATTGGATCAAAAAGCCCTGGGTTTCCTGGGCGGTACTCATGGGGGCTGCCCTGGTATTATACATCACTTTTTATTTAGCAAAATAGGTATGGAAAAAAGTAGAAGAAATTATAACGTTTTTTTTAATCTCCATACGGTCAGTGGTATTGCCATCAGTGTAGGGATTTTTGTGTGCTTTTTTGCAGGGGCCTATGCCTTGTTTCTCAATGAGATCGATATTTGGCAGTACAATACAAAAATAACGGATGCCCAAGTAATTGATTATGATCGTGTATTACATATTGCCAAGGAAGAAGGGTATCAATTAACTGGAAGGAAATCCATAGCTATCAAACAGTTAAAAAAGACAGGGGAAATAACAATCGGATCAGGTCGGCTCAAGGTTGATAGTTTACAGGTGAATGGGGCCATGTCCCCTAAGGACTCATTGGCCCATGCAGCCATTTATCTTCGGATAGATCCAACTACGTATGAAATAAACAGTAGGGAGCGTCCAAAATATGACAGCCACTTGGGCACCTTTCTTTACCATCTGCACTTTTTCGAGCAGATCCCCACAGCGGGAATCTTTCTTTCGGGCTTTGTGAGCCTCTTTTTGGTCTTTAGCATCTTCACCGGAATCATCGTGCACTGGAAGAAAATAAGGTCCAACTTTTTTACGTTCCGCTTAAAGTCCAGCGTAAAAAACTTTTGGACGGATGGGCATACCGCCCTTGGCATCATCGGCATACCATATCAGCTAATGTACGGAGTGACCGGAGTTTTTTTGGGAGGGACAGTAATATTTGCATACTTGCCCACAATTTTAGTATTGGAAGGCAATACCAAGGAGCTTGGACAGCTGATATATCCCAAAAATGAGTCGCCGCGACCAACAGAAAGTGAGGTATTAGATGGGACATTTTTTATCAATACATTGGTCGAACGGACGGTCTCGACATTGGATGCAAACGAAATTGGGAGTATTGATGTGAATTTATCAAATTATGGAAAAATAGATGCGGCTGTAAATGTTTCGATCATCATGGATGAGCAAAGCTATTTTTCAGGTACAACAAGTACGAAGTATCGACTAGCCGATGGAGAAATCATCACTCATAAGCCAATTGAAGAAAAAAACTATGCATATTACCCAAGGTTATTATTAAAGAAAATCCATTACGCTACCTTCGGAGGCTACTTTATCAAAATCGTTTACTTTTTGTTGGCTCTTGCAACTTGTTATGTAATTCTTTCAGGAGTCATGATATGGCTTGTGGCCCGGGAAAAGAAAACCTATGCGCATAAAGCGAGATTCAATCGAAATGTTGGTGCTATTTTTATTGGTTCATGCATGGGTTTATATCCTGCTATCGCATTTTTCTTCTGTTTGGTAAAG
>JBCDGY010000346.1:0-3124 GCA_039414375.1 Bacteroidota bacterium | reverse complement strand
CTCAGAATCCTTTACATGAAAAGACTTAATGAATTCATGATAATGATCGATATAAGCAATGTAGTCTAATTGTTGCAGTACAAAATGACTGGGATCATATAAAATATTAACGCGCTTGTGATTACCAGTAGCCGCTAAAAAACGTTCAAAGGTATCACCGTCATGGAGGTCTTCTCCAGGATGGATTTCGTAGCAAACGTCTACTCCTTCGTCTTCAAAATGATTAAGAATGGGCAACCAGCGATTGGCCAATTCTTCGAAGCCCAATTCTACTAAACCGGCAGGTCTTTGAGGCCAAGGGTGGGCAGTATGCCACAATAGGGCTCCAGAAAAAGTAGCGTGGGCTGTTATGCCTAATCTTCTACTGGCGGTGGCTGCCTTTTTGACTGTGTCTATGGCCCATTCTGTTCTTGCTTTAGGGTTCCCTTTAAGGTGATCTGGGGCAAAACTATCGAACATGTTATCATAGGCTGGGTGTACCGCAACTAGCTGCCCTTGTAAATGCGTTGATAGTTCGGTTATTTCTAAGCCATAACTGTTAATCTTTCCCTTGAGTTCATCACAATAATCTTGTGAAGTAGCGGCAAGATCAAGATCAATAAGAAATTTTTCCCAGGTGGGTATTTGTATGCCTTTATATCCAAGGCCAGAAGCCCATTCACACAGGCCTTCAAGAGTGTTAAAGGGAGGTGTTTTGTCTACAAATTGTGCTAAAAAAACAGCCGGACCTTTTATTGTTTTCATACGTTTTATTAATCAGTGGGTTTGAAAATAATCTTTTATATTTAGAGCAGATGGTCTAATGATTTTTTTGGGATTGCCTTAAATATAGGGATTCCCTCACTAAAACACTATTATGGTAGACGCAACAGTTTCTTATGACGCTATTGTTGTTGGGACAGGAATAACAGGAGGTTGGGCAGCGAAAGAACTCTGTGAGAAAGGTTTAAAAACGCTTGTTCTAGAACGCGGGCGTATGGTTAAGCACATTCAGGACTATCCTACAATGCACCATGATCCTTGGGATTTTCCTTTTAAAGGAGAACTTTCCCAGGAAGACAAAAAGCGATATCATAAACAGGCAAGAGTTGGTTGGGCTCCTAAGGACGATTCAAAACATTTTTTTGTTGATGATCTAGAACACCCTTATCAAGAAACTAAGCGTTTTGATTGGATTAGGGGTTATCAAGTAGGAGGGCGTTCTCTCACCTGGGGTAAGCAAAGTTACCGATGGAGCGATATTGATTTTGAGGCTAATCTTAAAGAAGGTATTGCCGTAGATTGGCCAGTACGCTATGCTGACATTGCCCCTTGGTACGACAAAGTTGAAGCTTATATTGGTGTAAGTGGTGAGGCCCTTGGGCTACCTCAGTTGCCTGACGGTAAATTCCAGCCTCCTATGGATCTAAACTGTGCAGAAATCACTTTAAAAGAAGCCTTAAAAGATACGTTTGATGATGGTCGTTTACTAACCATTGGTCGTGTGGCCCATATTACAGATGCAGCTGCACCAATGGTAGGTCGTGGTCCTTGTCAATATCGAAATCGATGTTGGAGAGGATGTCCTTTTGGGGGCTACTTTAGTAGCAATTCTTCAACACTTCCAGCGGCCGAACGCACTGGGAATATGACCTTAAGACCACACTCTATCGTTCATGAAGTAGTGTATGATGAAAAGACTAAAAGGGCTACTGGCGTTAAAATTATAGATGCTGAAACCCATGAGAAAATAGAATTTAAAGGAAAGATGATCTTTCTATGTGCTTCGTCCATGGCCTCAGTAGGGATTTTGTGGCAGTCCAAATCCAAGGCTTTTCCGAATGGTTTAGGCAACAATTACGATCAGTTGGGACGTAATATTATGGATCATCACTATGGGCTTGGGGCGGCTGCGGATGTAGATGGTTTCTTGAAGCAATACGATAAAGGGCGTAGACCTAATGGTTTTTATATTCCGCGTTTTGTAAACTTGAACGACAAAACCAAACGCAAGGATTTTATTCGCGGATTTGGATATCAGGGTAATGCGAGGAGAGGAAACTGGGCAAGTAGTATCGCCGAGTTAAGTTATGGCGCGGCACTTAAGGAAAATATATTGAAACCTGGCGGTTGGGGAATCGGAATGACTGGCTTTGGCGAAATGTTGCCTTATCATGACAATAGAGTTACTTTAAGTAAAGACAAAAAGGATAAATGGGGCCTTCCGCAGTTAGACTTTGATGTAACTTTCAAAACCAACGAATATAATATGCGGGAATCCATCAAGTTGGAAGCAAAGGCGATGTTAGAAGCGGCAGGTTTTAAAAAAGTACATACTTACGATGAGGAAACTGGCCCTGGACTCGGCATTCATGAAATGGGAGGCGCAAGAATGGGTAGAGATCGTCGGACCTCAGTAACCAATGAAAACAATCAACTACACGATGTTCCCAATGTATATATCACAGACGGGGCATTTATGACATCCGCCAGTTGCGTAAACCCTTCACTAACTTATATGGCCTTTACGGTTAGGGCAGTGCACCATGCTACAGAACAATTTAAACTAGGGAAATTCTCTTAATATCACGATTTTTTTATGAAAACTACCACGGTCCAAAGTCTTTGGGAGCAGTATATCGCCGAAAATCCGGAATTCGCTTCGCTCTCCGTACCAAAATCACTTCGCTTTGGAGATAATGAGCAGCAAGCCGATGGTTTGGCCAAATTGGTTATTAAAGATCTCAAAAGAGCTATTTCGTATACTTTGTTGGGCTTACAGCTTAGAAAAGAAGGCTTACCTAAAATAGGAGATTTTATGGTGATTACGGATGCTAAAGGAGATGCTAAGTGTATAGTGCGGAGTGTTGCGGTTAAATTGGTCCCATACTTTTCTATTAAACCTGAGCAGGCCAAATGGGAGTGTCTTGGAGATAAAGGGATTGAGCACTGGAAGCAATTAGTTTGGGAGCGTTCCGCGGCAGAACTTGAAGCATTCGGGCGCAAACCAAAAGAAAGTATGATTATGGTATTTCAGCGTTTTGAAAAGGTGTATGAGCCATAAAAGAAGCCGTCTCGATACCAAACCGGGGCGGTTTTTTCATTTTAGGTGATATCGGTTTTTATAGTTGGTTTTAAATTTATG
>JBCDGY010000345.1:0-3127 GCA_039414375.1 Bacteroidota bacterium | reverse complement strand
TTCTTTTCTAAAAAATTATAAAACCAATTTTTAGAAGGAGATGAAACGAACCATGTTAGTTAATATAAATCTTAAAAGTTGTATTTTACTGTTTTTGCTAGTATCGTGTACAGGCAGGAATAGTTCTCTGGAGAATGCTGAAGAAAACTCTTCAGAAAAAACACCTCCTAATATATTATTTATTGCAGTAGATGATCTTCGTCCTGAATTAGGAGCTTATGGAGCAAAACATATCAAATCTCCATCAATAGATGCACTTGCAGCACAAAGCCTATTGTTTGAACGTGCCTATTGTAATATACCTGTTTGTGGTGCTTCTAGGGCTAGTTTACTTTCTGGAGTTAGACCGGGGAGACATCGTTTTATAGGGTATAGCACCTATATGGATAAAGATTATCCCGGAGTAACTTCTTTACCAATGCATTTCAAAAACAATGGGTATAACACTATTTCAAATGGAAAAATATACCATCATAAGGATGATGATAAAAAAGCTTGGGATGAAGTTTGGAGCCCTGCTCCAAGAACTCCTAATAGTTGGCGAGACTACTATCTTCAAGAAAATATTGATAGAGAAATAAAAGGTGAGAAAAGGGGAATGCCATATGAAAAAGCAGATGTGGCAGACACTGTATATTTTGATGGAAGAATAGCTGAAAAATCAATGGATGATCTTAAAAAATTAAAGGCACAAAATAAACCTTTCTTCTTAGCAGTAGGATTTTTAAAACCACATCTTCCTTTTAATGCCCCTTCAAAATATTGGGATATGTATGATAGCGCCAACATTACACTACCCAATAATTATTTACAACCTGAGTCAACCCCAAAAGAAGCTTTTCATAATTTTGGTGAATTACGACACTATGCAGAAATCCCTGATAAAGGGCCTGTTTCAGATGAGACAGCTAAAAAATTAATACATGGGTATTATGCTTGTGTGAGTTATACCGATGCGCAAATTGGTAAATTATTAAATGCGCTTAAAACATTAGAATTAGATAAAAATACTATTGTGGTTCTTTGGGGAGATCATGGCTGGAACCTAGGCGACCATCAATTATGGTGTAAACATTGTAATTTTGAGTCTTCTCTTCACGTACCACTTATCGTAAGAACACCGGGGCAGACAGAAGGAAAACGAACAAGTGCAATTACTGAATACATCGATATTTATCCAAGTCTCTGTGAACTAGCAGGTCTAACTATTCCCGAACATACCGATGGTGAAAGCTTTGTGCCCTTACTAAATGGTGAGCAAAGGGAAAAGGACTATGCTATTGCTAAATTTCGTGACGGTGTTACAGTAATTAAAGATGATTTTTTTTATACCGAGTGGTTAGATGAAAAAGATCAAATAAAAGCCAATATGTTGTTTAATCATGCAAACGATCCTTTGGAATTAAATAATTTGGCAAAAGACCATCAATATTTACCTAAGATAAAAGAGCTTAACAAGTTACTTCACAATAACTGGGGAGAAGACTTTTTCTTAGACAGACGAAAAGAAAGCAACTAAAATAACAAAGCTAACAGTCAGTACTTTCAACACATTTATCGTTTAATTCAATGAAAAGTCCAGATTTGTTAAAAGTAGCATTAGCACAAATTTCCCCTGTTTGGCTTAATAAAAATAAGACTTTAGAAAAGGTGGGATCTTACATTGCGGATGCTGGAGCAAAGAATTGTGAATTGATAGTTTTTGGAGAAGGTTTGTTGCCGGGATATCCCTTTTGGTTGTCTATTACACATGGTGCTGCTTTTAATTCCATTGTACAAAAAGAAATACATGCCCATTATTTAAGAAATGCCATACAAATAGAAAAAGGTGATTTGGACAGTATTTGTGCTATAGCCAGAGAAAAACAAATTGCTGTTTATCTAGGCATCATAGAACGCGCACAGGACAGAGGTGGACATAGCCTCTATTGTTCGCTGGTTTATATAGATCAAAAAGGTATGATTCAATCTGTTCACAGAAAGTTACAACCAACTTATGAAGAACGTTTAACGTGGTCGCCCGGAGATGGACATGGATTGCGTACACATACATTAAAACAATTCTGCGTTGGCGGGTTAAACTGCTGGGAAAATTGGATGCCTTTACCTAGAGCAGCCCTGTATGGTATGGGAGAAAACCTTCATATAGCCGTTTGGCCCGGTGCAAAAAGAAATACCGAAGATATCACGCGTTTCATAGCCAAAGAGTCAAGGTCATTTGTTATATCAGTATCGGGGTTAATGCAAATAGAAGATTTTCCTGCTGATACCCCACAAATCGATGAAATTCTTGCCAAATCTCCCAAAATACTCGCCAATGGAGGCTCTTGCATTGCCAGCCCTGAAGGTGAATGGTTAGTAGCTCCGGTAGTTGGAAAGGAGACTTTAATTATCGAAACGCTCGACATAAACAGAGTTTTAGAAGAACGGCAAAACTTCGATTCTTCAGGCCACTATTCCCGACCTGATGTTACACAACTAATTGTAAATCAAAAGAGGCAGGGTATTCTAAATATTCAAGATGATTGATAATCACCTACAAAAAAAATATCTTTAGCTAATAATCATATTTTCTACCCCTAATTTTTATACAAAACATTACCAATGTTAAAACTACTTTTTTCTATCGCAATCATTTCGTTATCTTTTTTAGAAACAAATGCACAATTCAAATCAAATTTAGATGGTGCTTTCTTTGATCGTCCGCTAATTACTGGTAAAAAAGGCATGGTTACTTCTCTGCATCCACTTTCTTCTATGGCAGGTATGCAGATTCTTATGCAAGGAGGAAATGCCTTTGATGCCGCTGTTGCTACTGCAGTAGCAACTACTGTCGTAGATTCCAAAAATTCAACAATTGGTGGCAATGGCTTTGCCAGTATGTATGTAGCGAAAACAAAAGAGGTGAAAACCTTAAATTTCTTTGGTCCCTCTCCTAAAGCAGCTACCATTGAAAAGTATAAAGACAAAGACTATAATCGCGGCTATTTAGCATCTCCTGTACCTTCCAATTTAAAAGGTTAAGGTAGTCAAAGACAAAGCAACCCTTGAAGCCGCTTTAAAAGAATAAACTATGATGGTCGAATTCGTCATGCTGGTTATGGGCGTTGCCCTTTTTTTCTACACC
>JBCDGY010000344.1:0-3154 GCA_039414375.1 Bacteroidota bacterium | reverse complement strand
TCAATTATTTCCAATACGCTCTTTAAGAATACAGGTTTTAAATGTGCTTCACTCTTTGAGAAGTTTTTCCATTTGAGAATAATTTTCTCATCACAATCAAAGATCCCAAAACCGCCTTCAAGTACATCAGCAAAAGCATTTAAATTTCTTCCTATCTTCCAGTTCCATCCGTATGTTAAAACCTTTTCAATCTCGTTATAAAAGACTTTCTCACTTGTTATTCGAGTTCCATTAATTACATACTCGGCTTTCATTGTCTAATGGTACTTTGATCATTTGATTGCCTCGGAAATATCACAAGGGTATTCCCTTTCGAATCCATCAATACCATATTACCCTCCCTTTTTTCTAAAGCTATTTTTTCAGATAATGGCATTTCAGATAGCCTTTCTACTATTTCATTGATTACCTTTTTACCCTCGGGCAATGGATCGGTTATACCCTTTTCCATAGATTCTTTTCGCCCCTTATAAATGGTCAAATAATGTTCTACATCAAGCATTTACGCATTGTTTATTTGAACTTTATGATGATTATGGCAATTATCAATGTAACTATGAAAATTCCGGCAATGATATAACTCCACTTCGAGTTTCCTTGAAAACAACTAGCAATAAATTCAAGTATATTCTCAATCATTTTTTTGACCCTTATAAGTGCCTTTCAAAATCCATCATCCCACCTAGAATTCTTATAACCAGTATACCAGTACCAGTTTCTTTATAAAATATCATATGGGACTTGTACCGAAATCTTTTCAGACCAGTTTGATTTTTTAAGATAAATGTTCGCCCCAACGAGGGATTGAAAGCTATTTGGGCAAACGCCCCAAGCAACCCATTCCTATATTTTCTAGCCTGGACAAGACCAAACTTGGAAATGGTATAATCCGCTATCGTTGCAATATCCGTTTCAGCTGTTTTTGAAAGTTGAAAATTAGGTAGTCCTTTGGGCATGTCTCTCTTCGGCTTCCTTCCATATTTCCGTTACGGTTTTATCACTTATTCCGCTATCAAGACCCTCCTGAATGGCCGCTTTTAGTTCATCGAGCTTTTGTTGTGCAGCTTGGTCCCTTCGCACAAGATCTCTCAAATATTCGCTGTCATTGGTATAATTCCCTTTTTCAATTTGCTGTTTTATCCACAAATCCTGCTGCTCAGTAAAAGTGATAGATTTTCTAACAATAGCCATTGCAATAGTAATATTATTGGTGCAATTTAGCTCATTTTATAGGTTTAAGCAAGGTTGTAATGAATCGAATTGTCCGAAAACCCTACCAAATGGTTCCCGACAACACAATGCACTTTGACTTCTACCTTCATTGTAGTTGCTTCAATACCAAAAACGGCATTACCGCGAACTTTGGTAAACATGCTTAGTGTTTGGGCTTAAATACAAGCAAATGTGGCGCACCATTTTTGATCTCTTTTTTGTTCATCATCATTTTACGAAAAGTACCTTCAACAAATAGCGCTGCTTGGTCTTTATAAAAGGGACTAAGTGGATTCCCAGATTGCCCTGTTGGTAAAATACTGATGCTATTTTCCACATCGGAAAAGTCCACAATCCTTCGGGTAGAGGGAATGCTACTCACTTTATAGCGACCATCTTTTTGACTTCTGTAAGGTTGGTTGTTTAGGGTACCTCCTGTTCCGGTTACTGGGAATGGACCTACTGTAAAATAAGGTTTTAAGGCAGCCACACGTCCTATTGGGTGGTCGTGTTCTAAATAATGGACTTTACCCCATTGCCAAGCGCTAGGATCTTCTCCTTGTTCCTTGTGCAATTGCTCCCAAGTGTCCTGAAAGGCTTGTTGTATGATCTCTGTTTGGGTTTCTACTTTGTCTTTAGTGGATACGTTATCCCACCATGGGGACTCAGGAAGGTTTGCAATCTTATCCAACTTTAGTTGTACGCCGTAAGAATAATAGGTGTCCTTATCTTCAAACTCATCAGCAAATAGGGCCCGATGCAGGTTACCTTTCATTTTTTGATAGAAGAGTGCTTCGCTACTTTCCAGATCGTAAGTACCTGGCCACGCCAATAACCGTTTTTTAAAATTTATTTGTGCTTCGGTTAAGGTCATTTGGTCCAAGTGACTCAGGTAAAATGAAAGCGTCTCCGAAGCTGTTCTAAGGGTAATATCATTCGCCATGGTCATCATATCTTCGGGGGTCCATCCCTTTTCCTTAGCCTCCAAAAGATCCACAATTCTACCTGCACGAAAGCGTCCTGTAGCATAATAACCAGGTACCCAAAAACCCTGAATAGAATCCGGTTGGTTGTTGGCGGAGTATACATAATTGCTAGGGGGATTTACAGCACTAGGATTATCGCTAAAATCCAAGAAAGCTAGCGGATCGTCTTTTCCACTGGCACCATCAAGAATGAACTTGGTATTGGTGCTATCAGGCATTCGGTATAGCTTGGCCGTCGCCCACCAAGCGATGTTTCCTTGGGCATCGCCATACATCACATTAAGCCCAGGCGCATGGATTTGTGGTAAGGCTTCCCGAAATTCCTCCATATTCGCAGCGTGATTGATACCATATAAACCTTGCACCAATTGGTTTTCAAACTGGGTAAACAACCAGAACATACTCACCAGCTTATCACCCTTAACTCTGGTTCTATTGGCATGATTGGCATTAACGATAGGGCCGCGGTGGGTTTTTTTGAATCGGAAAGGCACTTCCCCCATATCTTTTACTTGGATGGTCTTATCGACATAATCAAACTTCAACCATTCGTCTTTGTATTTGTATAGGGTTGTATCGGTAGGGTGTTGTTCTTCGTAATAGAAATTGGTATCATCATTGGCCAACATGGTAAAGCCATGGGCCATAGTTCTATCGTGTGACAATAAAGGAAAGGGTACACCGGCCAGGTAATACCCATATTTTTCATAGCTAGGTGTCACCAAATGCGCCTCGTACCAAATTGAGGGTTGTGCTTGGGCAATATGGGGATCATTTTCAAAAAGTACTTTTCCAGAAGCGGTCTTCTCCGGTGCTAACACCCAACTGTTGCTACCGTGAAACTCAGGTAACGGAAAATGATCAAGTACTTTACTAATATGCTCCTGAAGCGCTGTTAGGTCTTCGGTATTTGTTTCGCTGTGGGCGTGGTCTCCGCGAGGACGGGAGGACGAAGG
>JBCDGY010000343.1:0-3176 GCA_039414375.1 Bacteroidota bacterium | reverse complement strand
GGGTACCCTATATTGACCAATCAGGCTTGTACACTTTGGAGGATATTATTTTTGAACTCCGCTCTAATAATACCAAAGTTATCCTTGTCGGTCTCAAGGAACAACCCAATGATATGTTAACCGCTATTGATATTACTCCTGACCTGGTGGCTAATGAAAATGTATTTGAAAATATTGAGGATAGTTTTGCCTATTTAAGAGAGCAATTCAAAGAAGATACAGCCTCCAATTAATCGTTTCATTCAGAAAAGACGAGAGACGGAACCGTCCTTAACCCCTTACCATCATGGGAAAAAGAAGTAATACAATGAAAGAATACATCGCCCAGTTTATCTTGATTGTCTTTAGCGTGGTACTTGGCTTATTTTTGAGCGAAAGGATTGAGGAGCGTAAAAAAAATCGGGAAGCAGAGGAGCTGTTAACGACCATAGTGTCCGAAGTAAAAGACAATTACCAACTTCTGAACTATTGGGTGCCCTATCATCAAGAAATAAAGAAAAATTTAGATAGCCTTTCCCAAGAAGCCGTATTCATAGAAGCGTTTAAAAAGGATAGATATATCTTTTTTGAAACGCTATTCACCCGAGGAACTTTTATGGGAAGGAAACCCGCCAATGACGCCTGGGATATTGCTAAATCTCATCCTTTAATTGTGAATATTAATTATGACAAATATTTAATTCTGTCCAGGATATACAGTCAACAGGAATTAACCTTTGAACCTGCCCCAAAGGCATTCGAATTGTTCAATTCTAAGGATGTCAACTCAGAGGAGAACGCAGCAACCAATTTGGGATTGATCGCCGATAATCTTCACGAACTGGTCGCCCGAGAGAAAGAGTTGATGTATTACTATAAGCAAGCAGCGGAAATACTTAACTTAAAAGCGGATAAAAAAGCGGATAAGGAAGCCGTCAATAAATAAGAGTTATCAATAGAACTTTAAACATGAAAACAATGAGTGTTTATTTGATGATGTTGTTAGCGGTCATTACGGCTTGCAATGAAGAGGAACAATCAGCGACCTCCGAAGCGGACACCCGCTACACCATGCCCGAAGAAAGTGAGCCTCACGAAGGTACGTGGTTACAATGGCCCCACCACTATCAATACGGAGTGGAATATCGAAATGAGCTGGACCCCACTTGGATCGCAATGACCGGGGCCTTAGTGACCGGGGAAAAGGTTCATATTATTGCCTACGACGAAACGGAAGAAAGTCGAATCATCGCGCTGTTGAATAATGCACAAATTGCTTTGGACAATGTAGATTTTTATCTGTTTCCTACGGATGATGTTTGGGTGAGAGACAATGGACCGATTTACACCCGAGACTTAGCAGGAAATTTAGTCATCCAGAATTGGGGCTTCAATGGATGGGGAGAAAAGGTAGACGAAGCATCCGGACTGCCCATCGAATTTGAGAACTGTAATGCCATCCCTGGTCAAATTGGCCAAAATCAAGGCATAAAGGTCATTGACCTCAATAATACCATAATCAACGAGGGCGGCAGTGTGGTGATCGACGGCAATGGAACCCTAATGGCCTGTAAAAGCTCCATCCTAAATAGCAACCGCAATCCTGGAATGACAGTAACCGAGGCGGAAGAGATATTCACTACCTATTTGGGGGTGACCCACTTTATCTGGTTAGAAGGCCAAGCCGGTCTAGAACTCACCGATCAGCATATTGATGGCTTCGCCGTTTTTGGGAATGCGACAACGATTGTGACGATGAGCCCAAACGACCTTTTGGAGTATGATGTGCTGCAAAGGGATATTGATCAACTCTATTCATCGACCAATAAAAACGGAGAAGCCTATACGTTTTTACAAGTCCCCTTAACGCAAAATACAGTTAAGAAAACGGATGGAACAGACCTTGGCTACCGAGGCTCTTACATCAACTATTACATTGCCAATGATAAAGTATTAGTCCCTAATTACCAGGATCCCAATGATGCAGTAGCCAATGAAATCATACAAACCCTTTATCCAACAAGAACGGTGGTAGGAATAGATGTAAGAAATCTGTACGAGAATGGGGGGATGGTGCACTGTGTCACTCAGCAGCAACCGCAATAAAAATGTCATCAAACAAGCAGCCATCTACAATAAAACAATATTGAAAAAAATAAAGGTAAATAAAGGACAACTCCTACAGCAAAAAGGGGATAGCATCCATAAGGTTTTTATGGTTAAATCTGGTCTGCTCCGAAGCTATTCCATAGATAAAAAGGGAAAAGAGCATATATTTATGTTTGCCCCCGAGGGGTGGATTATTGCCGACAATAGCCTACCCAATCAGCCTACTCAATTGTTTATTGACGCCATTGAAGACAGCACGCTCATTCAAGCAGAAAAGAATGAGTTTGGCGAACACGATACAAAAAAGCTGCTGAAACGCGTTGGCGTACTCCAAAACCGGATCATTATGCTGATGAGTACATCCGCAATAGAGCGTTATGAGCATTTTATTGAAGTATATGCTGAAATTGTCCAGCGAGTTCCCCAAAGAATGATTGCATCTTACCTAGGCATCACTCCTGAAGCCCTGAGCACTGTCAAGAGACAGCGAAAACATAAAAAATAGCCCCCCACCCTGTATTCTTAATGTACATTAATGCATCCAACCTGAATACCCTGTAGCTTCATGCTTTTATATTTTTAACAAAATAACAGTATGGAATTACAAGGCTTAGCAATTGTGGTCGCTGAATCAAGTGCCACTTTCCGCATAAAAAAACTAGGGTTTATGACGGTAAATGGTGATCTGCCGAATATAGACGGTAAGATACATTTTGACCCAACTGATGTCTCCAATAGCTCATTTGATATTCGTGTGCCGACCTCCGGCATCAACACCAACAACGAAAAAAGGGATGAGCATTTAAAAACCCAAGATTTTTTCGCGGTAGAACAATATCCCGAAATCACTTTTAAATCTACAAGTGTGGAGGAAGAAAGTGGACAGTTTTCTACAACTGGAAATCTTCAGTTGCTGGGTAAGACCAAAGAAATCAACATCCCTTTTTCTTTTAATGACGGCGTATTTGAAGGTAATTTTTCACTGAACAGGCTGGACTATGCGCTTGGCACAAAGTTTCCTTCCTTCTTCGTAGGAAAGACGGTACAAATCAACATTTATTGTAAAATTAAATAACCCAAGTTGCGAT
>JBCDGY010000342.1:0-3219 GCA_039414375.1 Bacteroidota bacterium | reverse complement strand
GGTATAAATGGATAGTCTTCTTGCTCATAAACCGTTTCATACAACTGTGATACCGGTGGAAATTTAGAATCTTCAGCAAAATCCTCACACTCCTTCACTTTGTCTTTAACGCGCTTATCAATATCTTTTAGTTCCTCCTCAGTGGCATAGCCTTTCTCAAGGACAACATCTTTCACCTGAGTAATAGGATCAATTTTTTTGTATTCCTCTACTTCTTCCTTGGTCCGATAGTGCTGTGCATCAGACATGGAATGCCCTCTGTAACGATAGGTTTTCATCTCTAGGAAGGTCGGACCGCCACCAGTACGGGCGCGCTCTATGGCCTTATCCATTTCTTTTGCTACTACAGCCGGATCCATACCATCTACTGGAGCGCAGGGCATTTCGTAACCCAATCCTAATTTCCAGATGTCTGTAGTATAGGCAGTACGGGCTACCGAAGTACCCATAGCATAACCGTTGTTTTCACAAATAAAAACCACAGGTAGCTGCCATAGCATGGCTAAGTTAAAAGCTTCGTGCAAAGAGCCCTGGCGTACCGCACCATCACCCATGTAACAAAGGGTAACAGCATCGCGTTTAAAGTACTTATCGGCGAAGGCCAGCCCTGCACCTAGTGGAATTTGCCCCCCAACGATACCATGACCCCCGTAGAAACGGTGTTCTTTTGAAAAAATATGCATCGACCCTCCCATACCTTTGGAAGTACCTGTTACTTTTCCGAAAAGTTCGGCCATAACTTTCCTAGGATCTACACCCATACCAATAGGCTGAACGTGATTACGGTAGGCGGTTATCATCCGATCTTTGGTAAGATCCATGGCGTGCAGTGCACCAGCTAAAACGGCTTCCTGCCCATTATAGAGGTGCAAAAAGCCCCGCACCTTTTGTTGGATATATACTGCAGCGAGTTTGTCTTCAAACTTACGCCAGAAGAGCATGTCCTCATACCATTTTAAATAGACCTCTTTTGTGATTTTTTTCATCGATGAAAACTGTTGGTTAAAGCTACATTTATGAGCGAAAAACAAAAATACACAAACATCTTTGGCAAGGAAAACATTGCCTTAAGAATCGCCTAAAAAAGAGTTATCAAAACCTAAGGGAAGTAGATCGGCAATAGCGTTGCACTTGTATATTTTCCCCTTTACACCCATCATTAAAATGGCAATAGGAGATCCTTGTTTTTTTTCATATTCCGCAATGGTCTGCCTACAAATACCGCATGGTGCGACTGGTTGACTGGGCTCGTCTTCACTAGCAACAGCGGTAATGGCAATGGTTTCAATAATCTCTCCTGGATAATTGGCCCCGGCGTGGAATATCGCCACTCCTTCTGCACATAGGCCTGCCGGAAAAGAGGCATTTTCTTGATTGCTTCCTAAAATCACCTGACCATCGCGCAAACGTAAAGCAGCACCTACTCTAAAATTAGAATAGGGCGCATAAGAACCTTTGACCGCCTTTGCAGCATCTCGTAGTAAGGAGGCATCTGCTGGGGTCATCTCTTCTAATGAATTAAAGACCATCAGTTCAAATTCAATTTTTCGTTTTTCCATAATCGCAGGTACTAGATATCCAAAAAAGGCTTTGGCAAAATTTTAAATAGGTATAATGTTAACACTCGATAATATTTAAAACTCCAACACTGTTTTTGGTTATGAAGCCTTCAAATTCTTAAGAATTCAACAATTTCCTATCATTTCGTTAAAGCAGCGTTTTAACCCAAGGTAAAGGTCTTCTAAAATAAAAAACCCCAACGATTGTTGAGGTTTTTTATTTAAAACTTTATGCTTTGTTATTGGAGATACAACTGTTCTCCAAAATTGAAGGTAAGCGAAAAACGCAGTGTGTTTTCCAAAGGATTGCGAACCTGGGAGGTGGAAAATAAATAGGATAGGTCAATCTGGGCAGATTTAAACTTAAATCCAGCTCCCAACGTGAAAAACTTACGAGCACCTTTTTCTTCATTCTCATTAAAATAACCTGCTCTTAACATAAAAGACTCTAAGTAGCGGTATTCTGCTCCTAAAGCCCATGTAGTCTCTTGTAGTTCTTCACCAAAACCGTCTGGGGCATCGCCAAAAGATTCTAGGGCGCCACTAAAAAAGCCTATATTCTGATATTCGTTATTATCCTCAGCATCAATGTCACCATCTCCATCAAAGTCTCTAGGGGTAGGCACCAACAACTTGTTAAACTCGGTGTATACGCCTAAGACATTGTCTGGATCAAAAATAAAGTCGAAGCCTCCACCAAATTTCAAATTGGTCGGTAAGAAACTCTCTTGTCCCCCCTCGTCATATTGAATTTTTCCACCCAGATTTGAAATGCTAAAGCCCCCTCTCCATCTTCCGTTAAAATTCTGGTAAGTTACCTCTCGAGATTGGTAGTATCCTGATATATCAACGGCAAAAGCGTTGGCCGCCTGGGAATCTTGCGCGCCGTCTTGAAAACGAAGATTAGAACTGATAAAACGCCCTCCTACCGACATGGCAAAAGTTTCGCTTAATTTCAAGGCATAAGAGCCATCTAGCGCAAATTCATTAGGCTCTACAACCCTACCGATATCGCTAGCATCTTGTCGTAAAATAATATCTCCAAGTCCAAAATACCGCAGTCCTACAGAGAAAGCACTACGCTCGTTTAATTTATTGTAATAGTTGGCGCTGAGTAGCGAAATGTCTGTTACTATACTTTCTAAATATGGCGTATAGCTGACACCTACTCCCATTCTATTTTCGGCAAAAGCATATTTTGAAGGATTCCATTGTTGTGAGTAGGCATCGACTGGGGTAGCCACACCCATGTCTCCCATTCCAGAAGCCCGGGCATCTGCAGCTATATTCAAAACGGGGACGGCAGTAGTAATGGCGCGCTCTTGTTGAGAAACGACCATAGTAATGGATAACAATCCGAAGAGTAGAGGAAGTTTTTTCATTTTCTTTAAGTTAAAAGTGGTCTAAGGTCTCAAATAGTCTTTAAAGCTCAAAACTAAATAGACGAATGACCTAAAAACGTGTGTTTTGCCGAATTCTTGTGTTGTAAATGTCATTTTTATTACAGGACCAACCGATAAATTTCTTTGTTAATTGTGTAGCGTAGTATACTACAAAGGGGTTAAACCGCGTTTATCTTATGCTCTACACCCATTTTTATATGGTTTGTAGAAATATTTGACTCGAATAAAATAATGGGTCTAGTTTTTCGTTTTAAAGC
>JBCDGY010000341.1:0-3233 GCA_039414375.1 Bacteroidota bacterium | reverse complement strand
GTGCTTTTAGAAAATTGATAAGTGGCGCATTGTCTAGTATCTCATCAAGGATAAAAATAATGTCTTCTAGCGTTGCCAGCTCCGCCTCGGTTAAAGGGTACAGGGTTCTATCAGGAAGGCTCAGTTTTTTGTTAATAATGTACTTGCCGTATGCGATTAACTGCGCTTTAATCGCAGTACTCTTTTTTTGAGTTTCTGCATTTTGAAAATCCAAGGACGCTTCGGTACCATCATAAACAACCTTTCCCGTGGTCGTTATTAAAGAAAAGCTATTGTTTTGCCATTTTACAGATCGATGGCTGCGGTAAACTGTGGTACCTATGGTCACCTTTGGAATGCGATAAGCCGTGCTAAACTTCGTGCCCACAGCAGCGCGGGGAGCTGTAATTTTTTGCTCGCTGGTTTTAAAACGATTGTTATCCCAAAACTCCTTTTCAACAAAATATCCGATAAACTCAGATTCCTTGTCATTTACAAAAAAGGCCATGTAGCTGACTTTGTTTTTTCTAAAACGCCTTAGTCGGCCATCAGGAAAAAACTGCATTTCTGGGTCAAAAGGATCAAACGCTGTTTTATCACTCACCATAAAATGAGGAACCAACCGCCCATCGTAGAGTACTAAAGCTTCTTTCACTACAGCGTTTTTTGAATTGTTAAATTTTCATAGGCAATACCGTCCCTTTTATTTTCCATGTGCTCACTAAATGGTGCTGAAAAAAACACCAGGTGATCCAAGGTATACACGGCAATGGCGTTTTGAGGAAAATGAATTTCTGGTAAGCCCTGGCCGTTTTCGCCCAAAACACCTATTTGGAACTTAAAGTAAGCCACCCCCTGCTGAGAGATTAAAGGAGACTCCTCTTCCAGTATGAGTTTAAAAAAGAAACGAGAATTGACCAATTTTAAATCCTCCAGGAGGGCGTTTAGGGCGAGGTACTGTTTTTGCGTTAGCCCAACTACAAACTTATTGGGATATTCTTTGCCTTCGCTCTGCAAGCGTAACCCATTTACAGTTACATCAAAATCTGTGAAGCCCGTTGTACTGTAAAACAGTGGAGGGGCCAAGGTGTAGCTATTGTTGTCTTTTGGTACAAATGGAAAGCTATTGGCTTCGGTGGTCGCTGTATTTGGAGTACTATTTACTGGAAGGCCTTCTCCAATGCCTTGAAGTAAAAAAGTCTCGTAGATCACAGTATTTAAAACAGTCTTATTATCAGGACCATAAGCCAATTTATTGGCTACTTTTCGTTGCTGGACCGCCAAATGGTTTTCTGGTCCGTCCACATCGATAGTACGGGTGTTTAAAAGTTGTGGTTGCTGAAGGGTGCTCCACGAAATCACCTCCTTACTGACACTGGCCAGCCGTTGTTTGGCATCCACGGGGCCAAAAAGGGTATCGATGGGTTTTACGAGTTCCGCTACAGGTTCCCCATCTTTAGTATCAGCAACTGTAAGGTCTACGCCCTGATATAGCAGTTTTACATAAGTGCAGATGCTAGGACGGTTCCCAGAAACAGCTACCGCGGGCACCCAAAGGGTGATGGGGTTGGTATAATTGTCCAAAGGGGTGCCATCCTCCCCAATAGTCACCTCTGGAAGGAGGTTTGCCGCGGTTAAAAAATTGTTTTCTGCCTCATCAGAAAAACGACCTGTTTGTGCGCGAGCAATTACCGTGCCTTCGGTATCGTACACCAGTTGGAGCACCAGCTGGTTATAGGGCGTATCTTGTTTCTGTGGAGTATCCACCATGATCACAGGCCATTGGTGTTCGGGATAGGGTACCACTTCCAAAGTCGCAGCCGAAGTGCCCATTTTTAATACCGCATTATTACCCAGGCGGTCGCTATAGGCCCTGTAATAGTCGTAAGAGCGGCCCAAATGCCCCTGTATGTGCACATAGACCCGATTTTTATTGGCAAAAACCGTCAACAAATCGTCATAGATGCTCTGTTCTTTTTTGGTAACCGTATCTGCTCCCTGCTGCACCATTACCTTTCCACCCGTAACATGCAAACCATAATAGGCCGTAGCATCCATAAACATGGTAACGGCCTCTCGATATTGCTTTTCGGCATATCCTGAGGGCAACTGGGCGATATCGAGTATGCTTTCGGCTGCCCTGGCATAAGCCAAATCCAACGTAAAACCAGTGTTGGATTTCCCTTCTTTATAATCTCCATTAGAAAGCACTACATCTAAAGCGTAGTCCCCTATAAAGTCCCCCAAATGGGTACCCGCCGCAATTATAGTTAACTCATAGGGTTTTAGCGTTTCTGCATTGTTATCATCATAAGCATCCGCAGCAAAAAAATAATCATCGATTAGGGTAGTTGAAGATTGGTTTGTAGGATCGTAGCCTATCCAACGCGCTAGAAAATCTTGACCATCGGCTTCGGCATTCGTCCAGCCATTATAGTTTTTTAATTGATTCCAAATGGTTTGCATAAACTCCGAAGCCATGCCTAGGGCACTGTGAGGTACTAAAACAGTATTTCCAGAAGGTATAAAGTCCGTTTTTCTAAGCCCACGATACACAAAGTACTTTATGGGCACCCCCCTCATGGGCTGGCGGTAGGGTCTTAAAATTAAATTAATTTTAGTGTTATCGACATGTGGTTGCAAGAACACCTGACCTGTACAAACAGCGTAAGCCTTCAATGCTGCACTTGTATTGAATATACTGCTCAGTCGGTATTGGTTGCTTTCGGCACCAACTACTGGTCCAAAGGCTTGCGCAGTATTCTGCGGCGTCATTTGGGAGACCGCTGCAAAAAAATAAGACTTCGCTGCTAACTCAGTAATATTGTTGTTCATTTACACTATTAACCGAATGAAGACCATCCGTAGGTTTATAATTACGAATTTCTTACTGCTGTAAGCATTCGCCTTTATTGCATTTCAATTTATTTTCAAGGATCTAAAACCGTACGGCTTCCCTAAAAATCATAGCATATTCCCTATAAAATTATTGAAAAAGCCCCTTGACAAGTGAGGGTTTTCCCTTCAATTTTTAGTGCTTTTGTGTTAATAATTTTATGCTTTTTATACAAACCGCTATGGCACGTATGCTTAAAAAGGGTATACTAACAAAAAATACTTTCTAGCCTGCTAATCCCTTTAGTACTTCTATTCTTGTCGTTCCTATTTCTTTGTAAAATTCTAAGGATACTTTCTATCGAAAACTTTCATGTGCCCAAGTTGCTACAATAAATGGAGATTCCACATTTTAATTT
>JBCDGY010000340.1:0-3254 GCA_039414375.1 Bacteroidota bacterium | reverse complement strand
CAGTTTTTGTGATTTTTTCATCAAATGATGAAACTATTTTGTCATTTTTTTTGATTTTTTTGGTAGTAAGGGCTTTTATTTTCATTTTGAAACTCTAAAACTCAAATTTCTTTAATAATGACCTTTACATTTAAGTTAGCTAGGTCCTTCTTTGGACGGAAGCTAGTGGGCAGATTAAGGCCGAGCCTTCACACTGCCATTTTTATTTTTAGTCTTATGATCATGGGTCAGGGTATAGCCCGTGATAATGAAGATCATGCTTTGCAATCTGTTGTTACCGGTACGGTGTTAGATGATGCCGGTATTCCTTTACCTGGAGCCACTATTTTGGAAAAAGGAACTACCAACGGTACGCAAAGTGACTTTGATGGTAACTTTTCCATTGAAGTACCATCAAGTGCTACATTAGTGATAAGCTATGTAGGCTTTCAAACAACTGAGGTCCCTGTTAATGGACGATCAAGTATTAATGTGACACTTAATCCAGATGCCAGCGCTCTTGACGAGGTCGTAGTTATTGGCTACGGTGCGCAAAACCGCGATGAGGTAACTGGTGCGGTATCGGTAGTAAGTGCAGAAGAAGTGTCTGCCTTACCAGTGGTAAGCTTTGCAGAAGCTATTCAAGGTAGAGTGCCAGGGGTTCAAATCACAAATTTTGGGGGTCCTGGTGTAGATCCTATTGTAAGAGTAAGGGGTATTGGTTCTATTAGTTTTGGTTCACAACCTTTATACGTAGTAGATGGTTTTCCAGTAGGAGGACTAAGGGATTTTAACAACAATGATATTGCCTCTATATCGGTTTTAAAAGATGCGAGTGCTACCGCTATCTACGGTTCCCGTGCAACCAATGGTGTTATACTTGTAACTACTAAGAAAGGAACAAACGAAGGAAAGGTTTCTGTCAATTACCAAACCTTCACAGGTTATGCAAGACCAGGGAAAAAGTTAGATTTATTAAATCGTGAGCAATATTTAGAATACGGAGCTGAATTGCTGTCCAATGCTGGTCAAGATTTTCCGTCTAGATGGTCTAACTTAGACGAGCCTATTTATGAAGGTACTACGCAAACCTATGCGCAAACAGACGAAGACTATCAAGATGCGGCCTTTGTAAATGATGCCATAACAACTTCACATCACTTGAGTGTTAGTGGAGGTACCGAGGCTTCTCGAATTTATGGTTCTTTTGGCTATTTAAAGCAAGAAGGTATTATTGTTGGAACAGGCTATGATCGCTATACTTTTCGCATAAATTCTGATCATGATATCAATAAATGGTTGAGTATAGGGGAGACCTTTACCTTGGCTACAGCTACACGAGATAATGAAGCAGCCCTAGGTGGGAGAACTCAGGTTCAAAATATTATCAGAGGTATTCCTTACATTCCATTGTTAGATCCAACACTTGAAGGAGGATTACGCGCGCCAGACGGATCTGATGGTTCTGATCCAGAAAACCCACTTCGTGCAGGCCGCTTAGATAAAAACTTTGACACCAATGTAAGAATACTGGGTTCCGCTTATGCCAAATTAAGATTGGCCAAAGGATTGGAATATAAGTTTACCGCTGGGATAGATTGGAATTCTTTTAGAAATCAAATCATCCAACCAATATATTTTGATGGTTTTAGAGCAAGACCGCAGCAATTTCTTGCAGATAATAGATCTGAATTTTTAGGTAAGTATTTCTCAAACCAGTTGGATTACTCCATTTCTTTCGGCGATCATAATTTAAAGGCATTGGTGGTAGCAGAAAGACAGGATAGCGAGACCAACTTTCTTTCTGGAAGAGGAGAGCGACCAAATAATGATTTAGAGGTACTTAGTGGTACAGTCAATCAAGTAATAGATGGTGGAAGAGGAGAAAACACACTTTTCTCTTACCTAGGAAGAATCAACTATGATTATGACGGTAAGTATCTGTTTAGTGCTTCCTTGAGACGTGATGGTTCCTCAAAATTTTCTGAAGGCTTTAACTACCAAACTTTTCCCGCAGCTTCTGTAGGTTGGAACTTGGCTAAGGAGTCTTTCCTTGAAGGTTGGGAAGGTTTAACCGAATTAAAACTTCGTGGTAGCTGGGGAGAAACTGGTTTTGAAGGTATTGGTAATTACGAAAGCCAAGCGGGTATTTTGAACAATACCAATGCGGTAATCAATAATACCGAAGTACAGGGTGCATTTTTCAATAGGCTAGCCAATCCTGAGCTAGAATGGGAAACCACCGAGATGATCAACGTGGGTCTTGATCTAAAATTTTTAAATGATAGATTAGGATTTTCCGCAGAATGGTTTAAGCGATCAACGGATAATTTGATATTAGCAGTTCCAATACCTCCTTCTTTAGGTTTTTCTGGAAATACAATAGCCAATATCGGTGCTATGGAAAATACGGGTATGGAATTCTTAGTAGATTATTATTCTGCCCCTGATAAAGAATTTCAGTGGGATGTTGCAGCTAACTTAGGATACTATAAAAACGAAGTAACGGCACTTGCCACGGAGACTGCTACAATATTTAGTGGGGCCAACGCTGATGCGGGTGGTTTTGATATTACGAGAACCGTAGCTGGAGATCCGATTCAGAATTTTTACGGATGGAAAGTTGAGGGAATTTTTCAAAGTGAAGGTCAGATCGCGGAATACAATGCAAGAGGAGATGCAGGACCTTATCAAGAAAATGCTGCTCCTGGAGATTTGATATTTCAAGATTTAGATGGAGATGGTACCATTACCCCAGACGATAGAACAAATATTGGAAGTTTTATCCCTGACTTTAGTTATGGTGTCACTTTTAATGCATCGTACAAAAACTTTTACATGAATATGTATTGGAACGGGGTGCAAGGAAATGAGGTGTACAATGCAACGAAGGTATATCTACAAGGGGGACTTCGATTATTTAATGCTGGTGTAGAAGCGTTAGATGCATGGACTCCTCAAAATACCAATACCAATATCCCAAGAATGGTTAGTGGCGATCCGAATCAAAATACAAGAACCTCAGACAGGTTTATAGAAGACGGTTCGTTCTTCCGTTTACAAACTTTAAGAGTTGGTTATGAGATACCTTCTTCTTGGTTAGAAAAAACTATGGGTGGCTATATCTCTAATCTGAAATTATACGTTTCAGGGAATAATTTAGTTACTTTTACAAACTACTCGGGTTACGATCCTGAGATAGGTGCTAGAAACAATGGTCTGTTAACGCAGGGTATTGATTATGGACAATATCCAAGACCTATGACATTGCTAAT
>JBCDGY010000339.1:0-3261 GCA_039414375.1 Bacteroidota bacterium | reverse complement strand
GCTCTAAGGGCATAATTCACGCTCTTTTGGTTCCCCAAGGTATCCATAGTCTCCTTCATCATATTTTTACCGCAAGCGGAGCCTGCACCGTGAGCCGGATATACGATAACATCGTCCGCTAAGGGCATAATCTTGTTTCGTAGGCTATCATATAAGGTTTCGGCCAATTGTTCTTGAGTCATGTTGGCCGCTTTTTGTGCAAGATCCGGACGACCCACATCCCCTAAAAATAGGGTGTCGCCACTAAAGATAGCGTGGTCTTTTCCATTTTCGTCTCGCAATAAGTAGGTGGTACTTTCCATAGTATGCCCGGGTGTGTGTAAGGCCACAATGGTAATTTTCCCTAAAGTAAAAGACTCTTCGTCTTTGGCAATGATCACCTCAAAAGTTGGGTTGGCATTGGGGCCAAATACAATAGATGCCCCGGTTTCTTTAGCTAAGGTAAGATGGCCACTCACAAAATCGGCATGGAAATGCGTTTCAAAGATGTATTTGATTTTGGCATTATCGCGTTCCGCCCTTTGTAGATATGGAGTTACTTCTCGAAGCGGATCGATTATAGCAGCTTCGCCACCACTTTCAACATAATAAGCCCCCTGAGCAAGACAACCGGTATATATCTGTTCAATATGCATCTCTCTGAATTTTGGTTCAAATTTAGGACAACAAGATAAAAGAAAAGGTAACCCTTGTCACATTGGGCTAGCTTATCGGTGTTCTAGAGAAACTTTCTTTTGAATGGGTGTTTTCCCTATCTTTTTTAGACTATCTGCATGAGCCTCCGCAGTACGCACATATAAATTTTCGACACCAATTTTTTGTGCTAAGCCACTCTTTTGTAAGATATCTCGAATGGGCCCAATAGCTCCAGCCAATTTGAACGTAATTCCTTTTTCACTTAGTTCATCCACCAAGTGTTCCAACTGCGCTATTGCCGTACTATCAATGTAATTAACGGGTTCTGCATTTAGGATAACGTACTTTAAAGGTTTTCCCTTTTTCGCTACTTCTTTGAGAACTGTCTTCTTAAAATAAGGCACATTGGCAAAGAATAACTGTGCATCAAAACGCACCATAAGAATTTCATCGTGGATCTCTACCTCTTCCTCAAAGCGATTGATATTCTTGAAATAATCCATCCCTCTAATTTTTCCCAAAACGGCCATGTGCGGTTTAGAGGTACGGTATACCAATAAGACCAAAGAAAATAGAATCCCATAGACAATCCCTTGAGAGATGCCTATGAATAAGGTAGCCAAGAAAGTAACGCTATACAGGACAAACTCATCCCGTTGTTGCTTTACCAAGAGCACAGGGTATCGTAAATCAATCAATCGGTGCACTGCCATTAGAATAATAGCTCCCAAAACCGCTTTGGGTAGGTAACTGAAATAAGGGGTTAAAAAAAGTAAGGTCAGCGCGACAACGATAGCACTAATTATAGAGGACAATCCGGTTTTTGCCCCTTCATTCACATTAACGGCGGTTCGTGATAAGCCTGCATTGGCAGGAAAGGATTGAAAAAAAGACCCAACGACATTGGATAACCCCAGCGCCCGTAATTCTTGATTGGCATCGGTAACATATTGCTGGCTTTGCTCCTCTACCGCTTTAGCCATGGTCATGGCTTCAGCAAAAGAGATAAATGCTAGCGTTAATGCCAAGGGCAGGGCCTGTAACCAAACCCCTGTAGTAATACTGGGTAGTGTAACAATTGGCAGACCCTGAGGAATCGTACCTAATAGCGTGATTTCGACGTACTGTTTAGAAAAGAAATATACCCAGAGTATGGACAAAACCACCACTACAGTGGCCGCAGGCAATTTTTTGTGTAGTTTTTTTAAAATGGCAATAATTAAAATAGCCAAAAGCCCTATTCCTATATCCCAAGGATTCACCTTGTCCATTTGTACTGCTAATGCTTTTAGCGTGGCCATGGTTCCTGTAGTACTTACTGAAAGCCCTAATACATATTTCAACTGACTAACGGCAATTACCAAAGCGGCAGCTGAAGTAAATGCATTAACCACCGGACGAGACAAAAAGTTAGCTAAAAAGCCCATTTTTAAGAAACCCATGGTCAGTTGTAATAACCCCACAAACAAGGCGAGAAATAAAGCCATTGTAATATGGGCTTCCAGCCCTGATAGCTTCATTGCGGCTATTCCTGAAGCAACAATTAAAGAATCTAAAGCAACTGGGCCAACGGCAAGCTTTCTACTTGATCCCGTTAAAGCATAAATAAAATTAGGAACAAGGGCTGCATAAAGACCGTAAACCGGAGGAAGACCTGCGATCATTGCATAGGCCATGCCCTGGGGTATAAGCATAATACCCACCGTAAGCCCGGCAGCCAAATCACCAGAGAGATAGGCCTTCTTGTATTTTGGCAACCAATCCAAAATTGGAAAAAAGGTTTTCATAGTAACGGCATTAGGGGGTTATCAACTCAATCCGATTGCGGTACATTTGAATACGTCCCAGCTTTTCAAGCTTTTTCAATAAGCGAGAAATGACTACCCTTGAGCTGTGCAGGTCGTAAGCAATTTCTTGGTGCGTATGGGCAATGACGCGGTCTTTATTAACCGCCGCTTTTTTTTGCAAATAGGACAACAACCTTTCGTCCATATTTCTAAAGGCAATGCTATCAACTGTGGTCAACAGTTCGTTCAAACGGTTGTGATAGCTACCAAACACAAAATTGCGCCAAGAACGATAAGTAGCACTCCATTCTTCCATTTTCCGAATAGGCACCATCACCAATTTGGAGTCCATCTCTGCAATAGCGCGTACTTGACTTTGCGCATCGCCAAGGCAGCACGTCATCGTCATGCTACAAGTATCCCCACGTTCTATGTAATACAACAAAAGTTCATCGCCCTCCTCATCTTCCCGTAATATTTTTAAGGCCCCAGATACCAATAGTGGCATATAGCGGATATAGTCGCCGATATTGATTAAGACAAATCCTTCCGGAACCTCTTTAAAGGTGCCTACTTGTGCAATATCTTGCAAGAGTGCTGGTTCAAATGTTTGCCCAAAACAAGCGTGTAATTCCTGTATCACATTACTAAATTACGCAATACTTGTTCGTTCCACTGTAACCAAAGTAACACCACTGGAGACCTTTGCAGAAAAGGTGAAAAAGGGGTGCGCTTTCACCGTCAAGGCTTATATCATGCCATTCACTACCGTCGTATCTTGCATGACCGTCTAGAGTTTGACCATTTATTAGCGAGAAATTACCACTTACAAAAAGAT
>JBCDGY010000338.1:0-3278 GCA_039414375.1 Bacteroidota bacterium | reverse complement strand
GTGGGACAGATTTCTTTAAATGCCGGTAGTAATACCATTGTAATTAAAAAACAATGGGGTTATATCAATGTTGATTACATCGAAGTAAGCAATACTACTGGAGGCGGAGGCAATGATGATGGAGATAACACAGGAGGTGGAGACGACGGAGGTGATAATACTGATGGTGGTGCTGGCGGCGGTACGCCGACAACTTTGTTCCTCGAAGCAGAAGACGCCACGCTTATCGGTATGACTACCAATTCAACAATTTCAGGCTATAGCGGTAGTGGATATGCCGATGGTATGACCGACAATGGGGACGAAGTACGCTTCAGTGTTAATCCTGCAGGTAGTTCCTACAATGTTTATATTGGTTATCTCTCTTGGGGTAACACACAACAAAACTATCTAGTTGTTAATGGATCTCAGCAATCTAATAGTTATCCGCCTACGAATGGCACTTTTTCAGAGTTATCATTAGGTATTATTGCACTGAACGCCAATCAAAACAATATCCTTAGTATTAAGAAAGAGTGGGGCTATATCAAAGTAGACTATATCCGATTAGAACCTGTAAGCGGAGCAAATCTTAAGATTTCTTCTAATATTAAAACCTTGGGAGGAATTAATTTTTATTCTCCTAAAAACAGCAGTTCCGCGGTTTTACAAAATGTTGGTACTACAAATACCACTGTTTATATCCGTAGTATTGCGGGATACTTATTAAAAACCCTGAATATACCTGTAAGGGTAACTAAAATAGTATATCTAAATCCAGGAGCTTATATTATTACTACAATGGATGCTTCTGGCAAGAAAATAGAAAAAATGATGATTAATTAATTGATACGCACTGGACAAAGTAAAGTCTAGAACCAATTAGTCCAATTCGTAAATTTTAAGTGTTGATTGTGCCAAAAAGGTGATATCGTACTTAATGCCAAAATAACTTAGCTGTAGTACTATTAATATCGAAAATGGTTTTTACTCCTTTGTTTTTACAAGGCAAAGCCTTTGCTCTAGTGGTGCAATGATGCTACCAGAGTAAGGGTTTTTTTCTTCTGCAAAAGCTAATACAAATTGCGATAGAATTAACCTGATCATAAAACCAAAGATTTCATGGCATCAATATTCAGGCCTGACAATAAATTCCAGTGATTACAGGAATTTTACCGATTTCCTTGTTACCATCAGGGATGACATTCAAAAAGAATGCGCAACGGTTAATCTTGGAGGGATTTTAGCTTGGAATACCTGTCTCACCAGTCAAGGCGGGGATTCTCTAATGCATAATCTGGGTTAAAAGTATATGTAAAGTTCGACGCCCGATGAAATTTTAACCCGAAGCAACATTCTGGTTGTGTGGACTTAAAATTTTTTGAGCGCTAGTAATTTCCAGTAATTGGGATAGCGCACCTCTTTCACTCGTCCTGAAGGGTTTTCAGTTTCTGAATACGCTCAGGGCCAACCTTAGCCCTGAGCGTTTCTTATACCTACCGTAGTTTAGGGCTATAAATATTGGTTAACAATAGCTTCATATAGCTCTTGCTTACCACTGTATTGTTTTGGCTCTCCATGGTTAGCCGCATACTGGTGCAAGTCCGTAAGCGATAATTTGTCTGCAACGAAATCGGCTCCTGCTCCTGTTTGGAAGGAGGCATAACGGGATTGCAACAAACTTTCATACTGCGATTCTTGGAGTAGGGCATCCGCAGCGAGTAAAGCCCTCGCAAAAGTATCGGCTCCACCAATATGTGCGATGAATAAATCTTCTAGATCAGTAGAGTTACGACGCGTTTTGGCATCAAAATTAATACCGCCTCCTTGCAAGCCTCCCGATTTTAAAAATACCATCATGGCTTGGGTAACTTCCAAAACACTATTCGGGAATTGATCGGTATCCCATCCATTTTGATAATCACCTCGGTTGGCATCTACACTACCCAACATTCCAGCGTTGGCAGCTACCTGCAATTCGTGTTCAAAAGTATGTTGTGCAAGAGTAGCATGGTTTACTTCGATATTTAATTTAAAGTCATCGGCAAGTCCCTGTTCTTTGATAAAGTTAATAGAGGTAGCCGCATCAAAATCATACTGATGCTTCATGGGTTCCATAGGCTTAGGTTCAATAAAGAAAGTGCCGGTAAAGCCTTGACTTCTGGCATAGTCTCTAGCGGAGCGCATCAAACGACCTATATTATCCTGTTCCAACTGCATCTGTGTATTGAGTAACGACATATATCCTTCTCGACCACCCCAAAACACATAATTTTCCCCGCCAAGGGCGATTGTAGCATCAATAGCAATCTTAAGTTGTGCCCCTGCACGAGCAACCACCTCAAAATTAGGGTTAGACCCGGCACCATTCATGTAGCGCGGATGAGAAAATAGATTTGCCGTACCCCAAAGTAGCTTAACCCCAGAGGTCTTCATCTTTTCTTTGAGGTACTCCACTATAGTCAAAATACGTTGTTCTGACTCGGCTAGCGTAGGGGCCTCATCAATAAGGTCGAAATCGTGAAAGCAGAAATAGTCAAATCCCATTTTGGTGATAAACTCAAAAGCAGCATCTGCTTTTTCCTTGGCGGCCGAAATAGGATCGGCAGCGGTGGCCCAAGGAAATTGTTTGGTGCCCGGGCCAAAGGGATCGCCTCCTGTCCCACAAAGCGTATGCCAGTAGGCAACAGCAAATTTAAAATGCTCACGCATTGTTTTACCTGCAACAATCTTTTCAGGATTGTAGAATTTAAAAGCTAAGGGATTGTCGGAGTCCTTACCCTCGTAAGGGATTGCCTCAATTCCTTTAAAATAGGTTTGGTCACCTAATACTACTGCCATGTCTTTTTGATTTTATGTTCAAGTATATATTATAGTTCTCTTTTTAGTGTGCATAAACACTTTCCGTTCGGGAAGGCTTATAAAGGTATAAATGGTCGTCTAATACCACCCCAGTGATCAATCGGTGAATACCTAAGGCAATGGATTGCCACCATACTTTAGTGTTTTCTATGCCTTGAATACTTTGAGGTGTCGCTATAGCCATTGTTTTAGAAACGACTTTGATTAAGGTTTTGCCACGGCCATTGCTGCGATCTACGAGTGCTAGTCTGATGGCGAAACTCTCCAAATCAAATCCTAAAAAATACATGGGTTTTCTATAGATTACGGCGGCCGAAATTAATAGAAAAAACCAAGGAAGGATTATCTTTAGAAACATTTATTTAAAATTATGGATCTCGTTGTTGGAATTGATATCGGAGGTACTAAGACCAAGATTGGGTTAGTGGACCGAGAGG
>JBCDGY010000337.1:0-3290 GCA_039414375.1 Bacteroidota bacterium | reverse complement strand
ATCAACTTGGTCTTCCTGGTTGAGAGGAGGAAGAACGGCCCCCCCTTATAATATTAAGTGAAAAAATTTTACGCTTTTTGTGGAATATCAAGGCACGAGAAAGTACTTACATTATACAGTGCCTAATCCAGATAGCGATAATGATGGCGTACCAGATGATAAGGACCGTTGTCCAAATGAAGCTGGACCAGCTTCTAATGATGGTTGTCCATTACCAACAGGGCCAGCAGAATTTGAAATAGAACGGGTAGTTATCAAAGGAAAAGATGAATTTAAAATCAAAAGGGTGCTTTATGATTCAAAAGACAGGAGTCGTTACCCCAACGTAAAGTTATATAGAGAAGAAGAAGTAGAGTTTGAGGTAAAAATAAAGAACACCGGAAATTCCCCTGGAAAAGTGGAAGGTGTACATGGCTACAATAACAATCCTAACAATTTCAACCCCTATTGGGACTGTGAATTTGATAGACTATCAAAAAATAAAAATATTGACGCCGGAGAAATAGAAACCTTTAAGTATACCTATTTCATTCCGGCTTATTACAATGGCATCGGGTGCCCTAATGTATCGCTCTCTGGTTATTTTTGGTTCTTTCCAGATTTACAATACATCAATGCCGAAGTGGTTTCTATTATAATTAATAATAGAGCAAAGAAAGCACCTCCAGGATCGGGAAATAGACCCCCAATGTTTAACGGCACTACAGACATATCGCCTTTTACAATCCAGGTATTCAATCTTTCAGGGCAACAAGTATTACAGCAAACTGTTAGCGATACCAATGAAGCCAACAGATCAGTATTTCAATTGAAATCGGGGGTTTATATTATTAAAACAGCGGATGGAAATACCCGAAAAGTGTTTGTACCGTAATGAACTTTTTCAAAAGCTAATTAGCAATAACCTCGCTTTATGGCGGGGTTTTTTTGTGCCTTATCCGGCCCTAAAATCAATCATTAAAACTGATTTTAATATTTGTGTGGCGAATCCTATCGCCAAACACAAACTTAATATTCCCGTAATACTGTCTTAAGCCGTTTTAAGAGCAAAAAATACAACTTGAGGCCACCTAAAACACTTATGAAATGAAAAACCAAATAGGTATGGCTTTAGCCATACTTCCTGTATTACTAGGCACTTCTTGCGATGCCATAGATGATTTTATTGGTGATGGCGGCGATAGCGGCAAATCCCTCACCTTTATTGATGAATTTATTATTCCTGATGGCGCTCAATTCCAAGGCACTACTATTGGTGGGCTTTCTAGTATTGATTATGCCAATGGCAATTGGTATATGATTAGCGACGACTCCAACAGTCCTCGCTTTTATACTGCTGCCATTTATTACAACGAAACTGGATTTACCAGTGTTTTAGTCAATTCCGTAGTCTCACTTCAAGATCAAGGAGATACTCCTTTTGCTTCTGGCACAGTTGACCCTGAAGCCCTTCGGGTATTTGACGGAACTGTTATTTGGGCAAGCGAAGGTAACATTAACAATGGTGTAGACCCTTTTGTGCGTCGCGCTACCTTAAGTGGGGAATTTGTAAATGAAACCAAATTAGCCAATAAATATAAAGTAAGTATGGATCCTAATAAAGGTCCCAGGCAAAATGGTGTTTTTGAAGGCCTTTCCCTTAGTGCAGATGGAGTCGGCTTTTGGGTAAATATGGAGCTACCTCTTAAGGAAGACGGTCCTGCACCTACCTTACAAGACACCCAATCACCCATTAGAATTGCCTATATCGATAAGGCCACCGGGACATTTGGCAAAGAATTTGCCTATGAACTAGATCCTGTAGTACGCCCTTCGGCTAATGGCACTTCCTTTGAGCTGAATGGTGTAGTAGAACTTTTAGAATATGCTAAAGACCAATTCTTAGTCTTAGAACGCTCTTTCTCTACTGGTTACGATGATGGGGGCAACAATGTTAAAATATATGATGTAGATGCTTCTGATGCTACTGATGTAAGGGACGTGGAAAGCCTAGTAGATGCTGAGTACAAGGTGGCCCAAAAAACCCTTCTTTTCGACTTTGAGGCTATAAGAGACCAACTTACGGATGGTGTGGTCGATAATGTTGAAGGGATAACCTTTGGTCCTGATTTTGCTAATGGCAACAAGTCGGTAGTATTGGTAGCGGATAACAATTTCAGTGCTTTTGAACCTCAATTGAACCAGTTTGTGCTTTTTGAGTTGAAAGATTAAGGTCTAAGGAAGTTTGTGGGAGAAAGAACGTTGTTGCCTTGCTTCCAATATTTCCCTATCTGGGTAAAAAAGGCTGTCTAAATTTTAGACAACCTTTTTTCAAGTAAAGCAAATATTCTATTTGATGGACAAATTATTAGTTGTTAATACAGTCTACAAATTGTCAAGGTCTTCTTTCAATAGGAGCTTTACTTGGTCAGCAAAATCATTTCCATCCTTCTCAGTAAACGCACCAAACCATCCGTCAGGATAAACATAACCTACTCTTCCAGCTCCTGTTCCAAAATCAGTTCTCCGATTATTACCAGCCTCTGGCCATTCTTTATAAACAAGTACGCCGTCTAGACTGCTATTCTCGCCTAACCCAGATTGGGTAAAACTGATCCATCCTAAAACACGTTGTGCTCTAACCGTCAATGCCTGTAGCCTACTTACCGTGTAATCATCGGGATAACTTAAGGAGTAAAATACTACATCACAGTCCTCAGGATTATATTCAAATTTGAACCTCCCCCAGTAATAAAAATTCTTCAAATTGTTGTAACTGAGTTCGAAGGGAGCTGGAATATTTGTCCAACCTATAACTTCATCTGCTTTGAAAGGATAAGTAGTACAGTCAGGCGCTTTACTGGCTTTTTGTGCCACCTTAGCCAAATTAATTTGAGCATATTTGTCTAACTCCACAAAACTTCCGTAGATCTCAGCACCCAAATCTATCCTGACACTGGCATACGATTCTCCGTATTGTTCATAAATAGCATCGTTAACCCGATTCATGAGTTCTTTGGTAAGTGCTGCTTTTGCCTCATCAGCGCCTTCGTTGAGCATATTGGTGTATAACACATCGATATATTTTTTAAACTCCTCATAAGTTATCGATTCATAAGCTTTGTATACCGCTTCCATTTCGGCAGGGGGTAGTTGCGTATTCATTTTTGAAGCAATGGCTTCAAGAGGCATCTTCCCGTTGTTATCGACCGCTACTACAGCTTCGTTGTTTTCCTCTTTTTCGCAAGAAGCAAAGGATATAGCTAATACTAAAACTCCGTAAAATAATTTTTTCATAATGCCTAAGGTTT
>JBCDGY010000336.1:0-3308 GCA_039414375.1 Bacteroidota bacterium | reverse complement strand
CAACTGGAATGATATACCTTCTTTTTGCTTATATACTTTGAAAATGCTTTGGTTGAGAAACGTCAAAAAAGGTCTTCCTTTTGGACCTAAAATAAGAAATTTTGATCGGATAGTAAAAGAACAAGGATTGGAGGCTTATCATATTGAAGTTTATAAAAAAAGTAATGCTTACAAAAAAGAGTATAAAAAGCTATATACCGATCAAATATCGTTTTTTAAATTGGAGGATTTGATGACTAACAAAGCTGAAATAAAGCGCTTAATCGAATTTACGGGAATTCCTTACAAAGAGCAATTCGTTGATGAAATTAGTGACTCTTTTAATAAGCGAAGAGTTACTAATGCGTTGTCTATGAGTAAAGCAGAGCAAAAAATATTTGATCAACTAATAAAAGAACCAACTACTTAATTGAAACTATTAATCTACGGCATCAACTACGCTCCAGAGCTGACAGGTATCGGTAAATATACAGGAGAGCTGACAGAATGGTTGGTAAAGGCAGGGCATCATGTAGAGGTAATTACAGCAATGCCCTATTATCCAAGATGGAAAATAACAGAAGATTATCGCAAGAAAGGGTGGTTTGTTGAAAAGATGAGTGGTGTTTTAGTTCGTAGAACACCACTATACGTCCCTAAAAAAATAACGGGTAAGTCAAGGATTATACATGAGCTTTCTTTTATGTTGAGTTCACAAATCCATTGGTTGAAAACGTTTTTTAATAAGCCTGATGCAGTTATTGCCATTTGTCCACCTTTTCATACGGGTTTTGCTGCCTTATTGTACGGAAAATTATGGAACATACCCGTTATTTATCACATACAAGACCTACAGGTAGACGCAGCAAAAGATTTAGGAATTATTAAAAACCAAAGGTTGCTAAATTTGCTGGTAAAGCTAGAAAGTTGGATTTTAACAAAGAGCAAACTGGTATCGACTATTAGCGAAGGAATGGTCAAAAAAATCCTAACGAAAGGTATAAAGGAAGAAAAAGTTCTATTGTTCCCTAACTGGGTAGATACCTCTTTTATACAGCCATTGCCCAAGTCTGCGTCATTGAGGAAAGCGTGGGGATTTAAAGAAGAAGATAAAATAATTCTCTATTCGGGCAACCTAGGCGAAAAACAAGGCTTGGAATTATTGATCGAGGTAGCTAAACAGTTTCAGTCGCAAGAAGATATTCATTTCTTGATTGTAGGCGAAGGGGGAACAAGGCAGCGATTGATAGATTTGAGCAAGCAGCAAAATCTGCATAACGTACATTTTTATCCACTCCAGCCCTACGAAAAATTATCGGCACTTCTAGCTGCTGCTGACCTACACTTGGTTTTACAAAAACGAGCAGCGGCAGATTTAGTGCTGCCTTCTAAATTAACTAGCATCTTATCCGTCGGTGGAGTGGCTGTTGTCACCGCAAGTGCGGGCAGTACGCTGTACGAAGTAGTAAATGAACATAATATGGGCATCTTAGTTGAACCTGAATCTGTATCGGCTTTGGCAGAAGGTATTAAAAGAGGGCTTACTACTGATACTAATCTGATTAGTAAAAACGCTAGAAAATATGCCCAAGTATTCCTATCCAAAGAAGCTATTCTCTCAAAATTTGAACAAGATTTAAAAGCGATTATTACTACCCCCAAATTAAAATATTCTAAAGTATAAACATGAAGAGAAGAGCCCTAATAACTGGTATAACTGGACAAGACGGTGCCTATCTTTCCGAATTTCTTTTGGAAAAAGGGTATGAGGTTCACGGTATTAAAAGAAGAAGTTCCCTATTTAATACAGGTAGAATTGACCATCTATATCAAGATCCACACGAGCAAAATCGACGGTTTGTCCTGCATTATGGCGATTTGAGCGATTCTACGAATATAATCCGTATCATTCAAGAAGTCCAACCCGATGAGATTTATAATTTGGGTGCTATGTCTCACGTAAAGGTGAGTTTTGATGCGCCCGAATATGCAGCGGATGTAGATGGAATCGGCACTTTAAGGATTTTGGAAGCAGTTAGATTATTGGGACTGACCCAAAAAACAAAGATTTACCAAGCGTCTACTTCGGAGCTATATGGTTTAGTACAAGAAGTGCCCCAATCGGAAAAAACGCCCTTTTATCCACGATCACCTTATGCAGTAGCTAAAATGTATGCTTATTGGATTACCGTTAATTATCGGGAAGCTTACGATATGTATGCCTGTAATGGCATCTTGTTCAATCACGAATCACCACTAAGAGGAGAGACTTTCGTGACTCGAAAGATCACTAGAGCAGCAGCGAAGATAGCACTTGGTTTACAAGAAAATTTGTATTTAGGTAATTTAGATGCTCAACGAGATTGGGGACACGCTAAGGACTACGTAGAATGTATGTGGAAAATCTTACAGCAAGATACCCCAGAGGATTGGGTGATTGCTACGGGTGTGACCACTACGGTAAGAGATTTTGTGAAGATGTCCTTTGGAGAAATCGGACTTGAACTAAAATTTGAAGGGGAAGGCATTAAAGAAACGGGCTATATTGCCAGTATTGATATGAGTAAAATACCTAATAATTTAGGATTTAGATTGCAAGAAGGGCACCCTTTGGTCATGGTTGATCCACAATATTTTAGACCTACGGAAGTGGAATTGTTGATCGGTGACCCCACTAAAGCGAAAGAAAAATTGGGCTGGAAACCTAAATATGGTTTGCAGGCACTGTGTAGTGAAATGGTACAAGCAGACGTAGAATTGTTTAGAAAAGATCAATTGCTGAAAGCTGCGGGATTTGAGATTAAGAATGAGTATGAGTAAACGAAGGTAATAAGGAGAGAAGGTAATGAGGTTAAGAGGAGATAAAATTACTGCTAATAGATTCAAATCAATTAATATTGACGAATGGAGAAAAACGCTAAAATATACATTGCAGGGCATCGAGGAATGGTGGGGTCGGCTATTTTGCGAAAATTGGAATCAGAAGGATATGCTAATTTCGTGCTTCGAACTTCTAAGGAATTAGATTTGAGGAATCAACGGGCGGTTAGTGACTTTTTTGGTTCGGAACAACCCGAATACGTGATACTTGCGGCCGCTAAGGTGGGGGGGATCGTGGCAAATAATACTTATCGAGCCGAGTTTATCTACGATAATTTAATGATTCAAAATAACGTGATTCATCAGTCTTGGGTAAATGGAGTCAAAAAGTTACTCTTTTTAGGGTCATCGTGTATCTATCCCAAGATGGCACCGCAACCGATGCGAGAAGATGCTCTGCTGACTAATACTCTAGAGCCGACCAATGAACCTTATGCCATTGCCAAAAT
>JBCDGY010000335.1:0-3311 GCA_039414375.1 Bacteroidota bacterium | reverse complement strand
TTTTTTGCTCGGCGGCTTTGCCGCCTCGCCGAAGGGGATTTAGGGGTGATGATTTTTTTGAACCATGTATTTCGTAATAACTGATTGACAATTATACTAAAATGTTTTTTTTTAAGAGAATAAAACCCGAAGATCGAAGAAACTGGCTATATGATGGGCTGGCAAGCTACTGTAACACTAATGGATTTACGCTGCTGCCGCATAAAAACCAATTCCGCAAGCGCACCGAATTAGGTTTTCAAACCATCATTTTGTCTACCAGTCACTATGATAAAACCACTGTCTTTGAATTACATGTTGGCATACGCAATCAGGTCATCGAAAAGACGGCTTTTCAATTTACGAACGGATTGCCATTATTTCAACGAGATAGTATGAGTTTGGTAACCGCCATTGGTAAACTAGAAGGACAACCTTACCAGCGATACGATATTGTAAAAAAAGAAGATGCCGAGAAAGCCGTTGAGAAAGTGACGGAACAATTGGAGCGCTTTGGTAGGAATTGGCTGGAGCAGCATCAAAGCATGGCTAGTATCCACCAATTATTAAATCAATTACCATTAGTGAAAACACCTTATATGCCAAATCAAATTTATCGATGTTTCAGAGGATTGGTGGCCGCTAGATTAGTTAATTCGAACAATTACGAAATGATAGAAAAGGAATACAATGTTTTCTTACAAAAATTGAGTGCGCCAGACTACCAATTATCTATTTGGGACCGTCTGAAAATATTCTTGAATAATAATTCAGCCAATTAAGGTACGTATCTAACTATTAACTACCGACATTCCATCAATTGAATTCAATTTCTGCTCTACAAAAGTTGCTCCTGCGGCCTTGTTTTCCACCACAGTGTAGGGGCAGGGCTGTTGCTGCAAAGCGAAAATACTTCGTAAAATACCCCTTACAAATGCGTTGGAAATAATATAGACAGTTCCTAAGCAGTATTTGGATATTAAATCATTGTGCTCTTTTAACCAATTGGCTTGCATCAATTGATGCTTGAAGCTCGGTAAGCTGGCGTTTGTAGCGTCAAAGATCAAAACAAAAGGGGCCTTTCGATCATAAATATTCCGAATATTTTTGAGGTAGGTGCGGAAATTTTCGTCCGTTGATTGTGCTCCAGTAAAGGTGATAGTTACCAATGGGAATTGGCTGTGGTCGAAAGTTGCGTAATCCATTTGCTTCAATTTAAAAATGGTGCCAGCGACCTCAAGATCGCTGACACCCTATCAGACAAGTTGAACTCTAAAAAGAGTCTATCAGGAATATCAATTTATAAATTGGTTAAGACCCAAAAGTACCTTGAATTGCAACTTTCGGAATTAGTTATTAGTTATTTACAGAGGCAGAAGCCTTCTTAGAAGCGATAGATACAGTAGAGGTAGCTGCATTTTGTCCTCTGTCTCTGCTCATAGATTGAACAGCCAAAGAGTAAATTACTAAACCAAAACCAATTTTGTTGATGGCATCACCAATATTGTAGAAGATATCTAAACTCTTAGGGCTAAGAATACCACTCAACCAGCCACTGCCTTCGATAGCCATATAACCAATAGGATAGATTGCCCAACCAGCAAATACGAACCATCCCAGTGCGGTGAAAGCTGATTGTAAAAGAGGGTCGCTTGAATTACCAGCTAACTGTTTGGCAGATCCAAACCATACTTCGTACAAAATACCTACATAGCCAATGGTTGAGATCATCCCCCACAATGGAGAGTTGTCTCTGTAAACCGTCTCACCCAAATAACCAGCTACCAACATCAAGACAGAGTAGAAGATCATTTTCCAAAGCAAACCCTGCTTAGCTCCAAAAGCCTTTAGGATTAGGTAAAATTCTACACACATCAAAGGCACCGTAAGAATCCAGTCGATGTAACGAAACTCTGTTGGGGAAGTGCCCGTTTCTGCCCAAAAATCTCGCATGTAGAAGTAGTGCACCGCCGCAATAAAGGTGATCAGACCCGATACCAAAATGGACGTTTTCCACTTACCTTCCATACGGAAATATTCCATAAAGAAAAAGACAGACGCTGCCATCATCGCCATAGAACCGATAAAGAATGTGAAACCAACGTAGTCTCCTGATTCTAAGCTAGCTCCAACCAAATAATGAAGATTCATAATTTTGAATTAATAGGACTTTAGTCGAACATAGTGTGCCTAGTTGTTTGGTGCAATATGAATCGCTAACTTCCCTAGTTAAGTAATGTTGTTAATGCTGACCTCCTTTTAGGTCATTCTTTTTTTCCTGAAATAACTTTAAACTGATATAAATTGTGCATTAACAAACTATGTGGAACGGTAACTACTGCAATAAATACAAATAGTTTTCCTAAATTATATCCTTGATCCAGATGGCCGTCTGCAAAGGAGTAAAGACCTCCAAGTGCTAGGAACGAAACTAAAGAAATAAAAAATAGTTGTTTGATATATGCTTTTTTTCTCCCGGGCTCATTAGCCAAGTTTAGATACTTAAATTGATCTCTCATGGCATACAATGAATGCCAGAAAACAAAATATATACTAAAACCAACTAGTAATGGCGTGCTAAAAAACAGTAGCATCAAAATCAAAAAGTTCCTGATCTCCCGATAAAACCTTGACACGTTTATCAATTTGGCCCAAAACAGTGATACAATCATCAATAAATTACCAACTATTAACGAGCAGATGATACTTGTCTTAAATGCAGTACTTATTGTTAAATGGGCACCAGAGAACTCCTGTATGATGATAGCCGCCTGCTCAAAATGCAGCAGTATGGGCACAGCCAAAACAGCACTTCCCCAAACAATGTACACAAGTGATTGTCTCACCTTGCTTCCGAGGTCTAAAAAATTCCAGTTGGACTCACCGAAGTGATAAACAGAATTTAGCAAAAACAACCCGAAGGCAGTAAGCGGACTGAACCACCACACAACTATATAAAAGAACATAGCTAGAAAATAGCCTGTCAAGAAGTATACTAACTGCTGGGTAATTTGATATTTAGCAAAAATACGCTGGAAAACAACAAAGTCAGTCGCACCGTGAGGTATACCCGCCAAGATCAGTAGCAAAGCAAATGGAGTCAAAATTCCATTTACCCAGTGCGCAGGAAGCGTCAAACATACTAAAATCGCTATCGTAGTAACTGCAATGATAATTTTGTTTAACCTCTTGCTGGTAACCGCCTCATGGTAGAATACGTCCCCTAGCATATAGGATTCGAGTTTTAATTTTACTCAATGTGTATTCCCGAAAATTTTATTTTAAAAACTCCTGTTGTAAAGAATTAACTGTCTGATACATGACAGACAAAT
>JBCDGY010000334.1:0-3325 GCA_039414375.1 Bacteroidota bacterium | reverse complement strand
GGAATGATGGCTTCTTCGAATATCAAAGCGATTTTTGATGGAGGACTACACGAATATATTGACGGTTTCCAAATCAACCTAAACAAGCTTTCCAATACTATTTACGATACTTTTTTTGCTAATAAATACGCTTGATAACAATACTTTGTGCTAATAGCGTCTAAAGTTCTGTTCAATTGAAAGTAAACCGAGGGCAAGGATATTCTTAATTTTTCAAGCGAAAGTCTAGGGTGGGGGACCATGAAAAAGATCATCAAGAAGCTAGGGACTTTTGGACTATTTATTATCTGGAGAAGCGGATCGTATAAGTGGTCCTCCAAAAGCTTGTAAGTCTTGTAGACAGGAAGGCTTCAATACCGGTATTGTATTTCCATTTTTTGCATGATTCCTTCTTAAAAATTTTAAGCTCTCTGAGCCCAACTCCAGTTCCGCTCGCATCAGACAATTTTCCTCAATGCAATGGTGTTCAAAGAAGGGGTGCTCGTGATCTTCTACCATTGGCGTACCCAAATTAACCAATCCTAATAAGTGACCAAATTCGTGTTGTAGCGTAGCTGTTTCTATGGTCTCCAATGAAATGGAGGGCTCTTTTTTCTGCAAGTCTCTAATGGTTTCTTCGAACATAATAATGGAGGTATTTCTATAAGTAGCCCCAGTAGTAACCCTGCCGGTAAGGGGATCATCATCACTATCAGGGAGATCTGAAAAATAGATATATACCGCGATGGTATTGTCTTTAGTATATGCTGTGCGATAAGTTTCCTCCAAAGCTACGGTGCTTACCACATTTAACGACGTTGCTTCGGATGGCGGCAACTCTTGATAGGTAACCGTAATATCTGTTTCAGACTTATGGGTAACCATGCTTAAAAATGTGATGATGTTATCTATAGTTTTAGGTAATGGGCGCTGACCTGGATTGTAAGCCACTTCTAATTGCAAGCGATCATATACTTCACTGGATAAAAGGTCAAAGGCCGAGGCACCTGTAGGTTGTTGGTTGAGTGCCACACCTTTGTCTTCTTTTGGGGCATCATCAGTATGGCAAGATAGGAGACATAAAAAAAGGAAAAGAAGATAAAACCGGTGTGACACTAACCACACTTTTGTAGGTTCATATTTATCTATGGCAATTGGATTATCTGTTTTCATAGGATCAAATTTGAGGTACTAATACATCCATATTGCATTAAAATAGGTTTAGTCCACTACCATACTTTTTATCAGTAAAGACAAAGCTAAAGGAAGGAATCTTGAGAAGCTATAGCAATCGTCAAATCAAACAGGGTGTTCGTCAATTGGGGTATGTAATTCATCGAACAACCTCCTATATGTAGTGCTCCGCAAAGGTTATTGATCTTCAAAAGGATATGGGTTGATTCGAAATCTACCAATTTTAAACCTACATCAATTCAAACCTACACTTCCTTAATTCACCTCAAATTATAGAGTACTGTTCGTATAGTTTTAACAAATCATTTAACGACTTATTAAAGAATCATTATTATGAAAAAAAGAAACATTTTATTAAGTACCTTTTTGGTGGCAGCGATGTTCTCTTGCCAAAAAGAAGAAGAAGTTTCCTTGGACTCACAGGAGCAAGGAAAATTTCCTGAAAGTTTTGATAGAACTGTAATCACTTGGGATGAATTTGGTAAGGAGGTGGTATATTATACTGGGATGTCCTATACTTTTAATCCAAATACTGGGCAGGGTAATATCAAGAACTCGATGTTAGATCTGAAAAGTGCTTTTGCACAATCTCGTAGTCCATCAACTAGTGGTAATTCAAGAAAGGTAGAGATCATTACCTCACAAGCAGAATTGAATACTTTTATTGCAGACAAGACTGGATTTAGTTTCGGTATAGGCCAGGCACCTCCTACAACCACACCCCCTACGACCACACCACCTTCACCAACACCTACGCCTACGCCCACGCCCACCCCAACTCCTACGCCCACGCCCACACCAACTCCTACGCCCACGCCCACCCCAACTCCTACGCCTAGCTTAAACGCGGCAAGTGATCCGGGTGGTACGGCTGAGGCTATTTTAAAGGAACCAAAGGAAAAGGCAAAACCAGCAACGGTATTACCGGCTACTTTTGGAGTTAGCATCATGGAAGACACGTCCAGAGACATTACCTTTAATAGCAATACGCTGGTTGTCGCGGCTAAGATATTTGTTCCTTATGATGTTTATGAAACTGCCGTTCCTATGAAAATTACTTCTGAAGCAGCTGGTAATTATAATTTAATTGCTAATCGACAGGCTCCAGGTTATGATGCCAACTTATTGGTGGATTATTATGGAGGTAGTTTTGTTGCTAAGAATGAACGAGGCTTTTTTGTAATATATATATACGAATTTGAATCTTCGGAAATTACCGACATTGAAAAGAGCAAATTTGCTTTTGCGGCATCAGCAACGATAAAAAAGATGTTTAGCGTGGCGTTATCGTCAGAGGAAGAAGCGAATCAAACCTTCATAGAAAAAGCAACAAGGATTAAAGAAAGCACTTACTCCAGTTGGGGTCTCTACAGTCCGCCTAGCCTGCCTATTGGTGAGGATGGAAATTCAATTGATATAGGTGCTGCTTTAAATAAGGTTGCTGAGACGCAAGAAGCTATGATAGCTAAAATGGATGAAAGGTCCAAGGAGGTTCCAAGTCTTCGGTATGAACTACAACCGTATACTGTTGAAAACCTAAGAGCTGGTGGTTTCTTACCCACTGATTTGGTAGCAAATCCGGAAGATCAAGAGATCTTGATTAATGCTCATGCCCAAAATGTATCCAGCTTACCAAGTGGAATTCCTTCTGGGATAGAATAAGCATCCTCGGAAACCTCTAGACAACTGTATACTTAGTTGTTTACAATTGATTTTAAGGGCAAGGCGATTTTGATAGGATATTCCTTGCCCTTTTTTCACCATTAAAACTATTATCATGAAAACAAGATACTTATGGCTATTGCCTTTGGCATTACTTTCTTTGCTCTTCTCTTGTGAGAAGGACCTAGAAGGAACCGAGGAAAATAGTTCACCCTTTGATACAGAAACAGCCACCTTTGATGATGACTTTCATAGAGTGTATAAAGTCGATAGCGTACCTTATTATGTCGGCTATGGATACAGTTTGGAGAAGAACCGTCCCTTTACTCCGGTATTAGCATCAAACGATAGTCATATTAATTCTCAGACTTTAGAAGGAACGGAAATTAAAAGTGATTATGAATACATTGAAACGATAACGGACTTGGAAGAGTTCATGCGAAAGAAAACGGAGTTTGAAATACGAGTAGGCTTTAGTTTTTTGAGTTTT
>JBCDGY010000333.1:0-3351 GCA_039414375.1 Bacteroidota bacterium | reverse complement strand
GTAGTATACTACAAAGGGGTTAAACCGCGTTTATCTTATGCTCTACACCCATTTTTATATGGTTTGTAGAAATATTTGACTCGAATAAAATAATGGGTCTAGTTTTTCGTTTTAAAGCCGAAAATCGATTGAAATCAAATGAATCTAAAGTGCCCAAAGTAAACTGTGACTCGGCACGGAACTCAAGTCTTATGAAAAAATATGTCGTAAATGCTACACTCGGCTCCTTATTGGCCATAGGAGCAATGTCTAGCTGCAAGAATTCATCTTCTTCTACCTCTAAGAATGTTTCTAGAGCCACGGGTTGGAAGATAAACGCTAAGGAAGGAGGGTTTCAATATAACTCAGACTTCAAAGAGCAAGAAACACCTCCAGGAACTGTATTTATTGAAGGAGGAACGTTTACAAAGGGCCAAGTACAAGACGATACCATGCACGATTGGAACAACGCGCCTACACAACAGCACGTTCAATCGTTCTACATGGATGAATCTGAGGTTACCAATGTAATGTATTTAGAATATTTAGATTACATCAAAGCCGTATACCCACCAGAAAATCCAAGCTATCAAAATATATATACTGGAGCCTTACCAGATACCCTGGTATGGAGAAATCGATTGGGCTTTAACGAAACCATGACTAATAACTACTTACGTCACCCGGCCTATGCGGAATATCCGGTAGTTGGGGTAAATTGGGTGCAAGCCACTCAATATGCAGAATGGCGTACCGATCGTGTAAATGAGGCCATGTTAGAAAAAGAAGGATATCTTGCCGACGGTGCACGTTATAATGTTTTATCTGGAGAAATAGGAGGTACTTTTAGCACTGAAGCCTATTTGAATAACCCTGAATCCGTTTATGGTGGACAGATTGATTCTCTTCAAGGAAAGCAAAAGAAAGATTCCATCAACACTTTTGCGAAACGCAGTAGTGGTGTTATACAGCCAGAGTATCGACTTCCTACTGAAACGGAATGGGAATATGCGGCGCAAGCCTTGATTGGTTCTAGGGAATACAACAACTACCGTGGAAGAAAGAAATATCCTTGGGAAGGTGATTATACGCGTAATGGACAACGCGTTGGTCGAGGCGATCAGTTGGCCAACTTCAAGCAAGGTAAAGGAGACTACGGAGGTATTGCTGGATGGTCGGACGATGGTGCAGATATTACCGCTCAAGTAAAGTCTTATAAACCAAACGATTTTGGTTTGTACGATATGGCTGGAAATGTAAGTGAATGGGTAGCCGATGTGTATCGTCCTATTGTAGATGATGAAATTAGTGACTTCAACTACTATCGTGGCAATGTATACTTAAAAAAGGCCATTGGAGAAGATGGTAAGGTAGACATATTAAGAGATGAAATCGTGTATGACACGCTACCTAATGGAAAGATTGTAGCCGTGAATTTGCCTGGAGAAATTAAAGAAGTACCTGTTGGGGAAGAAGAAACCTACTTGCGAACCAACTTCGCCACTAGTGACAACAGAGGTTTCCGTGATGGAGATGCAGGATCATCACGCTTTTTCGAGCGCTTTAGTGACGATGAAGAAGACAACCGCAAGATGTATGATTCGCCCAAGCACAAAGTAGAAAGGGATTCTACTGGTAAATTATTACGCCAATATGATACTTCCAACTACCGTACTTCTCTAATTAATGATGAAGTAAGGGTTTACAAAGGAGGTTCTTGGAGAGACCGTGCATTTTGGCTAGATCCGGCACAACGACGTTACCTACCGCAATATATGGCAACAGACGACATTGGTTTCCGATGTGCGATGTCTAGAGTGGGTAGTAAGTCTAAGAGTAAAAACAAAACCGTTCGCCATCGTAAGGTGCGCTAAAAAAATAGGATAACTTTTAAGGTAAAGCCCTTGACTATGGTCAAGGGCTTTTTTTATTTTAGGTGTATGAACTTGGAACAACTACACCAACTTTTTTTAGTACATCATACCGTTTGTACCGATACCAGAAAACTAACCAAAGATGCGCTCTTTTTTGCCTTAAAAGGACCCAATTTTAATGGAAATGCTTTTGCCCAATACGCCCTAGAACAAGGTGCAGCCCTTGCCATCGTAGATGAAGCAGAATTTCATGTAGTAGGCAAAACCCTTTTGGTAGATGATGTGTTAACCACCCTACAGCAGTTGGCAACTTTTCATAGACACTATTGCCAAGCCCGGATAATTGCAATTACTGGAAGTAACGGTAAAACTACTACTAAAGAATTGCTTTATGCGGTGCTAGCCCAAAAGTATCGTACCATTGCTACTCAAGGCAACCTCAACAATCATATTGGCGTACCCCTTATGCTTTTAAACATCCGCCAAGATACTGAGTTCGCTATTGTAGAAATGGGTGCCAACCACCAAGGGGAGATTGCCTTGCTGGCCGAGTTGGCACAACCAGATTATGGGTATATCACTAATTTCGGAAAGGCCCACCTAGAAGGTTTTGGAGGGGTGGCGGGAGTTATTAAAGGAAAAAGCGAATTGTACAATCATCTGTTTGCTAACGATCGTCATGTATTTTTAAATGCTGATGACCCTATACAGCGAGACAAGTTGGCCACCTACTTTAAAAAAATAGGCTTTAGCCAAAGCGACCATCAGTACTACAACATTACCCTAACTGCCGAAGAACCCTTTTTAGCATTAACCTTTGAAGACCTCACCATCCAAACCCAACTCATAGGCAATTACAACTTTCCCAATTGTTGCGCTGCCATAACAGTAGGTAAATACTTTGGGGTAGATCATAACCGAATTAAAAAGGCTATTGAGAGCTATATCCCGACCAATAACCGATCACAATTGTTGACCAAAAACGGACTAACCGTTGTGCTAGATGCCTATAACGCCAATCCCACAAGTATGAAAGCAGCCTTAGAGAGTTTTGCCAAACGAAAAGGTGACCCCAAAACAGTTTTTTTAGGAGACATGTTCGAATTGGGCGAAACGGCACAGGAAGAACACCAAAGAATTGCGGATTTGGCGGCAGGGCTTGGTTTTGATGCCCTCTTTCTTGTTGGCGCACACTTCGAAAAGGTGACCTCCCCCTACTTTAAATTTCCATCTTTCGAGGCCCTAGCAAACCACCTGAAACAACATCCCTTGAAGGAAGGTCAAGTACTCATAAAAGGCTCTCGCGGGATGGCTATGGAACGTATTCTAACCATAGATTGAACTACAGGTTACTTTGTACTTCGATCCTCTCCGTAATTAGGCATCAGAAAACATAAATCCCTTTAGGTCACGGGAATCCAAAACATTCTTGTTAAAATCTTTTAACATAAAAAGAAAATTCATACATTATATTTAAGATTTTCTTAATATAAAATCC
>JBCDGY010000332.1:0-3376 GCA_039414375.1 Bacteroidota bacterium | reverse complement strand
ATAATCCTGAGTTGCTTAGAGCTCAAGAGCTTGCGATACCCATTTATTCTTTTCCAGAATTTCTTTATGAGCAGTCTAAACATAAAACCCGTGTAGTTATTGGAGGTAGCCATGGAAAGACAACGATTACTTCCATGATTTTACATGTGCTGAGGTATCACAATATTGAGGTAGATTACATGGTGGGAGCCAAGTTAGCTGGTTTTGATAGGATGGTTCATCTAACAGATGATAATGATTTTATCGTTTTAGAGGGTGACGAATATTTGAGTTCTCCTTTAGATCCTAGACCCAAATTCCATCTTTATAAAGCCAATATTGCCCTACTAAGTGGTATTGCTTGGGATCATATTAACGTATTTCCAACTTTTTCGGACTATACCAAACAGTTCAGCATTTTTGTCGACGGTATAGTTAATGGGGGTAGTATTACTTATAACGAAGAAGATACTGAAGTGCTAAAAATTATTCAGGCCTCGGAGAATACTATTCGACGCTTTCCCTATAGCACTCCGGAATACACAGTGTTAAAGGGAGTAACATATTTGGATACAGAAGATGGTCCAATGCCTTTGGAAGTCTTTGGCCGTCATAATCTTAGTAACATGATGGGTGCCAAATGGATTTGCCAACAGATGGGGGTCGATGAGGTTGATTTTCTCGAAGCAATTGCTACGTTTAAGGGCGCTGACAAAAGACTAGAAAAGCTCGCCGAAAAAGAGGATAGGGTACTCTTTAAAGACTTCGCCCATTCACCAAGTAAGGTTAATGCTACTGTAAGTGCTGTAAAGGAACAGTATCCCGATTACCGCTTACTCGCCTGTTTGGAATTACACACTTATAGTAGTCTTAATACCGGATTTTTAAAAGAGTATGAAGGATCATTGAACGCCGCCGACGAAGCTTTGGTATTTTATGAACCTGAGGCCGTTAAACTCAAAAAGCTCGAAGAAATTGATCACACGTTTATTACTGGGGCCTTTCAGCATAATGCAATAAACATCTTCACGCAACCAGAGCAGCTTCAAGATTTTTTATGGTATCAAGATTTTAAGAATACAGCGCTACTACTTATGAGTTCGGGTAATTATGGAGGACTCGAATTGGCTGAACTTGTTAAGAAGTTTTTATAGAAGGAGTTTTTGTTCTCTTGGTTTCCGGTATATTTACTTATGGAGGTAAAACTAGAGTCATTTTCAATAAAACACTGGGCAGATGATGACCGACCCCGTGAAAAACTTTTGTCTAAAGGGCGTGCTGCCTTGTCAGATGCCGAATTGATCGCCATCCTTATTGGTTCCGGAAGTCGCGAACAAAGCGCGGTCGATTTGAGTAAGCAGATTTTAGCCCACGTGGACAATGATCTCAATGCCTTGGGTCGTTTGTCAATTAACCAATTAATGCATTTTAAAGGTATTGGAGAGGCTAAAGCTATTTCTATTGCCGCTGCACTCGAAATCGGTCGGCGTAGAAGAGGGAGCGATGCTAAAAAAATTACCAAGATTACTAGTAGCGAAGATGTATTTCACTTGTTGCATCCTCTTTTGGGAGAACTTCCGCACGAGGAGTTTTGGATTCTATACCTTAACAATGCTAATACGGTACTTTATAAAGAGCAGTTGAGCAAAGGTGGCTTAACGGGTACCTTGGTTGATGTTAGATTGGTTATGAAGCATGCTTTAGCTTACGGAGCTGTTGGTCTTATCCTTGCTCATAATCATCCTTCCGGCACTTTATATCCTAGCAATGCCGATAAAACAATCACTGAAAAATTAAAAAGAGCAGGACGTTCTTTAGATATCACAGTTTTAGATCACCTTATCGTAACGCAGAGCGCCTACTTTAGTTTTACCGATGAAGGCTTACTTTAAGGTAAGCGTATGCCTAGTATCCAAGATTTTATCAGCTACTTCTTTTAATTCGTAATTTTAGAATTTGGTTGTTATGCTGCTTGTTTATACCCATAAGATTACCAATCGCCTTACATATATCATGAGGCATATTTTTGTTCAGTTACTGGGTATAGATGTCGTTTTTACCACCAAAGTTGAAGATTTTATCAAACATGCGGGTCCCAAAATCACATATACCAAACAACCCTTACAAAATGAGTTTTTTATTCGCAGTAATGATTTGCTTTTTGAACAGGGCATTAACGATCTACCAATTCATGTTTACGAATGGGAAGGAACCCCTTGTTTTTTTAGAACAGATGGGCAAAGTGCGATTCCTTTTGATATATTTTCAGCCAGTTTTTATCTTTTAAGTAGGTATGAAGAGTACTTGCCTCATGTAAAAGATGCGTTAGGTCGATTTCCCCCAGAAGCCAGTGTCGCTTTTCAGCATGGTTTTTTAGATCGTCCAGTGGTCGATTTGTGGGTACGTTCTTTTTTTAGAGCGTTAAAGGAGCGTTTTCCAGATATTGATGCCGAAACCAAATCCTATCGATTTACCGCTATTGTAAACGTAACAGTATCTCATAAATATGCTTTAAGAGGACCACTACGGAGTTTAGCAGGGCTTTTAGCTGATATTTCCCGTTTTCGATTTTCCAGAATGGCTAAAAGAGTGCAAGTATGGTTTGATCGAACTAGAGATCCATACGATAATTTCTCTGCCTTAATGGACCTTCATAAAAAGTATACTAAACGTACCATGTTCTTTTTTCAATTTGCAGAGAACGCTACCCATGATAGAAATATCTCTATTCACAGAAACAGATTTCGTTATTTGATAAAATCTGTAGCAGACTACAGTATTGTTTCTTTAAGCGCTTCTCGAGCCGCTGCAAATGAATTGGAAACGCTAAAACTAGAGAAACAACGCTTGTCTAATCTTATTAATAGGCCAGTAAAATATTCGAGAATGCGTTATAATAGGGTGCAAGTGCCCCATACCTATAGGAATTTGGTAGATGCTGAGTTTACGGAAGACTACACCATGGGATATACCTATCACCCAGGATTTAGGGCAGGAACCTGTTCTCCTTTTGCGTTTTATGACATTAATCTTGAAGTACGACAACCGATCAAAATATATCCCTTTGCAGTATGTGATCATGCTTTGCGCAAATACAAAAGACCACAAGAGGTTTTCGATTCCTTAGACCCTATATATCAATCGGTAAAAACAGTGAAAGGGCATCTAATTATGATCTTTTCTAATGAACTATTGGGAAGGTATCACAAAATCGTGTGGATGCAACTATACAGTAATCTTTTAAAACGTTATTATGTTTAAAGGGAAGATAACAGATGTGTTTTTTGATCTTGATCATACCCTTTGGGATTTTGAAAGAAATTCAGCCTTAACCTTCGAAAAAATTTTTAAGCTTCATGAGGTTAGGGTCGACTTGTCTCGTTTTCTTGAGATTTAT
>JBCDGY010000331.1:0-3382 GCA_039414375.1 Bacteroidota bacterium | reverse complement strand
GACGGCAAGATCGGCAACGAGTTTGGCATCAACCTCGCGCCCTTGATTGCACGGGCCACTGAAATGTCAAAAATACTAGTCATTGAAGATGAAGCTGCCATCCGGCGGGTTTTGGTTAAGATTCTCTCTGAAGAGAATGAAGCCTACAAAGTAACCGAGGCTGAAGATGGTGCCAAGGGCTTGGATATCCTAAAAAAGAATGATTTCGACTTGGTGCTTTGTGACATCAAAATGCCTAAAGTAGATGGTGTTGAGGTATTGGAGGCAACCAAAAAGGAAAAACCCGAAATTCCTTTTGTAATGATCTCCGGCCATGGCGATTTGGATACTGCGGTGAACACCATGCGCCTTGGGGCTTTTGATTATATTTCAAAACCGCCTGATTTAAACAGATTGCTAACTACTGTGCGCAATGCCCTGGATAAAAAGGAACTGGTGGTTGAAAACAAGATTCTCAAAAAAAGGGTACAAAAAAACTATGAAATGATTGGCGATAGTGCTGCTCTGGGTACTATTAAAGCTATGATTGATAAGGTTGCCCCTACTGATGCTAGGGTGTTGATTACGGGACCTAATGGCACAGGGAAAGAATTGGTAGCCCACTGGATACATCAAAAGAGTCCACGCTCCAGCGCCCCCTTTATAGAGGTGAACTGTGCAGCCATACCCTCAGAATTAATTGAAAGTGAGCTTTTTGGGCATGTCAAAGGAGCTTTTACCTCAGCGGTAAAAGATAGAGCGGGTAAATTTGAAGCAGCCAACAAAGGCACCCTTTTCTTGGATGAAATAGGTGATATGAGTCTCTCTGCACAAGCCAAGGTCCTGCGCGCCCTACAAGAAAGTAGGATTTCTAGAGTGGGTAGTGACAAGGATATTAAAGTAGACGTTCGCGTATTGGCGGCTACCAATAAAAACTTGAAGCAAGAAATTGCCGATGGTAATTTTAGAGAGGATCTGTACCACAGGTTGGCGGTTATCTTAGTAAAGGTACCGGCATTAAATGATCGCCGAGAAGACATCCCTGCTTTGGTAACCCACTTTTCAAAAAAAATCACGGAAGAACAAGGCACCCCCCCAAAACTGTTTTCCAAAGAGGCCATCGAATTACTCAAGGGTTACGACTGGACGGGTAATGTACGGGAACTACGCAATGTGGTAGAACGTTTAATTATATTGGGCGGCACGGAGGTAAGTAAGGATGACGTCACACTTTTCGCGAGCAAATAGATAGTTTTCATTATCACTTTTATAGAATGCTCTAAAGCGCTTTAGATTATCGCTGAAAATAAGTGAAGCTGTATTTGCAGTAATAATCGAACTTAGGTTTTTTAATTAGCGCATTGCTGTAAAGCGGTGAACGCATTATTGGCCAATTCTGCCACCCCACGATGGTAGTGTGCCTGTGCGGGTGTAAGCTTGCTACTTTTTAAAAACGTCTTAGACTTTTCAAGTACTTCGCTAACATATTGCAGTGCTTTAGGACAATCTACTACCGCAACGACATGGTCTAAAGAGGCGCCAAAACGTTTTAAACCAGCATCTACTGTATTTTTCATTTTTTCAGAAGCGGTGTCTTCAAATCCAACATAGGTGCTATCTACTTGAGTCTGTTGTTTTAAAATAGCATCATAATCTTGTAAAAATCCACGTTCGAAACTGTACAATGCCGCTATGGTGGACTCCATATGATTATGAGCACCTTTTAGAAGTTTTTTTGAATCCTCTAAATTTTCTGCTTTTAAAGCAGACTCTAAAACTTTCCTGGCGCTGTTGATATGGGTGGTAGCATCTGGGCATCCACAATCCTTAAAATTGGAGGCTGTCTTTACAATACCGTTTAGTGCTCGGTAGCCAAAATATTTAGCCATTTTTAAACTTTCTACCTCCATAGCTAGCTTAATATTCTCTTTGATGTAGGAAGCGTTGGAATTGGCAGAATTACAGGCGTCGTCCTTGCCAAAAGCACACAGAGCGCATAAAAGGCACACAAGAACAGAGATATAGGTATTTTTCACAACGGCACTCATCACCAGGAGCACAAGTTTAAAACTAGGTAAAGTATCATGTTTATTTCGCCTTCAAAAATTACTTCGATGAATGACAGAATAACTTGACCAAAAGCGTTTTATTTCCTATTTAGATGAAATTGTTTTGTAGCTATTAACGACGATTTGTTATCCCAGAATAGGATGGATTGGTAGCTTAGTCCCGCTCGGTTAAGGCGCATATCGTGGAAATATGTTGCAAAACCCTACTAGCATTACTTCACCATTAGTTGATATGATGAGACCTTTGCAGAATGAATAAAAAGCAGTGCTATATCCCAACTATGGAAGAATTGCTAACTTCTCAAAAATTTTAAGTCCTTACAACCAAGAGGTTGCTGTGGGTTAAAATTTCATCGGGCGTCGAACTTTCCGCATACTTTGAATTTTGCAAAGGTCTCATGATACCAGTACAATTATGTTTATTGCACCATGCGGTTTGTGATACCAGTAGTAAAATTAGGTAAGACTCAAATTGTGTATATTTCCCTTATGAAGACTATTCCCATTGAAGATTACCAGGTTAAAAACACTGTTCAACTATCAAAACGCTCTTGTTACGAAGACTTTGGTGCTGACGACGACACCCTTAAAAAGGCTTTAAAAAGGGTAAGTAAAGACCTCGCCCGTTTTCAAGATACCCTTTATGCACATGGTAAATATGGGGTGCTGGTTTGTTTGCAGGGAATGGATACTGCTGGAAAAGACAGTTTGGTACGTGAGGTTTTTAAGGAATTGAATGCTCGTGGCGTTGTGGTACACAGCTTTAAAACTCCTAGTAAGTTAGAGCTACGGCACGACTATTTATGGCGGCATTATGTAGCATTACCGGAGCGCGGTAAGTTTAGTGTCTTTAACCGCACACACTATGAAAATGTATTGGTAACTAAAGTACATCCCCAATATATTCTAGGGGAAAACCTCCCCGGAGTAACGACTTTGGGAGACATTAACTCCGCATTTTGGGAGCAACGTTACCGTCAGATTAATGATTTTGAACGCCATATCACGGAAAATGGTACGCTAGTCTTTAAATTCTTCTTGCACCTTTCTAAAGAAGAACAGCGGCAACGTTTGTTGCGAAGGTTACGTTTAGCCCATAAGAATTGGAAGTTCTCTCCTGGAGATCTGAAAGAACGTCAACTCTGGGATCGTTATCAAGAGGCTTATGAAACTGCCATTAATAAAACAGCAACTCCTCACGCGCCTTGGTTCGTGATACCAGCAGACAACAAAAAAGCAGCCCGTTTATTGGTTGCCTCCATTTTATTACAATCGTTAAAAAAGTATCAAGACATTAAGGAACCCCAATTGGATGCAGAAATAAAGGCTAATTT
>JBCDGY010000330.1:0-3399 GCA_039414375.1 Bacteroidota bacterium | reverse complement strand
TGAAATAACTGCGAATATTAGCCACCGTTCTTGTATTATTATCAGTAGCTGTTTCGATAAGAATGGCAATACCGTGGGGAGCATAACCTTCAAAAAGTACTTCCTTATAATCACCTTGATTTTTATCGGAAGCACGTTTGATCGCTCTTTCGATATTATCCTTAGGCATATTTACTGCCTTGGCATTTTGAATAACAGCGCGCAGTCTGGAATTGGCATCTGGATCGGGACCACCTTCTTTGACCGCCATAACAATGTCTTTACCAATTCTGGTAAATGCTTTGGACATGGCTGCCCAACGTTTCATTTTTCGTGCCTTCCGAAACTCAAATGCTCTACCCATAGTTGAAGTTAATTTGTAATTGGCGCAAAAATAACAAAATGGGATAGGATAGGTAGCTTGCTCAGCTGGTCACTAAACTATCGATGGTCTTTGCAAGCTCAAAGTCCTTTTGAGTAATACCGCCAACATCATGGGTATTTAAGCGGATGGTCAAAGTATTGTAAACATTCTCCCAATTCGGGTGATGTGCTTGTGCCTCACATTCAAAGGCAATTTGCGTCATCATGGCAAAGGCTTCTTTGAAGTTTTTAAAAGTTATTGTTTTTTCAAGGGCCTCATTTTCATACTTCCAGTCCTGTAACTGAGAGAGCCCAGCTGCGATATCGTTGTCGTTCCATTTTTCCATACTTAAAAATAGGAAAATCACTCCACGGATAAGTGATGGTCAATAACTTCTTGGTACGAAAAGCGTAGGTTCTTAGGAAAGGTATTGTGCTTGGGTAAGGCCGCTAAGTAGCGTTCGTGATTGGTGGTGTATACCTTTTTTAAAACAGGATGATAGTTACCTATTTTTTTGATAACCTCCTTGATAAAGTCCTCGTGGTGCACCAAATCTTGACTTCCCAAATGATAAATTCCCGTTTTGTTTCTGTTGATAAGGTAATGTACTTGTTGGGTAAGGCGATCGTCGGTAATAACATTCATAATCAAATTTGGGAACACTTCTATAGCCTCTTTAGCTTGCAGTTGGGCCTTGATCTCTTTGATACGCGGGGATGTATTTCCAAATACCATAGGTACTCGTAAGATACAAGTCTTTTCCGGTGGCATACGAAGCATCATATTCTCGATGCGTATTTTTAATTTCCCGTAAATACTTTCTGAAAGGGTTTTGTCGTATTCATAAGACGGATATTTGCTGTAGGCATCAAAGACGTTGGCAGAAGATAAAAAATACAGGCGGCAGTCATTCTTGGCCAAATATTCCATGAGGTGTAAATGCGCTTGTACTTGCGCCGAAAAGTCCCCACGAATTGCGGAGATCACCACCTCGGGGCGTATCGCGTCCAAAATTTGAAAGATGTCGTCTTCGTTAACATCGTAGTTTAAAAACTGACCGTTGTTAGCGAAAGCAGTGTTGTAACAATAGGTGCCATAGGTATCGAAATAGTTGCACAATTCCTTATAAATCGTATAACCACTGGCCCCACTGGCCCCAAGTATTAAGATTTTGCGTTTGTTCAAAATATGGACAATTGGGTTTTGGTTGTCAGTTGCTCTAACGCGCGCATACCTAGCTTAGAATTCCCTTTACTATTAAGACCAGGAGACCAGGTGGCCACACAAAAGTGATCTGGCAATAGGGCTACAATACCACCGCCAACGCCACTTTTTCCTGGAAGACCTACTTCAAAAGCAAATTCACCAGCTTCATCATAAAATCCACAAGTAAGCATTAGCGCATTAATACGTTTTATTTGTGCTTGGTTTAAATAGGTGTTCCCTCGAAGGCAAAGACCACCGTTAGCAAATAAGTAAAAGCTTCGCACCAATTGTTCGCAAGACATGGCTAGGGAACACTGATAAAAATAGAAATCCAGTACCGTATTCACGTCGTTATGTAGGTTTCCAAAGGATTTGATAAGGTGGGCCGCAGCATAGTTTCTAAAACCAGTTTGTTGCTCCGAAAGTGCTACTTCTTCATCATAGGCTATAGAAGGATCATTTGTGAGATTACGAACGTATTCCAAAAAATTAGCTTTGGGACTTGACAGTTTAGAAACCAGAATGTCTGCGATTACAATAGCCCCAGCATTGATAAAGGGATTTCTTGGAATTCCGTTTTCATGTTCTAAAAGCGAGAGATGATTGAAAGGATCGCCGGAGGGTTCAACATCCAAACGTTGCCAAAGATTTTCCTGTTCCAATTGCATGGCTAAGGAAAGCGCTAGGACTTTAGAAATACTTTGAATAGAGAAAAGCTCCTTAGTATCTCCTGCTGCATATAAGCTTCCCTGATGATCCAGCAGTGCAATACCAAACTTATCTACTGGAATATGGGCAAGTTCTGGAATATAATCAGCGACCTGCCCTTTATCGGCTGTTTGGGCTACCCTTTTGGTGATATCCTTAAGAATGGCGCTATAGTCCATCGACTAAGAAGTTTTGTAAAAAGGAGGTTTATAAATTGTTGCAGGGACCAATTTATTGCGGACTTGTATGTAGATGGTTTCTCCAACATTGGCATCAGCTTTAGCGATATATCCCATGCCTATTCCTTTTTTTAGGGAAGGCGACATGGTACCTGAAGTTACAGTACCTAAGGTTGCTCCATCCCTATTAGTGATGGTATAGCCTTGTCTGGGGATAGCCCTTTCTTGCATCTCAAAACCGATGAGTTTTTTTTGAACACCTTCTTTTTTCTGTTCTGCCAATGCTGTTTTATTTACAAAGTCTTTGTGGAACTTGGTAATCCAACCGAGACCCGCTTCTAGGGGAGAGGTGGTGTCGTCAATATCATTGCCATAGAGGCAATAGCCCATTTCCAAACGAAGGGTGTCTCGTGCAGCAAGCCCTATCGGTTGTATACCAAAAGGAGCGCCCGCTTCCAAAACCCGATCCCATATTTGTGGGAGGGCTTCATTATGACCATAAACTTCGAAACCGCCAGATCCGGTATAGCCAGTTGCAGAAATGATGACGTTATCAATACCGGCAAAATCTGCTACAACGGCGTTGTAATAATTAATACTTGCTAAATTATAGGACGTTAATGGCTGCATGGCTTCTACAGCTTTAGGACCTTGAATGGCCAACAGCCCATAGTTATCCGAAATATCGCGCATTTGAGCGCCAAACTTTTCGTTATGTAATGCGATGTGCTCCCAATCTTTTTGAATATTGGCGGCATTCACTACCAGCAAATAGGTAGCCTCCTTAATACGGTACACAATTAAATCATCAACAATACCCCCGGACGTATTGGGAAGGCAACTATACTGGGCCATCCCCACTTGAAGCTTAGAGGCGTCATTAGAGGTTACCCATTGTATTAAATCTAAGGCTTGGGGTCCTTCAATTAAAAATTCGCCCATATGAGACACATCGAAAACACC
>JBCDGY010000329.1:0-3421 GCA_039414375.1 Bacteroidota bacterium | reverse complement strand
TTTATTATACCCCCACAGTGCTAACAACAAATTCACTAATATTCAATCAGGAAAAGATGACCTTGTGGTGGAAAAAAGGGTATCTCTATGCCAAAAACAAAAATGCGAGCATTATGCCCATTGAGCCAGATATCCACGACTAATGGTTACTTTGATCTCTACTGGTGTATTACCACAATTCAGCGATTTCTTTTTTAAGAAAAGTAAGTGCTGTTGCCGACGGCGACTGTTTGTCCATACTTTTATTCAAAATATCTTCCCGTAGCTTATCTGCTGTATCTGATTCACTCATTGCGGCAGAACGAATGATTTGGATAGTTGCACTTTTAGAAGCTTTTATAATATTCCAACAATCATCACTCATATAAATCTGTTGAGACAGGTTATGCTCGAACTCAGTTTCGATTTGCTTAACCAATAGGTTTTCGTAATCTCCTTTGTTTTGTCCTTTCGGGCCCACGCGAACGATTAGGCTGTTAATAGCGATGCGCTCTAAAAACAATACCATGCGCTCATAGGCTTGCAAGCGCAAGGGTAGGAGTTCTTTTTGAGATTCTTTGTGTAATAAAAATCGTCTTCTGCCTTCCTCATTTTTGGTATGGCCATTAAAAAAGTAATACGCAATGGCGCCCGTAACCACAGTGGGCAATAAATAAGCAAACAATTGAAAAACTTGGTCTCCGCTCATGGATGTTTTGATTTAACTGTCTTAAGAACGGAAAAATAAAATGAAAAGTATGGCGTCGGTAATTACTTGAATTCAGCCCGCAACTTTTTATAGAAATCCCTAGTTTTTGGAGCAAGTCTTATGTTGACGCCTTCCTTAAAATTACCGTCTTTGGCAATTAAAAAAAATGACTCACGTTGGACACCTTCAGCAGTTAGCAGTCCCTGTTGCACGGCATAGGCCTGCTTATACGTTAAATCAAACTCTCCGGTTATATTCAGTCCCTCTACGAATACCGCACGCTCGGGGTTCGCAGCAATAAGGGTACCAATTTTTGTCATATAAGCTTTAGCACTTTCGGTGAGCACACTTTGGGTATCTCCTCCAAAAAGAGCGTCTAAACTATTAGAAATGACTACATCACCATCGCTAATACTAATTTTGGCATCTGGACCTAGGGTTTGTTTCGCTTTAGTTAAAATAACAATGGCGGTCGAATCATTTTTACTAAAGTCATCTGTAATAAACTGTAGTTGTCCTTCTTTGGCTTTTAGACTTGCCAGCGCTTTATTGACTGTTTCCGTGTTTTGTTTAGATATTTGAGAGAAACTCGATAAGTTCTTGAGTAAAGTAGCATTGGCATCTCTTAACTCACTATTCTCTTTTTCGAAAAGCTTGGCATTCGCCTCGCTACTGTTCACTTGGCGTTGCGCTTTGGAAACGGCGGTACTCAAGGTTTGAATACTATCTTCTAGTTGCGCGATTTGGTCCAAAAGATCCTTTTTCTTTTGGGCCTGAGTGGTGGCAAATATGCAAAGTACAGTTATTGCTAAAGTAATTTTTTTAAGCATGGGCAATATTTTTATGTTCTAGGTATGGGCATTCATGTAATTCTGACATTGATACGAAGGGAACCTGTGTTTTATTGTATTGGTACACTTTTTTCAAATTGCTGCTAAGATAATCATCATCTACATTCACTTGAATATCTTCCATTGTAAATTGGCAAGGGTGTTCATATCCCGCAGCACGGGTCACTTCCAAGAGTTCTTTTCGAAAAGTTTTAAAATATTGGGCCAATCGATCCGCTTTAAGCGGTACGTGTATGCCTGCCTGTAGCCATTTACTTTGCGTAGCTATTCCCGCTGGACAGCGGTTGGTATGACATACTTGAGCTTGTATACAACCAATACTCATCATTGCTTCACGGGCTACATTGATGCAATCAATACCCATAGCGAAAGCCATGGCGGCTTTCGCAGGAAAGCCAAGCTTACCACTACCTATAAAAACGATACGATCTGTTAATCTCCTTTCCTGAAATACTTTATATAGGCTTGTGAAACCATGGATAAAAGGAAGGGATACGTGGTCGGCAAAGCTCGGTGGGGCTGCCCCGGTTCCACCTTCGCCGCCATCAACAGTGATAAAATCTGGACCTTTTCCAGTTTTTTTCATCAAATCGGCCAAGGCTATCCATTGGTCCAGTTTACCTATGGCCCCTTTAATACCTACAGGTAAACCGGTAGTTGTAGCAATATCTTCTACAAAGGCTAGCAATTCCGAGACATTAGAAAATGCGGTGTGGGTTGCTGGCGAAAGTACATCCTGGCCAACAGTTACTCCTCTTATCGCAGCGATTTCCGGGGTTATTTTAGCCCCAGGTAATACCCCGCCTTTCCCTGGTTTAGCCCCTTGTGATAGTTTGATTTCAATAGCTTTAATACAAGGATTATTGGTCACTAGCTGTACCATTTTATCCATAGAAAAATTGCCATCCGTATCACGAACCCCAAAATATCCTGTTCCGAAGTGAAAAACGACATCGCCTCCTTTTTGGTGATAGGGCGATAGGCCACCCTCTCCCGTATTGTGGTACCCTCCAGCTCGCGCTACCCCTCGATTTAAGGCTTCTACGGCAGCAGCAGATAAGGAGCCAAAGCTCATGGCCGATACATTGATCGCGGAGTAAGGACGGTATGGTTTATGCCGTTTATTGTAGGCACCAATCACTTTAGCTACTGGCAAAAAATAGGGGTCCTTGGTATTGGGATGTCCAGTGGGTAGCCGATAACCAATCATCGCATTTTTGATAAAAATATGCTGATGAGCGTGGATATCACGATCAGTACCAAAGCCTTCGTAGTTGTTCTCCTTTTTAGCTGAAGCATAGATCCAACCCCGTTCAATTCGATTAAACGGAAGTTCTTCGCGGTTGTTAGCCACAAAATATTGCCGCATCTCTGGCCCAATACTTTCCAGCCAATAGCGTAGGTGCCCCACAACGGGATAGTTGTGTTTTATCGTGTGCGATCGTTGAAAAAAGATATCCCAGAGGGCTATTCCTGCTACTATAAAAAGTCCCCAAGCCCACCAGGGAATTGCGGAAAAGGTATTGAAGAGGGCGTTCAACATGATGCTTAACAGTTTAGATTTTGAAATGATGTGAAGCAAGCCTATAACGTAGCAAATTCTTTTTCATTGGATTAAATCCAGAATATGCATTAGAAAATCCCCGCCTTGACTAGCGAGGCAGGCCTGTCTGCCGACAAGGCAGGTATTCCATGCTGAAATCCTTTCAAAATCATAAATGCTACAGCGTTTTGTTCTTTCACCTAAGCGGTGCTAGGTATCAATCTCAAAACACTGGATTTTATTGGGCTTTCAACCTTCATGACGAAGTTCTAACCCATATTCAGGATTAAAGATATTTAAAAGCAGGTATATCCTTAAAATGCTGTTCACAACTATTAG
>JBCDGY010000328.1:0-3423 GCA_039414375.1 Bacteroidota bacterium | reverse complement strand
CTAAAGGCTCATTTGTGACGGAAGCCAAAAAAGTTTTAAATAGAATAACTCTGTAAGCCAATGTGGAAAAAGTGCTAAGTAGTTGATAATCGGAAGTTTCCAATGTTAAATTCCTGTGAATAATGAAGTGGAAAACTTTAGTAACGGGAAAAACAAGAAAAGGCTAAAAATGTTTTCTACAAATTCACAGCAGTGATGATGATAGGGTTTTAAATTAAAATTTAGAATAAATATTATTAACAGAGATGTGGAATGTGGATAAGAAGTTTTTTCTTTTCGATTTAACTTTGTCTGTAAGCAATCACTAGATCGTTAATCGTACGGTCAGCGGATTGTAAAGTTTCAGGTTAGCTTCAACAATAGCGTTTTATATAAGTTTTACTGCTATGAATATCTTTTCATTCAATTACATCGAACAATACCAAATCCCTCGGGTCGTCAAAGTTTGGCTGCTGATCGGCTTGATTATGATTACCGTGCAGGTTGTCGTTGGAGGGATTACACGGCTGACTGGCTCGGGGCTTTCTATCACTAAATGGGAGATCGTCACCGGGACACTTCCTCCGCTTAATGCAAAGCAATGGGATGAGGCTTTTGATCTCTACAAGGCTACACCACAGTATCTAGAGATCAACCAGGGGATGAGTATGTCAGACTTCAAGTTTATTTATTTTTGGGAGTACATTCATCGTCTGTGGGCAAGAGGAATGGGATTCGTATTTGCCATTCCCTTCTTTATCTTTCTGTTCTCCGGGATGCTTTCTCGAACGTTGATTAAAGATTTGGGAATTGTGATCCTCCTCGCCGCGACAGTGGCCTCCTTTGGTTGGATTATGGTAGCTAGCGGTTTAGTGGACCGACCTTGGGTGAGCGCCTACAAACTAACGCTACATCTTTCTTTAGCTTTTATCCTGTACAGCTATTTGTTATGGACGACATTTAAGGTTTTTCAACCGCGTCCTTCACTTATCCACAACCCGATGTTGAAAAAGCTAGGAAAAGTCATGCTGGTAGTCCTTGGTATACAGATTTTCCTCGGAGGAATTATGTCTGGGATGAAGGCTGGTGTGATCTACCCAACTTGGCCCGATATGCATGGTGTAGCTGTACCAAAGTTAGTTTTCAACAGTGAGGAGTGGAATGTGGATAACCTGATGAATTATGAGAGTAATCTCTTCGCTCCTGCCCTCATACAATTTTTACATCGTACCAGTGCTTACCTATTGACTGCCATTGTTTTATGGTTCTTTGTTAAAGGTATTAGATCAGGTATGGGTTCCTTATTCAACATCAGCTTATACCTGTTAGTAAGTATGTTAGTAATTCAAGTTTTATTAGGTATTTTCACCCTAATTAATTGTCAAGGAACTATACCCGTTGGGCTTGGCGTATTTCATCAAGCAGGTGCGTTGTTTTTACTAACGATCACTTTATTTGTGTACTATCAGCTTCGTATTGCAGAGAAATAAACAGTTGTTGGTAAGTATGTTGATAACTTTTAGCGCCTATGAAAATATTGATTGTCGGAGCCGGAATAGGAGGTCTCTGCACCGCAGTTGCTCTACAGCAAAAAGGCTTTAATGTTGAAGTTTTTGAGGCGGCGGCAACGCTGCGGCCCGTAGGTGCTGGCATTGCTTTAGGAGATAATGCCATGCAGATACTTGATCGACTTGGTTTAGCTGATCAAGTAAAAAGTGCGGGTGCGCAATTACTCCAAGGGGCTATCACGGATGCCCAGTTACGACCCATTCAAATTGTGGATAACGCTGGTTTTTCTTTATGCATCCATCGGGCCAGACTGCACGAAGTGCTGGTTGGTGGTTTGGGTAAAGTACCATTACATTTGGGAAAACGCTGCGCCGCTTTTCTCCAGACGGATGATGGTGTGCAGTTACAATTTGAAGATGGATCACAGGTGGAAGGTGATTTGGTGATTGGTGCTGACGGGATTCATTCTTTGCTACGCAGGCAAATTGCCGAGGTGTCGCTGAGGTATTCTGGTCAGACTTGCTGGCGCGGCCTTACTGACTTTGCGATGCCAGCTCGCTATACGGGGATGGCTGTAGAAGCTTGGGGTGGAGCAGCCCGCTTTGGTTTTCTGGTGTACGCAGAGGGGAAGGTCTACTGGTATGCGGTCAACCTGGATGCGGAAGGCGGGGCGGATAATGCCAAAACGCTGCATCAGGATTTAGGAGCCATTTTCAATTCTTTTGATTCTTTGGTTAATGATTTGATTTTATCTACACCAACAGACCATATTCACCGCAGTGACCTGTGCGATATTGATCCAAGTTTTAGGAAGTGGCATACGGATCGGCTTTGCCTCATCGGCGATGCCGCCCATGCGACGACGCCCAATATGGGGCAAGGGGCTTGTCAGGCGATTGAAGATGCGATGGCCTTGGCCTTGGCTTTGGATAAGTACCGGGAGGGGCCGAAGGCTTTTGCGAAGTTTAGCCGGGTGCGGCGGCCGAAGGCCAGAATGGTGGTTAAGGACTCCTGGCAAATAGGGCAAGTAGCACATTGGAAACACCCCGTTACGAAGGGCCTAAGAAATTTTCTGTTTCGCCTTACTCCCTCATTTATCGTTACTCAACGATTCAAGAAACTAATGGATTTAAACTACTTGGATAAAATATAGTGTAATTTTTCCTCGCTTTCAATTCCTTTCGATGTATGTGATTTTTTAGGTATATTGGCTTTGAATAAATAAAAATCATAACTTTGCAGTAAATATCCTACATCAATATTTAGATGGATCACGAAATAAAGGAAGAAGGAAAATATAAGTATATTGAAACGGAGAGTGAAGGAGAAATCCTTCTGTTACTCCACGGGTTATTTGGTGCACTTAGTAATTTTGAGGGAATTATCAATCACTTCTCGAAGAACTATAATGTGATTGTTCCCATTCTCCCTATCTTCGATCTCCCCATACGAAAGGTTTCGGTTTCTGGCTTGGTAGATTACGTAGCTGATTTTGTCAATTTCAAATACTTCGATAAAGTTCATGTGCTAGGCAATTCACTGGGGGGGCATATATCACTTCTTTATGCCCTAGAACAACCAGAAAAAGTTGCCTCTATCACACTGACTGGTAGTTCAGGTTTGTTTGAAAGTGCTATGGGAACCAGTTTTCCAAAGCGGGGCAACTATGAGTACATAAAGAAGAAGACAGAGGATACCTTCTTCTCGCCAGAAACAGCTAGCAAGGAATTGGTAGATGAAGTATTTGATACGGTAAATGACCGCAATAAGGCGATTCGTATTGTTGCCACTTCTAAGTCAGCAGTGCGCCAAAACCTGGGGGACAAGCTTCATCAAATTCATGCTCCTACGCTACTCATTTGGGGCAAACAAGACCAAGTGACTCCTGCTTTTGTAGGTGAAAAGTTTAATGAATTGATCGAAAATTCTCGCTTG
>JBCDGY010000327.1:0-3430 GCA_039414375.1 Bacteroidota bacterium | reverse complement strand
GTAATCTTTTCAAAAATTTATTAGCCTTTAACGTAGTTCTAAGAATGTGTTCTAATGTTAACGGCATTTTGTGAGAATGCTATCCCCATTTTTTTAAACCAACTTAAAAATCTCCTAATTTTGTAAGGTTTAAATAAATGAAGTGATTTAGACTTTTTCCATTTGCTAAAAAATTATTCTTTTTCGTCCATTTGCGGGCTTTTTTTCCTTCCGTAGCCCAGCTATGAAACTCAAAAAAGCCCTCAAATGGTCATAAAATCCCTAATTTTCGCTTAAACGCAAAAAGTTTAAATTACTTCAATGTGTCCTAACCCCTACTGATTTGGAGCTACCAAAACAAGTTGCTAGAAAAACACTTTACGACTATCAACAAGAAGATCTGGAAAAGATCTTTAAGGAAATGGCCGAGATGCCCGAAGGCAGCAATATGCTTTACCAGTTACCCACTGGTGGTGGTAAAACCGTGGTTTTTTCTGAGATTACCCGTCGTTATATACAGACTACCAAAAAAAAGGTAGTTGTATTAACACATAGAATTGAGCTTAGTCAACAGACTTCAAAAATGCTACATGGCTTTGGGGTTACCAACAAAATCATCAATAGCAGCGTTAAAGAGCTACATGACCAAGACGAGTTTATGTGTTTTGTTGCGATGGTGGAAACCTTGAACAACCGACTACAAGAAGAAAAGGTTAATATCAATAATATAGGCCTGGTTATTATAGATGAGGCGCATTATAACTCTTTCAGAAAGCTCTTTAAATACTTTGAAAAGGCCAATATTTTAGGAGTTACGGCAACACCACTTAGTTCCAACATCAAACTTCCGATGAAGGATAATTATGTCAAGCTCATTGTGGGGAAGTCGATCAAGTCTTTAATTGAACGCGGCTACCTCGCCAAGGCCAACCTGTATAATTTTGACGTTAGTCTAAGGGGACTCAAATTAGGGATGCATGGCGATTACACGGTTAAGTCTTCTGATGAGCTCTATGGAAACCACAGCATGCTTAGCAAACTCGTAACTGCTTATCAAGAGGTTGCTAAGGATACTAAAACCCTCATTTTTAACAATGGTATCAATACTTCGTATTACGTTTACGAAACTTTTAAAAAGGCGGGATACGATATTCGTCACTTAGACAATAGGAATACCGCCCAAGAACGACGCGATATTCTGGAGTGGTTTTCTAACACACCCAAGGCCATTCTAACCTCCGTTAGTATTTTGACTACTGGCTTTGATGAGCCTTCGGTAGAATCAATTATTCTTAATAGGGCAACGCGCTCTTTGACTTTGTATTTTCAGATGATAGGAAGAGGGTCTAGGGTGCTTCCACATAAGGATAAGTTCAATGTTATTGATTTAGGAAACAACATTGCCCGTTTTGGACCTTGGGACGATCCGCTAGATTGGCAAGAGATTTTTCATTTTCCTGACTTTTATTTAGAGAACATCAAAAATGACGAAGAAATTGAGAAGGAATTTGTGTATGAAATGCCAGAAGAACTAAAGGCTAAATTCAAAAATTCGACCACTTTGCACTTTGATGTTAAAGAAGAGTATAAAAAAGTATTTGCCGAAGGAAAAAAATCCAAGTTGGTATTAGAAAGAAGTATTGAACAACATGCGCAAATATGTGCTGAAAACAGTGAAGATGTCTTTGATGCTCGTATTTTGGCTAAGGCCCTTAAGGAGGAGATTGCTTACAGGGTACGTCAATATTCGTATTGTATTATGAACAATACAAAGAATTACAAAGAATGGTTGGAAGAAGATTACGAGCGTAAACTTCGTTCTAGTATTTCCAAAAAGTTTGCCCAGCGAATGTAATGGGTATGGTTTCGGATCCCAAGGTGATGAAAAACTTTCAAAAGTTAGCCTTTATCTTAAAGTTGGCGACAGCCATCAAAAGTTACCATTTCAATTGTAGTAAATAATGGGTGTAGCGTCCAAGGTATTAATCATAGGGCATCATTGGCCCGAACCAACAACCACCGCAGCAGGCCAACGGATGTTGCAGCTGCTACATGCTTTTTTGGAGCGAGACTATCAATTGACTTTTACTTCAACGGCTGTTGAAAATCAATATTCAATGGATTTGAAATCCCTAGGGATTAGTACCGCATCGATCCGTTTGAATCACTCCAGTTTTGATGATTTTATTGAAAAATTACAACCGGATTTGGTCATTTTCGACCGTTTTATGACCGAAGAACAATTTGGTTGGCGTGTAGCTGATGTTTGCCCGAATGCGTTAAGGATTTTAAACACGGAAGATTTACATTCCCTACGTTCTGTAAGGGAAGCTTGTGTAAAACAAGGAACAGCTTTTACGCTAGATGGTTGGTGGCAATCAGACAAAACTAAGCGAGAAGTAGCATGCATATACCGATCAGATTTAAGCTTGTTAATTTCCTCCTTTGAAAAGAGACTTTTAAAAGAATACTTGAATATTGACGCTAGTCTCTTGTATCACTTACCATTTATGTTACCAGCCATAACCTATCCGCAAAAAAAGCAATGGCCTGACTTTGAACAACGTAAGGATTTTGTTGTTTTTGGTAATGGAAAGCACGCCCCAAATATAGACGCCTTGTTCTTTCTAAAGCAACATATATGGCCTATGGTTCGCCAACAATTACCACAGGCCAAACTTCATGTCTATGGCGCCCATTTACCAAAGCAGGTATTGGCTATGGAAGATAAGGCGCAAGGACTATGGGTTCATGGTTGGGAAGAAGATTTGGTGAGCAAAGTAGCCGGCGTCCGACTTTTATTAGCCCCATTGCGTTTTGGTGCTGGTTTAAAGGGAAAACTACTCTTTGCAATGCAATGCGGAACACCGAGCATTACTACTACCATAGGTGCTGAAGGAATAACTGGTACTTTTGATTGGCCCGGGGCCATAACCGAAACCTCAGAAGCCTTTGCCGAGCGGGCAGTAACCTTTTATCAAAAGAAAGCGCGCTGGCTGCAAGCTCAAGAAAATGGAGTCTCTATTATCAATCAAGAATACGAGCAAAAACTAATAATTGAAGCCTTTTTTGACCGCCTCGAGGGCCTTCGAGCATCACTTACAGCACATCGACTTCAAAATCGGGTAGGCGCACTTTTACATCACCAAACCTTGGCCGCTACGAAGTATATGAGCAAGTGGATCGCGGCAAAGCAATCGCAGGACTAACAACCTGAGTTCGATTATTATTGCTTTTACAGAAGGCTATAAATCGCTTTAGATTTTCGCTAAAAATGCGCCGCAAATCGCTAGCTATTTTCAAGAATTTTTAGTGAAAAGATGAAGTAGGGACATTCAGGAATAGGGACAGGTATCCCACCATAGGTTTGGTTTTTAGGATTTTGGTTTTGTCTTAAGCTGCCTTTCTCGCTTGTTTTTGTATTCTCTCACCGATCTTGAGCGCATTGGAG
>JBCDGY010000326.1:0-3477 GCA_039414375.1 Bacteroidota bacterium | reverse complement strand
TGGGATTATTTTTTTCGCATTATATCAGGGAATCCTCACGGCTCAAGAGGTTGCCCCAAAGGACTCTATACTTTCCGAGTATCTTGAGGAGGTAGTGGTTACGGCTACCAGAACAAAGCGTCAATTATCCTCGCTACCCTTACCCGTGACCTTGGTGTCAAAAAAACAGTTAGAACAAACGGGGGTTACGCGATTGAATCAAATTCTGAATGAACAAACGGGTATTGTGATAACCCCAGACGCCACCATCGGGGGTGGTGAAGGCGTACAAATACAAGGAATTGCTGCCGACTATATTTTAGTACTGATTGATGGTGTACCAGTAGTAGGTCGCAGCGCAGGAAATTTAGATTTGAGCCGTTTGTCAATTGGGAATATTGCGCAAATCGAGGTGGTTAAAGGTCCCTCCTCTGCCCTTTTTGGTTCTGAAGCTTTGGGAGGCGTTATCAATATCATTACGGAACGCCCCAATACAGGAAAAATTTCCGGGCAAGTTTCGCATAGAGCGACCACTTTTAACAATCAAAATACCACGCTTAATTTTAGTCAACGTCTGGGAGATTTCGGTTTTTCCGTATTTGTGGACCGCTTAAGTACAGATGGCTACGATTTGGCAAGCGGAGACAATGATCAGACAGTAAATCCCTTTTTTAATTACACCTTGAATACAAGGGTATTTTACGACATCACTGAGCAACTTGGCTTGTATGCTTCAGGACGCTATTTTCTGCAAGATTTTGATGTGCCTTCTGGCACTAGCGAAGAACGAGATGGTAACCTACAACTGCGAATAGATCATACAATTGGACCAAAATCCAAGTTTGAATACGAACTGTATTATACCAACTATCTAACAAATGAACAAACTATCGATCCTGTTAACAATACCGTATTGTTAGATAATGATTTCGATCAAAAACTCTTTAGACCTGAAATACGTTTTAACCAAGTCTTTACCGACAATAATACATTGACCCTTGGCGGAGGTTATAATTTTGAAACCTTAAACCGATCTCTTTTTGCCTCAGAGGTTACTTTTGATAGTCAATATGTGTTCGCGCAATTCGATTTTAAACCTCTAGATAAACTGAACATTATCGTTGGGGCACGCTTTGACAATCATAGTGAATACAACTCCCAATTTAGTCCTAAGCTATCTGCTAGGTATGATTTCAACGCAACTTGGGCCATTAAAGGTTCTGTAGGTAGCGGTTTTAAAGCACCGGATTTTAGACAATTATATCTTGATTTTACCAATGCCGCAGGGGGCAACTATTCCGTATTTGGTAAAGAAGTAGAACTGGAAGGTATACAACGACTAATTGATAACGATGAGATTATTCCTGATCCTCAGGGTAATCCAATATTACCAGTAGGGTTGGCCGAACTAGGAGAACCACTTAATGCTGAAAGTTCTATTGGTTATAATTTAGGGATAGGGTATCGCAAGGAAAATCTTAAAGTAGACCTTAACTTTTACAGAAATGATATAACCGATCTTATCGATACCAGAATACTGGCTACTAAAAGAAATGGGGCCAACATTTTTGGTTATGTAAATCAAGAAAGGGTTTATACCCAAGGTGTTGAGGTAGATATTCAATACAGCCCTGTAAAAAACTTGGATTTTTCCATGGGCTACCAACTGCTCTATGCCTTTGACAAGGATATAAAAGAAAATCTTGATGAAAACGGCATTTTCGTTAGAGACCCCGAAACGTTGACAAGCATAAGGGTAGACAGCGATGCCTATTTTGGACTGGTGAATAGATCGCGCCATACCCTAAATGGTAAGATATTTTATGAGATACCTCAATGGCGGGCAAATGCCAATCTAAGGGTGGTTTATCGAAGTAAATTTGGATTGGCCGATAGAAACGGCAACAATTTTTTAGACGATTTTGATGATTCTTTTGTTGATGGTTATGCCCTTGTAAACTTAGCCTTTGGCAAAACTTTTTTCAAACATTATCACCTACAGATCGGGGCCAACAACTTATTGAACTTTAAAGGCGTAAATCCTTTTTCCACAGAGACCACTCAGATACAAGTCAATCCAGGCATTGAAATATTTGGACGATTAAACATTCATTTTTAAACTAAAGAACCTATGAAAAAAGTATGTAAACTATTTAGTCTTCTTATACTGCTAACCATTTTTATGGCGTGTAATAATGATGATGATAGTACTGATTTGATTGCTGTTGCGAGCAGCACCGCTACTAATATTCCAGCTCCACAGACAGGAGGAACTGGACAAGGTGATGAATCTGGTGCATTTACCAAGTTCAGTTTTGCTACCGGTACTGTTACCGATAGCGATACGGAATGGGATATTGCCTTTAGGGGCCTTAGCATAGCTATAAACGGCGGTACAGCAATCGGGGTTACCGATGAGCCCGTTAGAAATGGTAATGCTGGGGCCGCGATGGTAAAAGGAACATTTGGTGAGGTCACCGATGCTGCAGATCTGGCATTCGTCCAAGATTCTGAAAATGGCTTTGCCATTCCTAGGGTCAACGGTGAAGGTTGGTATAATTATGATTTTAGCACCTTCACAGTTACCCCAGTACCAGGTCGAATATTGGTTTTCCGCACCCACGATGGCAAGTTTGCCAAGGTTGAGGTCTTAAGTTATTACAGAGATGCACCTTCAGAAATTACGCCTCAAATTGCAGCTAGCGATTTTAGGTTTTACACCTTTAACTATGTGTACAATCCCAACGAAGGAGAGACTGACTTAACAGCGCCTTAACCATGAAAGCAGTTCCTATCCTTTTCGTTGTGCTACGCTTGTTTTTGGGTGGCATGATGATCTATGGTGGTATTCAAAAATTTCAAAAACCCATTCCCGCTCCCATGGATGTTGTTGAAAAAGCCGAAAAATTCAAGGATCCCGCTAAGAAAGAAACCTTACAAAAAATCTTATATATCAACGGGGCTAAACAGACTGGCTATTTTTGGCAAGTACTGGGTATTTGTGAGTTATTGTTTGGGTTGCTACTCATGATACAATTCACTGGCTTTGTAGGAGCCGTATTCCTCTTGCCCATTACCCTACATATATTTTTGTTTCATCTATTTCTTGAAGAGGACGAAGTGGGTGAACTGGTGCAGACTGCAGCACTTTTTGCTATTAATATCGCTTTGGTACTGAAAGAACGGTCAAAATGGAAAAACTTACTTTGGATAAAGCCTATTTAAAATAGTGAACACTGATTTTGAGTTGGTTTATTATTTAGCCGGAGGCGGCCCCTGCGATTTACCTCCGGCTATTTTAAATCTCCTACTCTGGATTTAAGCAGAGCGTTATATTTTCAAATGACCAAAAACAGTTAGTGCTAACCTCAAATTGGAAAATATACTAAAAATCGTATCTCCACTCTAGCGAGTAGGATCAATGATAGTTCAAAAAAATTTTACTCAAAAAATTATTTTTAATTAATCTAAATAAAATGAACAAACTAATTACACTAT
>JBCDGY010000325.1:0-3482 GCA_039414375.1 Bacteroidota bacterium | reverse complement strand
TGAAATTAGTGTTCATAATATTGAAAATCAATACTTTAAAATACTAAAAACAATCTAAAACAGAAAGTAAAAATAAAAAAAGCCGCCTCAGTTTTGAGACAGCTTCTTTTTAGTTTTTTACTGTGGGGGGTATTACTTGCCACCATCTAACTTGTCTTGTAAGGTTTTTAGAGCGTCCCAATTACCTGCATCGGCTAATTTAGCTTGCTTGGGCCAACTTCCTGGTTTATGCATGGAATACCTTGGTCCTGCTTCTTTTAAAATAGCTTCTAGAGCACTAGTTTTAGTTGTACTTAGCTTTTTAAAGGTATCGATCCCCTTACTTGCTAGGATAGAAGCGATTTTAGGACCAATCCCTTCTATTTTTTTAAGATCGTCTCCAGTGCTTTTTTTCTTTTTGGCTTTAGCAGGTTTAGGAGCTGCTGCTTTGGGTAGCTCTACTACACAATTGTCTACCCCATGAAACGGTGAAGGAACATAATTATCTGCGGCCTCATCGTTAAACCAAATAAAATCGCGATTAACGTAGCGAAACTCATAACTCCGGCCATTTTCCAAGCGGAGTTTTTTCTCGAAAGAATCTCCCTTTTTGGTCATTTGATAGTCGGTATCGGCCATCTGCCAATTATTGAAATCTCCTAGAAGAAAAATATCAGCATTGGTGGGCGCTAATGCCCCATCTATCTTAAAGGTTACGTCGGTATGTGTGCCTTTGCTAGTAGTCTTTTTAATGAGTGCCATTGTTGTAGTTGTTAGATGGACAAAAATACATTCATCGCTCAGTATTCGTACTACAACGAAGTTAAGAAATTGTTGATTCGCTTTGACAGTTACTACGGGTGTATCGCACAACCTAAGTGTTAAACCATCAATCAAAGGTTGCTACTAGCCCCTCTTTAAAAGGGCAAACAGCAAATAACCCCAAGCTGCAATAAGTAAAGTACCTCCAATGGGGGTTACCCAGCCTATTTTTTTAAAGTCAAAGGTCCATAAATTATTGGTCGCCAAGGCATATATCGAAAAGGAAAACAAAACTACTCCAAATACTACGAGATAAAAAACTACCTTTTTATGATCTTCTCCAACGATGGTTAAGGCACTTAATACCATTAGGAATAGCGCGTGGTACATTTGGTATTTTACACCGGTTTCAAATGTTGTTAAAGCCTCAGGAGTTAGGACCTTTTTTAAACCATGAGCACCAAAGGCACCTAATAATACCGCTAAAATTCCAAAAACTAACCCAGTAGCTAAAATTGTTCTGTTCATAACTTGATTTAATAATCAGACTAAAAATATAACAATTTGCTACATTGCCGGACAGTAAACTACAAGTAGTATCAATTCTATGGCACGTCATATTTTGGTTTTAGGAGCGGGGAAGTCAACCTCTTACCTTTTAGATTATTTTTTAGAGCGATCTGTTGCTGAGGATATTACTTTAACCGTTGCAGACCTCGATCCCTATCATCTACCAGATACGGTAGCACAACATCCAAGATGTACGTTGCAAGCGCTGGATATTTTAAATGATGAAGCGAGAAAGGCGATCATTAAAAGTGCAACAATTGTTGTTTCTATGTTACCGGCGCGTTTGCATATCAAGGTCGCTATGGATTGCTTGGAACTTAAAAAGCATTTGGTAACAGCTTCTTATATCAATGATGCTATTAAGCGCTTAGATGCTGAGGTAAAAGCCGGGGGCTTGGTTTTTATGAACGAAATAGGTTTAGATCCGGGTATCGATCACATGAGCGCTATGGAAGTTATTGATCGTATTCGCGATAGAGGTGGTAAAATGATTCTTTTTGAATCGTTCACTGGAGGGTTGGTAGCCCCCGAAAACGATACCAATCTCTGGAACTATAAGTTTACCTGGAATCCCCGCAATGTGGTCGTCGCTGGACAAGGAGGAGCTGCTAAGTTTATTCAAGAAGGCACTTATAAATACATTCCCTATCATAAATTATTCCGTAGGACGGAGTTTTTGGATATTGAAGGATACGGAAAATTCGAAGCCTATGCCAATAGGGATTCGTTGCGCTATCGCAGGGCTTATGGTTTAGAAAATGTACATACCTTGTATCGAGGCACTATGCGAAGGGTAGGCTTTTCTAGAGCTTGGAATATGTTTGTTCAATTGGGTATGACGGATGACGGTTATCAAATCGAAAACTCCAAAGGAATGTCGTATCGGGAATTCGTAAATCTGTTCTTGCCTTATTCCCCGACCGATTCTGTGGAGCTTAAGCTACGGCATTACCTTAAGATTGATCAAGACGACATTATGTGGGGAAAATTAGAAGAATTGGATCTTTTTAGCGGAATAAGGACACTACAAAGGCCTAATGCCACTCCTGCTCAAGCCTTACAAGAGATTTTGGAAGTCAGTTGGACCTTGCAAGACAACGAAAGTGATATGATTGTGATGTATCATAAGTTTGGTTATGAACTTAAAGGGGAAAAGCGGCAACTGGATGCCAACATGGTGGTAATTGGAAAAGATCATACCCATACCGCTATGGCAAAAACTGTAGGGTTACCTGTTGCGATAGCCACTATGAATATTCTGAATAAAAAGATAACCACGCCTGGCGTGCAAATGCCGCTAAAAGAAGAGGTTTACGGCCCTATTCTTGGTGAACTGAAATCTTATGGTATTTCTTTCAACGAATATGAAGTTTCGTATTTGGGCTATAATCCAGACTCGGTGGCCAGTTAATTGGATGAATGTCTTGGCCAATTCCTTAAAAAGGGCTTTACTATCTTTAGGTTTCAAAATAGTCCTCAAATTATGAAATCTTCTAACAAATTGTTACAATTAGATGGTATTGACAAAAAGATTTTAAGATACCTAATGAAAGATGCGCGTACACCTATTTTGGAGATCGCCCGTAATATTGGTATTTCTGGGGCGGCCATTCATCAACGTTTACGCAAGCTAGAGGCTAGTAAAGTCTTGTCAGGCTCTAAGTTCACTATTAATACGGCGGTTTTAGGCTACACCACAATGGCCTATATTGGTATTTATTTAGACCGCGCCATGAGCAATCCAAAAGCGGTTAAAGAGCTAGAAAAAATTCCTGAGGTATTAGAGTGTCATTACACTACGGGTAATTGGTCTATTTTAATTAAAGTGCTTTGTCGGGATAATGCCCATCTAATGGGTGTTCTTAACAAGGGGATACAGCAAATAGAAGGCGTATCGCGCACGGAGACTTTTATTTCTCTGGACCAACAGATCGACCGACAGATATCAATATAATAGATTTCAATAATCTTTAGTAAATTTTCCCTCTTAGTTGATATTAGTCGTAAGAAAGGACTTCTAGTTTTGCTAAAGATGAGATTTACATAGGGTTTATGCATATATAACATGCTATAATACTTTAATCTTGTTGAATTTCTGGTTTAGTCCTTTTATAAATTGATGTGTTCTTTTATTGAATCCCTTAACCTTTCCTAAACTATCTCTATGAAAG
>JBCDGY010000324.1:0-3499 GCA_039414375.1 Bacteroidota bacterium | reverse complement strand
TATCGACCTTTACATCATCAACCAAAGGTGTTATTTCCTCTATTACCTTTTCACGGATCCTGGATTCATAACCGGGAGCCCCAGGCGCTTCACATACAGTTTTTAAAAGATTAACGTTAATACTCATATTGATCAGAATTTCGCTTTTTTTAGAATGCCAATATTATAAAATTGATGACAGTTGCAGTTAATTCTAAACTGTTTTTTAGATTTTTACATTGTCGTTGAGCAATGGCTTTGCAATTTTTTCGACTATGACCTATTTTTTGATGTTTAAGAGAATACTAAAGTTTTTTCTGAGAGTTTTCCTCGTGCTTGTGGCGAGTATTTCTTTGTTCCTCCTTTTAGTAGCGAGCGGGTTATTTGGTGAATTGCCGACCAAAGCGCAGCTAGCTAACATTAAAAACAACGTAGCAACGGAAATATACAGTGCGGATGGTAAGCTGATTGGTAAATATTATATACAAAATCGTTCCAGCATTGCCTTTGAGCAAATTTCAACGAATGTGATAAACGCCTTGATTGCTACAGAAGATGCGCGTTTCTATGACCATAATGGTATAGACCCGAGAAGCTTGATCAGGGTTTTGCTAAAGACGGTGATTTTACAAGACAGAAGCGGCGGTGGCGGAAGCACGATAAGCCAGCAGTTGGTAAAAAATATATTCCCGAGAGAAGATCATGGGATCTGGACGATACCTGTGATTAAAGCCAAAGAGTCTATTTTGGCTTATCGCCTGGAAAGTATTTATTCAAAAGACGAAATATTGACCTTTTATCTCAACACAGTACCTTTCGGAGACAATGTTTTTGGTATAGAAACCGCCTCCAAGCGATTTTTTAACAAACCATCGAGCAAAATACAGACGGAAGAAGCCGCTGTTTTAATTGGTATGCTTAAGGCCAATTACACCTACAACCCACGCCTGTTTCCAGAAAAATCCCTAAGACGCCGAAATGTAGTGCTCATGCAAATGCACAAATACGGTTTTATCTCCGAAGAAACGTACGAGGCGTTAAAAACGAAACCTTTAAAAATTGATTATCAATTATCTAAGGAAACATCAGCCTCAGCAGCTTATTTCAAAAAGCAGCTCAAGGGTGCCGTGAATGAGTGGATCAAGCTCAACCCTAAGTCAGACGGAACGCACTACAACTTATATACCGATGGGCTTAAAATTTACACTACCATTGATTCACGCTTACAGGCTTATGCAGAAAAATCCACGCAAACCCACATGAAAGAGTTGCAAAAAGCTTTCCATAATCATTGGAAACGAGAAAAACCTTGGGACAGTAATCCAGAGATCCTAAAATCTGCTATAGCTCGTAGTTCACTTTATAAAAAGCTTAAAAATGATGGACTTTCTGATGAGGAAATCAGCGAAGCGCTTAGGCAAAAAAGACCACTTTCACCTTTTTCTTGGGACGGGCCACTCAACGGCCAATACTCCACCTTAGACTCTATCCAACATTACTTACAAATTCTGCACGCCGGGGTGCTGGCCTTAAATCCGAATACCGGCGCTGTAAAAGCCTGGGTGGGTGGTATCGATTTCGATCATTTTCAATACGATCACGTTGCCAGATCCACCAAACGTCAGGTGGGGTCTACATTTAAACCTTTTGTATACGCCAATGCACTAGAGCGGGGTTATGATCCATGCACCTATACTTCGGCAGCCAGAAGGGTGTATACCAACCAAAAAGACTGGACACCAAATAATGCCGATGAAAAAGAAAACATTTTGAAATACTCCTACAAAGGGGCACTCTCGAAATCCGTGAATACCGTGGCAGTTAAAGTCCTTGAGGAAACGGGTATTGATGAAGTCGTTGATTTCACGAAATCCTTAGGCGTGGAATCCGAGATCCCTGAGTTACCTTCGATTGCCCTCGGCACCCCATCTATTTCCTTATTCGAAATGACCCAGGCTTACGCCGCTTTTGCCAATGGCGGTAACCGGATTGTGCCACAGTTTATTGCCCGCATTGAAAATAGCGATGGGAAGGTCTTAGCACAGTTTGATGACATAAAGAAGGAACCAGTAATGGAATCTGCAACGGCGGGTATGATTACTGAAATGATGCGGGAAGTAGTAAAAACCGGCACAGGCAGTAGAATACGCTGGAAATATGGATTGACCAATCATATAGCAGGCAAAACCGGCACTACGCAGTCTAACGCCGACGGATGGTTTATCGGCTATAACCCTGAATTAGTGGTAGGTGTATGGGTCGGTGCCGATGATCCCAGGGTACGATTCAGGACTTCTGCCTTAGGATCTGGTGCTAACATGGCGCTACCTATTTTTGCTAAGCTATTTCAGCACATAAATTCCGACCCTCAACTGGCACGAATAAGTAAAGCTAAATTCTCAACACTTGATCCTGCCATTCGCGCCAGAATGAGCTGCGATGATTTTAAGGACGATAAAAACTTTATCCAAAATTTACTTGGACTTGAAAAAAAGGAAAAAGTGAAAGAAAAAGAGTTTGGTAAGAAGAAGAAAGGATTCTTTCGAAAAGTAGGAGATATTTTTAAGAGGAAAAAGAAAAAAGATGGTTAACCATCTTTAGCACTATCTTCTATGGCAAGTAGTTCTTGAGTATAACGATCCGATATTTCAAATTCCCTTAGGCTAAAATGGATTCCTGCAAGGCCTTCCAACACGTTTTTATCTTGGTCGTCAACTTCGTAGGCTCGATTCATATAAGGCAAAGACTTTTTAAATAAGGCTATAGTCTCATCCTCGAATTTACCAAAAGCCAGTAAATCAAGATCGTCATAGTCCAGTTTAGTAATCCTGTTAACCGCCTTATTATAAAAGATAACTCCAATATTGTAATTAGCTTCTTTATTCATAGAATCCAGCTGGAGTACATGTTCAAACGCCGCTATTGCCAATAGATTATAATTAATCAAAGAGTCTGTTTTTTGCATTTGAACATAAGCTGTCCCCACCGCGAGGTGATATCTAAGTTCACTTTCCTGCAGTGAGATAGTACCATCACTTATTGGGCTATAAGTGGCTACAAAATTGCTATAGAATACATTGGCCTCCTTAAACTGGCGCTGTTCTATTAGCTTCATCGCATCATTATAATAAGTTGTAGCTAAAAATTTAATATTCTGCTTTGTATCGTCCTCGTACTTCCCTAAAGTATCCATTCGAAGCAACTGCTTAAATGCGGCAATTGAAGACATCCTGAGTTTTTCGGAGGAGGGGCTATTTTGATTTACCTTAAAGAGGTCTTTATAGATAAAGCCTTTCAGATACCAGGTTATAGTTTCAGCAGCATATAGATCACTGGTCAAAGCAGAGTCAATCAGTTGCTTTGCCAATTCTAATTTCCCATCTTGATAATTTTTCAACGACCTATCAAGAATGTTTTGTGCCGCCGAAGTGGTATAAATCGTAATGAATATTATAAAAAATAAAATCCTCATCCGTTTACGACTTTAGAAATAGAAACCAATTGAGAGCTGGCTTTTAAG
>JBCDGY010000323.1:0-3514 GCA_039414375.1 Bacteroidota bacterium | reverse complement strand
TTGGGGTATTGGGTGAATGCAACTTTTTGCAGCTGAAGCACCTGGTCCAGTAGGAGATAAGCTACACCAAAGGATCACCGACACCGCAAAGCGGCTCTGGCTTATTTACGTGGGCTATACCGTAGCGGAAACCCTACTTTTAAAACTAGCTGGCATGAATTTCTTTGATGCTGCCAACCATGCTCTTTCCACCTTATCCACAGGGGGTTTCTCGACTAAAAACGCCAGCCTGGCCTATTGGAATCATAACCCATTGATACAATACATTATTATTGTTTTTATGTTTTTGGCAGGCACCAATTTTGTAATGAGCTACTTTGCCTTCACCGGAAAGGTACAACGGATCTTTCAGGATGAAGAGTTTAGGGTGTACACTATTTTTATTGTGTCGTTCACTGCAGTGGCAGCTGTTATTATATACTTGCAAGCCGAAGTTCCTGTATCTGCTTATCACCCACAAGTGTTAGGCGAAGGAGAAAGTGCTTTTAGGCATGCCTTATTTCAAGTTTTGGCCATCGTAACCACCACAGGATTCGTAAGTGCTGATTTTACCAATTGGACTCCTTTTTTAACAGTCTTTTTTTTCGGGCTTATGTTTTTAGGAGGGTGTGCAGGGTCTACCTCTGGAGGCATCAAAGTAATGCGACACCTACTCATTATCAAAAATGGCCTTTTGGAATTTAAAAGAACACTGCATGCCAATGCCATTATACCTGTACGGTTCAATAACAAAACCATTAGCGAACATATCGTTTACAACATCATTGCCTTTTTTGTGCTCTACATGCTATTATTTATCATTGGGGCCTTAGTCTTAGGCTATTTGGGACTAGACTTTGAATCTGCTATTGGGGGCTCAGCCTCTTCTTTAGGAAATGTAGGACCAGCTTTGGGGGACCTAAATCCCGTGGTTAACTTCAGCACTCTACCATCTATTGGTAAATGGTGGTGTGGTTTTTTAATGCTCTTGGGACGTTTAGAATTGTTTACAGTATTGATCTTGCTAACGCCCTATTTCTGGAAAAAGATTTAAACAACCGCCTCAATCCTAGCAATAGCCTCTTTAATCTGTGCTTCGGAGGCCGCGTAAGAAATACGGATACCATTAGGATTTCCAAAAGCGTCTCCGGTAACGGTAGCCACATTGGCATGCTCTAAAAGGTACATGGCAAAATCGGAGGCGTTATTGATGGCGACCCCATTTAATTCCTTTCCAAAATAGGCGGAGATATCTGGAAACACATAAAATGCACCTTGTGGTTCGTTGCATTGGAAGCCAGGAATAGCATTGAGTAAGCTTAAAATCAATTTGCGTCGGTTTTTAAACTCCTCAACCATGTAATCCACCCTTGTTGGGTGCTCTAGAAGTGCTGTAATTACCGCTCGCTGTGCAATGCAATTGGCACCGCTAGTAACCTGTCCTTGTAATTTATTACAAGCACGAGCGATATAACTTGGAGCGCCGATATAACCAATACGCCATCCCGTCATAGCAAAGGCTTTGGCCACACCGTTCACAGTTACTGTTCGGTCATACATATCAGCAAAGGTGGCCATCGAAGCGTGGGCGGTAACTCCGTAATTGATATGCTCATAGATTTCATCGCTTACCACAATAATCTCCGGAAAATCTTGTAATACATCAGCTAAAGCTTTAAGCTCTTCTTGGCTGTAAATCGAACCACTAGGATTACAAGGAGAACTGTACCAAAGCATTTTGGTTTTTGGGGTAATGGCCTCTTGCAATTGGGCAGGAGTCATTTTAAAATCGGTCTCTAGACTTGTAGGAACCTCCACGGGTACTCCCCCAGCCAGTTTTACGATATCGCTATAACTTACCCAATAAGGACAAGGTAGCACCACCTCGTCTCCATCGTTGAGACATGCTTGCGCGACATTGTAGAGCGCTTGCTTGGCACCAGTAGATACCACAATTTGACTAGGCTCATAAGTGAGTTTGTTGTCCCGTTGAAACTTGGTAATAATCGCTTCTTTGAGCTCCCCATAACCATCAACTGGCGTATAAGAATTGTATTTGTCGTCGATGGCTTGCTTTGCAGCTTCTCGGATATATTCAGGGGTATTAAAATCTGGTTCACCCAGGCTTAATCCTATAACATCTTTGCCGGCGGCTCTTAGTTCTCGAGCTTTTGCCGCCATTTCAAGCGTTGCTGAAGGAACAAGACTTTTGATCCTTTCAGAAAGTTGGTTACTCATTGTCGCTAGTATTGATATTGGAGCGGACGTTGTCCAAGCTCCTTCAAATGTTTGAAGTGCGAAATTATGGCTTTTCTAGTTGTCTTGTACTCGTGGTAAGGCAAATTGAACTCCTTAGCAGTTTCCTTCACAATTTTGGCAATTTTTGTGTAGTGAATATGACTAATGTGTGGAAAAATATGATGTTCTACTTGGTGATTTAACCCCCCAGTAAACCAATTAATAATACGGTTTTTAGTGCCAAAGTTTACCGTGGTAAACAATTGATGGATAGCCCAAGTATTCTTCATGGTACCCGTATCGTCAGGTAGTGGCGTATCTGCCTCTCCAATGATATGGGCCAATTGGAAGACCACACTTAGAATAAGTCCAGCTACATAATGCATAACGAAGAATCCTATTAGTACATGCCACCAAGGAATGTCGAAAAACAAAATGGGTAAAAGAATCCAAATAACGAAATAAAGCACCTTGGTTACCGCTAGCGTGCTCCAATTAAGAATTGGATTAGGGAACTTACCATAAGACAGCTTGCGCTTGGTGTAGCGATACATCTGATTAAAGTCAGTGGTTAATGCCCAATTAAAAGTCAAAAGACCGTATAAAAAAATGGAATACCAATGCTGAAACTTATGGTGCTTTTTCCATTCGGTATGTTTGGAAAAACGCAGTACGCGGCCCGCATCCATATCTTCATCGTGATCTTGAATATTAGTATAGGTGTGATGCAAAACATTGTGCTGTACCTGCCAGTTATATACATTGCCTGCTAGCAGATACATGCTGCTTCCAAGTATTTTATTCAACCACTTTTTACTAGAGTAAGAACCGTGGTTGGCATCGTGCATTACATTCATTCCGACACCAGCCATACCAACCCCCATAAGAACAGTCAATAAAAACTGAGCCCATGTCGGTAAGTTTAAGGTTAACATTAAGAAATAGGGTGTCAAAAAAATTGAAAACATAATCACTGTCTTCAAATGAAGGCGCCAATTACCTGTTTTTTTGATATTACCTTCTTTAAAATAGGTATTTACCCTTCTATTGAGGGTTCTAAAAAACTGTGCAGGATCTTTCCGTGAAAATCGAATAGCTTCTTGGCTCATGGTAATTTTTTTAAGGGCCTTACCGTACTTTTTGTATAATGGGTCATCGACTTGGTCTCACGTGCAAGCTTAAGCCGTTAGGTGTAGGCGCAGCGAAAGCGAGTCTTAATAGGGCGTTGAGTTCGTGGGATCAGACCCGAAACCGAGTGATCTATGCATGACCAGGCTGAAGGTAAGGTAACACTTAC
>JBCDGY010000322.1:0-3541 GCA_039414375.1 Bacteroidota bacterium | reverse complement strand
GTTGCTACGAAGAGTACAAGGTGCTTAATAGAAATTGATCTCGGGAACGCTTCTTCGAACGCCTTTAAAAGTATTACTATTTCAAGTTCGAGATATTGCTAGCTTTTCAAAACTTTTAGCCTCTAACGACCAGAATGTTAATGTAGGTTAAAGTTGAATAGAACATCGAATGTTCTATCTAATTTAAAATTGATTTAGGTCTTCCAAGGCTGATGAGCTCTTAGAAAGGCCTCAAATAAATTTTAGATTCTTATTAACATTTTATAGTTTTAGGCAAAACTGGATCCATGCAAAAATGGCTTATCCCCATGGCATTATTGCTATCGCTCAGTAGCTGCGAGCATTTTAAGAAGAAAAAAGAAGGACTTTCCTTGGAAACCAAGACAATAGCATCTCCTAATGTTTCAAAAGAAACGCCTTTCGTGTGGAAAGGGGCGAATATTTACTTTTTACTAACAGATCGTTTTAACAACGGTAATCCAGAAAAAGATGTTTTCTTCGAGCGTAAAGATAGTACAGCGGTGCTTCGAGGTTTCGAAGGGGGTGATCTAGTCGGAGTAACACAAAAAATCGAACAAGGTTATTTTAATGATTTAGGGATTAATGCCATTTGGTTTACCCCTATAGTAGAACAAGTGCATGGTGCTACAGATGAAGGTACTGGACCCACCTATGGTTACCACGGTTACTGGACCAAGGACTGGACCGCAATAGATCCTAATTTTGGAACTAAGAAAGACTTACAACAGTTGATAAAAACCGCCCATGCCAAAGGTATTCGTGTGCTCTTGGATGTGGTGCTTAACCACACCGGCCCGGTTACGGAGTTAGATCCCGTTTGGCCAGAGAAATGGGTGCGTACCAATCCACAATGTACTTTTGACACCTATGAAAACACCACAGCTTGTACACTAGTACAAAACCTACCAGACATTTTAACGGAGTCGGACGCTTCGGTAGAACTACCCGATGGCCTTTTGGCCAAATGGAAGCAAGAAGGCCGCCTGAGTCAAGAACTGGATGAACTGAACCTTTTCTTTCAACGCACAGGGTACCCTAGAGCACCGCGTTTTTATATTATTAAGTGGTTGACAGATTATATTCATGAATTTGGGGTTGATGGTTTTCGTGTAGATACGGTAAAGCATGTTAATGAAAATGCATGGGACGAACTGCGTAAAGAAGCAGACTACGCTTTTGGATTGTGGAAGAAAAAGCATCCTAAACTAGTCTTGGATGACAGCCCTTTTTTCATGGTCGGAGAGGTTTATAATTATGGACTATCCGGTGGACGTTCTTTTGACTTTGGGGATCAAAAGGTGGATTATTTTGCCAATGGCTTTGATGGCTTAATCAACTTTGATCTGAAAAATGACGCTGCAAAAACTTACGAAGAGGTATTTCGCCGCTACAGTTATCTTCTAAATACCAAACTAGAAGGAAAAAGTGTGCTCAACTACCTTTCTTCTCATGACGATGGACAACCTTACGACCGCAATCGCGATGAACCCTACAGGGCCGCGAATATGTTGTTATTGGCCCCCGGAGCTTCTCAAGTATACTACGGTGATGAAACCATGAGACCGCTACAAATTGAAGGTGCCGAAGGCGATGCGCATCTTAGATCTTTTATGAATTGGGAAGACCTTGATAGCCTGGCAACGGTACAAAAGGTGCACGAGCACTGGCAAAAGCTCGGTCAATTTCGCAGCAATCATCCTGCTATCGGCGCTGGGAAGCATAAGCAACTCGCCAAGTCGCCCTATGTATTCTCCAGGACCTATATCGATGGGGATTTTAGAGATAAGGTCGCTATTGGATTGGACCTGCCAAAGGGTAAAAAATCTTTGTGGGTAAAAGGTTTCTTCGGAGATGGCACCTTGCTACGTGAAGCCTATTCAGACACCAATGTTATGGTCCGTAATGGTAAAGTGATTCTTGAAAACGATCACGATGTAGCCTTATTAGAGCTTTTAGAATAGGAGATTTTAAAACTATTTTCCAGCATAGTTTTTAAAGTAGCTAATCCTTCCTCGAAGTCTTTACCAACCATCTTATCCATGCTCATAAAAAGCATCATTATGCTGAAGGGAAATTTGTTTTTTCCAGTAAATCCCCAAACGACTTTGGTACGCTCTTCACTTATAGCCTCTGTTACAAAGTAGCAATCAGACTCAGATTTCCAAGGCTTTAAAAACCTCAGTTGCCCTTCGATACGTTCACCATCTATAATTTTTGTGATCTCTTGTTCTCCTTCTCCGACTTCTTTATTGCCATTCCAGTAACTCACCGATCCCACTTCCCCGTCAGTACCACGATATTCTTTGTGCATGTTTGGATCGCGTTTTGCCCAGGGCGACCATTCATCTTGCTGCTTTAAGGAGCGTAGTACTTTAAAAACTTGGTCTTTGGGTACAGCAATTAAAGTAGAACGAGAAACTTCGTATCCCTTAGGGGCCAACAGGCTTAAAATCAACAATAGCAACACCAAGGCCGCCATAATGTACAATAGTGTAATCATCTATTTATAAGTTAGTTATAACTAAATATACAAAAATCAAGAAGGGTTTTGGTAATGCCCGATAATTTGTTCCACAATCTTAATGGACTTTTTAATCCAATCAAACCGTTTCTCCTGCTGCTGAAGGTCCGATAAATGCCAAGGCAAACGACTCTTACGCAACTCATCGGCCAACTTTTGGATGATAATAGCAGCAGACACCGATACGTTTAAACTTTCAGAAAAACCTACCATAGGAATTTGTAAAAAAGCATCGGCATGCTGTTGCATGGCTTCACTCAATCCTTCTCGTTCGGTTCCAAAAAATACCGCAGTTTTTGTTGTCACCTCAAAATTGGACAATAACTGCCCGCCTTCTTGCGGTACCGTAGCAACAATTTGATACCCTTGCGCCTTTAAATGCTGAATACAAGAAACTGTTGTCGCATGCCGATGGACATCCACCCACTTTTCAGCACCTAGCGCTATTTTTTTATCCAGGCGGTCTCCAAAACGGTCTTCTATAGCATGTACTTCTTGAATGCCAAAGGAATCACAACTACGGATAATAGCGCTGGTATTGTGTAGATGATATACATCTTCTACCGCTACGGTGAGATAGGTAGTGCATTGCGATAAGATCTCTACAAAACGTTGCTTTCGTTGGTCGGTTAGGAATCCTTCTAAGTAGGTCAACAAATCATGATCGATCATGAGGGTAAGATAATCAAAATGGTATTTTTGAATTATGACTTACAAAAAAATAGTGGTCTTAACGGGTGCAGGAATGAGCGCGGAGAGCGGCCTTAGGACTTTTCGCGATGCCAATGGATTATGGGAAGGGCATGATGTGATGGAGGTAGCCTCACCCGAGGGTTTTGCGCGTAATCCGGAGTTAGTATTAGATCTCATTCTGGAGATATTACGGTTCGTGCTGGTCGAACAGGTTTTGGGGATGTTGCTATGCAGGCTGGTGGTGGAGAGAAAAGTTATGTGATGATAGGTCATGGGGGATTTGGTGGTGATAGTATTACCACTAAT
>JBCDGY010000321.1:0-3549 GCA_039414375.1 Bacteroidota bacterium | reverse complement strand
TAATAATATCCCTGCAATTCTAGCCTAGCTAAAACACCACAAGTAATCAAATATATGTCTGGAAAACAAAGAATTAATAGAATCGTAAGGAACGACTATTTAAACGATAAGCCTCTTTTTTACTTCCCTATTTAAAAACAGTTTATTCGAAATCATTTTTTCTAGTAAAGAATACCCACGGGACACTATCAATCTGCAAACGCGTCTTCAGAATAGACCATATTAATTTTTCGAACCATCTCAGTGTAAATTGAGACGGCAAAAGACTTTTATCTAAAAAACAAATATCCTTGATACCAAAAAGCTTTGGAATCAATATTTTAGAGATATTGGGCTCTTAGAGAAGCCATAGGATATGGATGCTAAATATGACCACATCGGCAAAAACTACGATGCCACGCGCAGAGCAGATCCTTATATTACAAAACAATTGATAAAACACCTACACCCTACAGCTACCGGAATCTACTTAGATATTGGGTGTGGTACTGGAAACTACACCCACGAACTACAGACAAGGGGCTTTTCGTGCATCGGTATAGATCCTTCCATCAAAATGCTCGAAAAAGCCAAGCAGCGCAATAAACATGTTACTTGGCAAAAAGGTACCGCTGCACAAATGTCCTTGACGAATAGTACTGTCGATGGTATTATGGCTTGCCTCACCATCCATCATTGGGAAGATATCAAACAAAGCTTTCAAGAACTATATAGGGTCGCAAAGTCCCCATCTCGTCTTGTAATCTTTACCGCTACTCCTAAACAAATGCAGGGTTATTGGTTAAACTACTATTTCCCCAAAATGTTGGCGGATGCCTCAAAGCAAATGCCGGGCCTAAAAACCATTTACCAAGTAATTCGGGAAAGTGGGTTTACAGTTGTCGCTACTGAAAAATACAATGTTCAGCCCAATCTAAAAGATTGGTTCCTCTGTTGCGGCAAGCAGCATCCAGAACGTTATTTAAAAGAACACATTCGCAATGGTATTTCCTCCTTTGCAGCTTTAGCCAACCAAGAAGAGGTTACTCATGGTTTGGCCCAATTGCGTAAAGATATCGCCCTCGGAAAGATTGAAAAGCTTACAAAATCTTACGAAAATGATATGGGAGATTATCTTTTTATCGTTTGTGAAAAATCCGACGACAATCCCGAGTTACTAGAAAAATAAGTGCCCCCATAAATCAATCGTCGCTTTAGCACCACCAAGATATCCGAGCCTCGAAAGTGCGTCAACTCTTTTTTTAAGATACACGGATATTACTGCTCGAGTATTATGAGCATCTCCCCCAAATACCAAAATCATATTTAATTAACTATATACTTTAATAATACTAATTATATAATATAAAAAATTGATTTACCCTATTAAAATAATTAGCGCATTATCAATTACCAACTACCTTTAGGCTAAGTTAAACACCCTTTAAATACAGTTACAGTGTGAAACCATTATTTGAACCTTATAAAGACCGGAGTATCCAATTTCACAATTGGATCAACATTAAAGACTGGAACATTAAAGTATATACCATTAGTCATCAAGCACATTTTAGCGCCTCCGGAATTCTTAAAAAGGCCCTTGAGCAGCTACCACATTGGATTACTGCAATAGAAGCCTCTCCTCTACCGACCTATCGCAATGCCTTTTTGATTGTACACGAAGCTCGGGAAGGGGTTTGGATATTGTTGAACTGGTGGACCGGAGGAGAAATGATTGAGACCAAGGTCTATCTTAGTAGTTATAGCAATCCTGAGACCATTGTAGACTCCCCTTACAATATCAATGGACTACTCTGCGTATGGGAGCTAGAAGTATTCGCTCATGAACGTTCGGCTTGGATTGAAAACATCCTAAAAAAGGCGACCGATCCTGATTTTAATGGCTACCACAAAACGGTTCTAACTGCTGTAGTATGACAACAGATTTGATGATGGCTTTTGCCAAAGCATGGGCTACTAAAGATCTTGATACCATTCTTGAATTCTTTACAGAGGATTGTATCTATAGCCCTTCTTTGCGATTTGAAGGTGCCCACGAATACCAAGGAAAAGAAGCAATAAAAAAAGCCATACAGCGCCTAATACTTTTTGACAACAGTACCGCTTCTTCGGTTTCGAATTTACTTATCGAAGGTGATCGTGGATATTGGCAATGGCAATACCATACTGCGACAGGAGACACCATGAAGGGATGTGATTTTTTCGAGTTCGAAGGCGATCGCATTAAATGTAAAAATGCCTTTAGAAAAGTGATACAACAATGAGATTAAAAGCAAACATTCGCTTTGTTACAACCGATGACCTACCCCAAATAATAGAGCTGTGCGAATTTCATGCACAATTTGAAGCCGCAGCGTATGACGGTAAAGGCAAACAAGAAGAACTGGGCCGGGCACTGTTCGCCACCACCCCTAAACTGTATTGCCTGGTGGCGGAAATAGACGGAGAAATTGTAGCCTATGCCACTTATATGAAACAGTTTGCCACCTGGACAGTTAAAGAGTATTTGTATATGGACTGTTTGTTTGTTCGGGACTATGCCAGAGGCTTAGGTATCGGCAAGCAATTGATGCGTCGCATTGCCAAAGAAGGTGCTACTTTGGGGTGTGCTCAAATACAATGGCAAACGCCAAAATTTAACGAGCGGGCTATCCAATTTTACCACCGTTTGGGCGCCACTGCTAAAAGTAAAGAACGCTTTTTTCTAAAACTATGAACGAGATCGTCAATAACTATGGGATGCTGCTAGCTGATAATATCACAAATCACTTTTATGACTACTGATGATTTTACGAGAACACTTTATCAAAAAAAAGAGCTATCTCAACAAAAAATAAAGCAGTTTTTAAATCACAAAAATTATCCAAATAAGTATGAAAAAAATACCCATTCTCGCTCTTTGCCTTTTTTGCACTGGCTTACTTCAAACTCAGGCAATGTTCAACGCTAATGATTCTATACCCCATCAAAAAAAGACTGTTGGAATATTCATTTTTACCAATGCAGAAGTATTGGATTTCGCAGGGCCTTTTGAAGTCTTTTCAGTAGCTAACCAAATACACAATGACGCTTTATTTGATGTAAGGATCATTGCTAAGACAACAGATCCTATATTGGCTGTTAATGGACTCTCTATAAATCCTGACCATGCTTTTGAGGATGCACCCGAATTAGACATCCTTATTCTTTCGGGTGGTATGGGTGCTAGCTTGGTGATCAAAGACAAAGTTAGCCTAGCATGGGTCAAAAAAGCTGTTGCAGAATCGGAACTAACGCTAAGTGTTTGCACCGGAGCCGCTATTTTGGCAAAGTTGGGCTTATTGCACGATAAACCGTATTGTACCCACCATACGGTTTATCCCTTTATTGAAAAAATGGATCCTACCGCATACCCACAAAAGGAAAAGCGATATGTGCAGTCCGATACAAAATTATATACCTCTGCTGGGATCTCTGCTGGAATTGATCTTTCCTTCCATATTGTAGAAACGCTGTATGGCAAGGAAGTTGCAACCAATACAGCACATTACATGGAGTACAAAGGCTATG